>PHAV01000001.1 GCA_002841765.1 Deltaproteobacteria bacterium HGW-Deltaproteobacteria-4 | reverse complement strand
GAAATCGGCACTCAATCAGTTTACGATCATCTTCGGCGACAGGATGCCGACTTATTAACCGACAAACCCATTTACACAAAATCCTTTACAGGCCCGGAAGGACAAGCGCGACGATGGTGGTGGTGATGGCAATGATCCGTCTTTTCATGGTTATTCTCCTTGAGGTTAAAAAAATATTTATTTGATGTTAAACTATCATCCTAAAAAAACCGCCCCTACATTACACCTCCTTCTTTCCCAATATTTTACACAAGTTTCCGATTAAATCCTGTTCACTCTCGGTTAGTGCCGCCATTTCCTTAACGATAGCTGCTTCAACTTCAGTAAAGACTCCGGCGATCAATTTTGTCCCCGATTCCGTCAGGTGGATGGTTAAAAAACGGCGGTCCTCATTGTCGCGTTCACGCCGGACCAAACCGCATTTTTCGAGATTATCGACAACCATAGTGATGTTACCTGTACTCTTGAGAATCTTGGCGGCAATATCCTTCTGACAGAGGGGGCCTTTGTGATATAAAGCTTCCAGAACGCCAAACTGACTGATAGTGAGTTTGGGTGCAGCCAGAACGCGATGGACCCGACTGGTGACGGATTCGGCCGCCCGCATCAGCTTGGTGTAGGTATTCAGTGCTCTGTAGGTTGGGCTGCCTGGCTTTTTCATCTCGTTACCCCATTTTGTTTAACGTCATATAGTTTAATATTAAACTATATCATTTTGATCGGGCTGTCAACCCTGTTTCAAGACAAGATCAAAAAATCACCTTTTATCCCACCCCATAACCGTTGAATCGTAACAAGAAAGAAACGATCCAGATTCCGAGTACTCCACGGCGCCCGCCTCTGGCCAGAAACGCTCTGATCAGCCGCCATCAGCACAGGCTCAGATCTCAAGTTTTTTACTACGCCTTCAAACAAACAAACGGGTCAGCAATTAAGCTGACCCGTTTGTTTGTTTATTTGGTGGGCGCAGCAGGGATCGAACCTGCGACCACTGCCGTGTGAAGGCAGTGCTCTCCCGCTGAGCTATGCGCCCTTGATGTCGGCATGGTTTATAACAAGTCGAGAGTGGGACTGTCAATCACTTTCTGGCAGATCGACCCGCAGCAGATGGGCGGTGAGGATGGTCTCGACGGCGCTGTAAGGGTCGAGTTCGCGGCGGCTGATGGCGGCAATCATCTCCGCCAGGACGCCGCTGTCACTGATGTGGGTGCGCACCCGGCTGTAGAGCTGATCGCGCAGCAGCGTCTCAAACCGCAGCGTACTTTTGTTGCGTTCGAAGCGTTCGATCTGCTCGGTACTTTGCAAAAAGGTGCGATGCTCGTCGATCTTTTCGATCAGCTCTGCCACCCCTTCCCCTTTTTGCGCGACACAGCGCAGCACCGGCGGCCACCAATCGCCCTCTGGAGGATGGTTCATCTCCAGCATCATCTCCAGATCGCGCACCGCCCGGTCGGCATCGGGGCGGTCAGCCTTGTTGACAACGAAGAGATCGCCGATCTCGAGGATGCCGGCCTTGATCGCCTGGATATCATCGCCCAATCCCGGTACCATGACGACGACCGAGGTGTGGGCGACGCGGACGATATCGACTTCATCCTGACCGACGCCGACGGTCTCGACAATGACAATGTCCCAGCCGGCCGCATCGAAGACGCTGACAATATCGTTGGTCGAACGAGACAGTCCGCCGAGATGGCCGCGGGTGCCGAGGGAGCGTATAAAGACTCCGTCGTCCGTGGCGTGGCGATTCATGCGGATGCGGTCACCGAGGATGGCGCCGCCGGTAAAGGGGCTGGTCGGATCGATGGCGACGACCGCCACCTTGAGGCCGCGCGCACGGTAAGCGGCAATGACCTTGTCGGTGAGGGTCGATTTGCCGGCGCCGGGGGGGCCGGTGATGCCGAGGATAAAGGCGCGACCGGTATGGGGATAAAGCTGCTTGAGTTCGGTCACGGCACTGGCCATGCCGTCGTCGATATCGCGGAGGAGAATGGCGGTGGCCCGGATCTCCCCTTGCAGGATGCGTTCTGCCAATGCCATGGATTTTATCAGGCGCGCGGGTGGATGTTGGCGACGACCCACTCGTTGATCGCCTGGGTGCTGGTGCCGGGGGTGAAGATCTGCTTGACGCCGGCTTCGAGGAGGCCGGGGATATCCTCTTCCGGGATGATGCCACCGCCGAAGACCGGAATCTCGGGAGCGCCCTTCTCCTTGAGGAGTTCGATGACGCGGGGGAAGAGGGTGTTGTGCGCCCCGGAAAGGATCGACATGCTGACCGCGTCGACATCTTCCTGGATGGCGGCACTGACGATCTGCTCGGGGGTCTGGCGCAGGCCGGTGTAGATAACTTCGAAACCGGCGTCGCGAAAGGACCGGGCAACAATCTTGGCACCACGGTCATGTCCGTCGAGGCCGGGCTTGGCGACCAGCAGCCGCAATTTTCTCTCTGCCATAATCTTCTCTCCTCTTTTTTATGAAATTGACGACTTATGATTCAATACCGACCCGGGCGGGTTGCCCGTCCTTGTAGTAATGCTTGATTTCACGCATCTCGGTAACAAGATCGGCGAGTTCAATAATCTCGGGGTGGGCGCCGCGGCCGGTGAGGACCAGTTCGGTCGTGAGCGGTTTGAGGGCAATCAACTCCTTGACGTCCGCCACGGGGATGAGTCCGAGATCGACGGCGCAGTTGAGTTCGTCAAGGATAACAAGATCGTAATCGCCACTGAGGACCAGCGCTTTGCCGCGGGCAAAGGCCGACTGCGCCATTTCGACATCAATCGGGTCAATTTTACCGGGAATAACAAAATCCTTGCGACCGACCTGTTCGATGCTCAACAGCGGGGCCAGGGCTTTGGCGGATTCAAGCTCGCCGTAGACCGTCTGTCCCTTCATGAACTGCATGATATGGACACGCAAACCGCTGCCGACAGCACGAAAGGCGAGTCCCAGAGAGGCGGTCGTCTTGCCCTTGCCGTTGCCGGTATAGATCTGCACCAATCCTTTAGCCAACTTTGCAGTACGCATCAATTTATCCTCACTGAAAATGACCGGCGGAATATAACAACGGATGTACTTCAAGTCAAGAAAAGTACGGCGATTACAAACACTGTCTTATTTTCAAATCGTAATCAACACGACTTGGTTGAATATGGTAGGGACGCACCCTTGTGGTCGCCCGTCTTTGCCAGCCGGGCGGGCACAAGACCCGCCCCCTACCGACGCTTTTCAGGCGTCAAGGAGGGCATGGAGCTTGGCGATCTTCTCAGCCTTGGCCCGGGCAACCCGCTCAGGGCCGAACATGTAGGTGAGCTGTCCAATCATCAAGGTGACATCGGCGAGTTCGGCGATGACTTCCTCCTCGTTATTGCGCTGCCGGCGCAGGTGCATCAGCGCCGTGATCAGTTCGGCGCACTCTTCGATCGCCTGATCGTATTGTCCTTCAACGCCCCATTTGGCCAGGGATGCTTGGTAAATTGCGGTCAAATCCGCCATAAAATCTCCTTGCTCATCATCAGCTCAAGCGCGGACGGCGCCAGGCACACCAGAACCAGTAGGCGCAAAGCAACAGAAAGGCAAGCGACAGGGTATCGCCGATGCTGCGATACAGGGTCGGCCGACTGCCGAGACCGACCTTGGCGGTGGTGGAGAGGGTGACGAAGATCGGCGTCGCGCCGATGATCTGGCCGGTGGGATCGATAAAGGCGCTGATCCCGGTATTGGCCGCCCGCACCAGCCAGATACGGTTTTCAATGGCCCGGAAACGCGCCATGGAGAGGTGTTGAAAGGGGGCGGAGGATTGACCGTACCAGGCATCGTTGGTGACGTTGACAAGGAGATCACTCCCCTGATTCACATAAGCGCGGGCCAACTCCGGGAAGATCCCTTCGTAGCAGACAAGGATACCGATGCGATGTTCGCCGAGACGCAGCGGCTGAATGATACCGGCCGAGAAGTCGCCGATCCCTTCGACGAGCTTGTTAACAAAGGGGAGGATCTTCTTGAGCGGCACATACTCGCCAAAAGGAACGAGATGAACCTTGTCGCCGCGACCGAGGGTCTCACCCTTGCTGCCGAGGAGGAAGGCACTGTTGAGAAAGTGCCAACGTCCGTCGGCGCGTTTTTCGTAGGCCGGGCTGCCGAAGAGGAGCGCTGCCTGGCTGTTGATCGCCACCTGCCGCACTTCCTCACCGAGGGGGTTCTTATCCTGATAATAAAAGGGGGTGGCGCTTTCCGGCCAGACGATCAGTTCGGATTTATATTCACTGGCAGCGGACAGGGAGAGATCACGGTAGCGTTCGACGGTCGACTGGACAAAGGCCGGATCCCACTTGATCGACTGATCGATATTCCCCTGCACCAGCGTCGTCGTCAGGGTCTGCTCGCGTTCGGCCGAATTCTCCTGCAAACTCAGGTAGCCGTACAGGAGATTGGCGCTAAAGAGGAGGATCGACGCGGCAACCGCAAGACGCGGCATCTGCCGGTGCTGGCGCAGGGCGACGATCATCAGGGCGACAGTGACATTAACCAAGGCGAGCAGGTAACTGAGGCCGTAAACGCCGAAGAGATCCGCCGACTGGATCGCCTGCAGCCAGCTCTGTTGTGAATAACCGAGGAGCGCCCAGGGAAAACCGGTCAGAGCATGCGCACGGAGATATTCCAGCGCCACCCAAAGGACAGGAAAGGTCAAAGCACTGGAGAGATTGAGGCGGCGCTGCAGGTAAGCCGTCCCCCAGGTCACGCCGGCAAAGAAGAGGGCAAGATAAGCGACGAGCATGAGATAGCAAACAAGCGAAAGGAGGGGATGAAGATGGCCAAAGGTGACCATGACAATGTTCAGCCAGTACAGGACCAGGCCGAAAAAACCGAGGCCGGCGGCGAAACCGGACCAGAATGGGCGGGCATGCAGACACAGACAGAGGGGGACTAAAGCGACCCAGGCGATGGCGGCAAAGTCCGGGCGCGGATATGCCAATGCCAGCAGGAGGCCGGCCAAGGTCGAAGTGAAGAGTATCCGCCACGGCAGGGCGGCCAGGGAACGCCACATTATTCGTAAATCTCCGCAACCGGACTTTCGGTGAAGCGGCGGATACGTACCTTGGAAACTTTGCGCTGGTCAGCGGCAACGACCTCCAGGCTCAGGCCGCTGTCTGTAAAAAATTCACCGCAGGCCGGCACTTGGCCGTTGAGATTGACCAGATAGCCGCCGACCGTATCGAATTTGTCGCGGGGGATCTCCAGATCGAAATATTCTTCAAGATCGGCAATATTGAGCCGGCCATCGACCAAAACACCGCCATCCTCTTCGACGATCAGCCAATCCTCTTCTCGGTCGAATTCATCCTGAATATCGCCGACGATCTCTTCGAGCAGATCCTCGATCGTCACCAAGCCTGAAGTGCCGCCATATTCGTCAATAACGATCGCCATATGCACCCGCTTGCTGCGGAAGTCCTGAAGAAGATCCTCCACCGCCTTGGTCTCCGGCACATAAAAAGGGGTGCGCATGACCGCGGCAATGGTCAGGGTGTCATCATTAGCCCCCCAGTAACGGAGCAGGTCCTTGGCATAAACGATGCCGACGATACCGTCGGTGTTCCCTTCGAAGATGGGGATACGTGAATGACCGCTGGAGTTGATCAATTCGAGGAGGCGGGAGAGGTTGGCGGTGATCGGGCAGATGACCATGTCGGTCCGGGTGACCATGACTTGACGGACAATCATGTCGCCGAATTCGAGGATGGAGTGGAGCATCTCCCCTTCTTCTTCATTGAGGATGCCGTTTGCTTCTGATTCTTCGATGAGTTCCTGCAGCTCTTCACCGGTGCGCGCCCGGCGCGGCCGGCCGAAAAAGATGCGACTGAACAAGATACTGAGCGGGGATAATTTGGGGGTGGGACTGTCACTTTCCAACGTTGGCTTCTCCTTTGAAAGTTAGGATATTAGAGCAGTAAATGTAAAAACAGAGCGAGACAACTCCCGAGCAGAGCGCCGAAGAGGACTTCTCCTAGAGTATGAATCTTCATCAACAGCCGGCTCTGGCTGACCATAGCTGCCAAAGTAAAGGCGCAAAGGTCAATAATCAGGGTTGCACCGGAAAAAACGATAGCGACGGCGATAGCAAAAGCGACCGCAGCGTGACCGCTCGGCATGCCGCCGTGCAGCGGTCTCCCCTTGGCAAAGTGCGCCTTGAGCAAAATCACGGCGATCGTCACGATCAGGATCGAAACCACCGCAACATCGCCGGGGACATCGGCAATCATCCGCTCTTTCCCCGGCACTGCGGAGAAGATACGGGAGGAAAAGACAACATAACCGACCACCGCCGCCCCGCAAGTGGCAAGGAGAACCGCTCCGGCGGCGACATCCTTGGCCTGTTTGGCGAGAGGATGAAAATCGGGACTGACAAGGTCGACGACCACTTCCACCGCGGTATTGATGATCTCGGCAAAGAGAACAACGGTGATCGCCAGAGTCAGAAGCAGAAAATCGACGGTCGGAACCTTAAAGAAGAGCGCTGCAAAGAGGACCGCAGCGGCACTGAGAAAGTGCCAGCGCATGTGCTTCTGGCTACGGGCGGTCCAGAGGATCCCCTCAATAGCGCAGTTGACGCTCTCCAGCCAGCGCGAAGGTTTCATGAACTTGCTGTGATCTCCGGGAACTCGGCACGCAGGATAGCAAAGACCTCTTCCTCCCGCGCCTCCATCCGCGCCGCTTCTGCAGCGCCGCTGCGTTCATGGTCATAGCCGAGGAGGTGAAGAATACCGTGCAATAACAGAAAGTAAAGTTCGCTGACAAAAGGGACTCCGGCGTCCGCAGCATCGCGGGCCGCTGTCGCCGCCGAGATCACCACATCGCCCAAAAGAAGCCCGCCTGCGCCGATCGCCTCCCCTTCCTGCTGGGCAAAGGAGATGACATTGGTCGATTTGTCGCGCTGCAGGTAGTCACGATTGATCTGACGAATGCGCCGGTCGCCGACGATGAGGATCGACAGCTCGGCATCAGGACATCCCGAGACGCTTAATATCTTCCGGGCGACTTTGCGGAGTTGAGGAATGCTGATTTTCTGCTGTTTTTGCCGGTTCTCGATCTGTATGTTCACTGCTCTTCCTTTTTTGTGTTTCTTTAAAGGCCGGTTCCGGATAGTCGATACGGTGGTGATAAATGCCGGCCAGGACCAGATTGAAACTCTTTGCAATCAGATGCAGATCTTTCAGGGTCAATTCACATTCATCGAGTTGGCCGTCGGTGAAGATGTAATTGATGATCTTCTGCACCGCCCCCTGAATGCGTGCCGGGGTCGGATTTTTCAGCGTCCGGCTCGCCGCTTCAACCGCATCTGCGAGCATGATCAGGGCTGCCTCCCGGGTCTGGGGCTTGGGGCCGGGATAACGGAATTCATGCTCATCGAGCGGCGGCAGATCCGGACCCTGCTGCTGCTTCGCTTTATCATAAAAGAAGCGCATCTGCGCCGTGCCGTGATGCTGTTCGATCACCTCTTTGATCATCGCGCCAAGCTTGTGTTCTTTGGCGAGATCAAGACCATCGCGGACATGGGCGGCAATAATCAGGGCACTCATCGACGGCGCCAGTTTGTCGTGGCGATTCTCGCCGTCGCGCATATTCTCGCTAAAATAAAGAGGCTTTTTCATTTTACCGATATCGTGATAATACGCCGCCACTTTGGCCAGGAGAGGATTGGCATTGATCGATTCCGCCGCGGCTTCGACGAGATTACCGACGATCACCGAATGGTGATAGGTCCCCGGCGCCTGCACCATCAACTCGCGCAGCAGCGGATTATTCATATTGGCGAGTTCCAAAAGCTTGATGTCGGTCGTATAACGAAACAGTGACTCGATCACCGGGATAACGGCGGTGGTGACCGCAGCACAAAGGAGTCCGCCAAAAAAACCGAAGATCATCCCCCACAGGGTCTGTTCGCTCAAGGGGCGCCCGGCAAGGAGGGCAAGAAAAAAGACGGCACAAGCGTTGATCAGTCCAACATAAAGACCCGCCCGATAGATGACCGAGCGCTCTTTACAGCGACGGACGCGATGTGCGGCCGTCACCCCGCCGATAAAGACAAAGAGGAGGATCGGTGCCGCCCCGAATTGAACCCCGAGGAGCAGGGTCGCGAGGATATTGAAGATGAGGGCAACTTCCGAATTCAGGACGATGCGGACGACCATGGCGCCGACAGCAAAGGGAAAGAGATAGTAAAAGGTCTCGGGTTCGATATTGGGGAAAGCGGCATCCAGGGTGGAGGAGACGACCAGAGCAATCTTGACCAGCAGAAAGAAGACCACAAAAAAGATCGAAAGGAAGAGAAGATCGCGATTGTTCGGGCGATACTTGCGAATATTAAGCTTGCCAAAGCGATGCACGGCAAAGAGGAGGAGGATGGTCAAGAGCATCAAACCGATGGTCGTGCGCACGGATGCGGCATAATCGCCGGAGTGCGAGGCAATCGCCTTGAGTTTGCGAAGTTGCTCCTCGGAGATACGCTCTCCGACCCGCACGATCATCTCGCCGCGTTTGATCTGAAAGAGGGCGGGATTGACGGCATCGACCGCTGCCTTGCGGCGCAGTTCGGTCTCACCACGATTAAAGGTGAGATTGGGGCGAAGCATCTTTTCGACCATCGCGCTGAGCAACCGCCGCTGTTTCAGGGGAATCGTCCGCAGCTCTGCCAGCCGCCCCTTGATCTCGCCGCGCAACTCCTGCAGATCAATTACCAGGCGATTGCCGAGTTTCGATTCCGGGATATTGCCCTGAAGATCGCGCAGCACCACCCCCTTGGCACGGTCGCTTTGAAAAGCCGGGAGATTTTCAACGACCAGGGCATTGTAAGGGACGACAACCGCCCGATGCACTGCCGCCCGCCAGGCTTCATTGTCGGCAAACTGCTGCAACAGCGCCAGCTCCTCTTTACTCGCGACAAAACCGAGAATATTCTCGTGCTCTGTGGCGGGCGCCTTCTCTTTGTCTTGAAGCTCCAGACTTAAGCCGACCTGAACCAATCGCCCCACCAGGTCTTCACCGAAATGACTGTCAAAGTCGTAATAAAATTCGACCTGATCATAAGCTTCGCTGCGCTTCTGTTCGGTCAGAAAGCGATCTTCCAAAAGCAGGTCGCGTGAAGCCTTGTAGTTGTGGGTGGCGATATCCCCCGGGTAAAAATCCGAAGGGATGCGGGCCGGGTGCGGAAGGATGATCAGCGTTAAGAGGAGGGCTAAAAGGACGAGCATCCCGTAGCGGACAGCGCTTGCACGACTCAGAACGGGAATCGGGGTCGTCCAGCTGATTACCGGACGGTGGGTTTCGGGAACTTCCGGAGGATTTTTCATGGCTCTGAAGTCATCGCGGCACGATCATAAGCCTGAACGATCGCCTGCACGATCGGATGGCGGACGACATCGCGATCCGTAAAGGTATTAAAACTGATCCCCTTCACCCCGGCAAGAACTTTTTGCGCCTGAATCAACCCCGAGAGACGACTGGTCGGCAAATCGATCTGGGTGACGTCGCCGGTAATGACGGCACGGCTGCCAAAACCGAGACGGGTGAGAAACATCTTCATCTGCTCGGCCGTGGTGTTCTGCGCTTCATCGAGGATGACAAAAGCGTCGTTCAACGTCCGACCGCGCATAAAGGCCAGGGGCGCGACTTCGATAGTGCCACGCTCAATCAGGGCCTGGCCCTTTTCAAAGTCGAGCATGTCGTAAAGGGCATCAAAGAGCGGCCGCAGATAAGGATTGACCTTTTCGGCGAGATCGCCGGGTAGGAAGCCGAGCTTCTCGCCCGCTTCAACCGCCGGACGGACCAGCACGATGCGACTGACCTCTTTCTTGAGCAGATAAGAGACGGCCATGGCCATGGCAAGATAGGTCTTGCCGGTTCCGGCAGGGCCGACGCCAAAGACGACAGGATGCTGCCGAATCGCGTCGATATACTCTTTTTGCGCCAGGCTCTTCGGGGAGATAATTTTTTTACGGGAGGAGACAAAGACAGTGTCGAGAAAGATGGTACGCAGCGCGGCATTGAAATCGGCGCTGAGGATGCGGATGGCGTAATCGATATCGCTGGGATAGATCTGATATCCCCCTTCCATGACCGACTGCAACTCTTCGAGAGTGCGACGGGTCAAAGCGGCGGCCAGGGGTTCGCCTTCAATCAAAACCTCACTGCCGCGCGAGGTAAGCCGCACAGCCAGCGCCTGCTCGATCTGTTTCAGATGGGCATTCTGCTGACCGAACAATCGACTCGCCAGGTGTTGATCATGGGCGGCGAATCTTTCAAGTTCTTGTACTTCGCTCAATCGTTTCTCTTTTGTCGTCAAGGATAAATTACTTTGAGAAAATAACATCCTCCACAAATGAAATCAACGGTCTTCGCAGAAGGGGCTGGACGACCAATAAAAAGTTGCGTAAACTCCCGAAAAAATCCGAACCGTTATCACCTCTTCTAGGAGATCGACATGCGTATTACTCCTGCTCAGGAACTCCGTTCCCGCTGCACCCGCTTACAGGATCTCATGCAAAAAGAGGGCTTCGACGCTATCATCATGGTGCAGAATGCCGATCTCTTTTACTTTACCGGCACAATTCAACAAGGGATTCTTTATGTCCCGGCCACGAGTGATCCCCTCTACTTTGTCCGTAAGGATTTCGGCCGGGCGAGAATGGAATCGGGACTCAAGGAGATCCTGCCGCTCAAAAGCCCCAAGGACCTCCCCGGCCTCATTCAAGGGTACGGGCTGACAGCGCCGCAAAAGCTCGGTATGGAGTTTGACGTCCTCTCTGTCGACCTTTTCCAGCGCATCAGCAAAGTCTTCCCGCAAGCGACGACGAGCAATGCCACCGATCTGATCCGCCGCGTGCGCGCCATCAAATCCCCTTACGAAATTGCCATCATTAAAGATTGCGCCCTGCAGATCGACCGTGTGCATCAACGCGCCAAAGAGGTCATCAAGGTCGGCATGACCGAACTCGAACTCGCCGCTGAACTCGAATACTGCGCACGCCGTGAAGGCCATCCCGGCGTCATTCGCATGCGCTCTTATAATGGTGAACTCTTTTACGGGCAGATCACCTCCGGCACCGACAGTGCCGCCCCGGCCTACTGCGACACCCCGCTGGGGGGGATGGGACTGACCCCCGCGGTCGGCCAGGGGGCGAGCTATCGGAGTCTCCGCGCCAATGAACCGATCATCGTCGATTTTTGCGGTGCCTTTGACGGCTATCTCGCTGACCAGACCCGGGTCTTCTGCATCGGCGGGTTGCCAGAGAAGCTGCATCGCGCTTATGACGACATGATCCGCATCGAAAACCGTCTGAAAGAGATCGCTAAACCCGGCGTCAGCTGGGGGACGATTTACGACAACTGCCACCAATACGCCTGTGAACTCGGTTATCAGGAAAGCTTCATGGGGAATCCCGGTGCTCAGGTCTCCTTTATCGGCCACGGCGTCGGCATCGAGATTGACGAGTATCCCTTTATCGCTCGCGGCTTCCATGATCGTGTCCTTGAAACCGGCATGGTCTTCGCCTTCGAACCGAAAGCGGTCTTTGCCGGACTCGGTGCCGTCGGCATCGAAAACACCTTCCGCGTCACCGACGACGGCATCAAGCACATTACCTTTTCCAGCGAAGAGCTCGTTATCCTTTAAGTCAACTGAAGGAGCAGCAGATGCACGCCGTTATCCTCCAACATCATCCGATCGAAGGGCCGGGAAGCCTTGCTCCCTGGCTCGACCGTCACGCCAAGACGAATCAGATCGTCCGACTCTACGACGGAGAAGAGTGCCCGGCCCCGGACGCTGTCGATCTCCTGATCATCCTCGGCGGACCGATGAGCGTCAACGACGAAGGGGAATTCCCCTGGCTGGTCGCCGAAAAAGTTTTCATCCGCCAGGTCATCGACCGCCAGCGCCCGGTCCTCGGTATCTGCCTCGGCTCGCAGCTCATCGCCAGCGCGCTTGGCGCCGGGGTCAGAACCAATCGGCACAAGGAGATCGGCTGGCTGCCGATTGAAGGGCTGACAACAAACACAGCAATTACCCTCCCCTCAACCACCGTTTTTCAGTGGCATGGCGACACCTTCGACCTCCCTGCCGGTGCCACCCTTCTTGCCCGCTCCGCAGCTTGCGCCCATCAAGCCTTTTTGTACAAAAACAAGGTACTTGCACTGCAATTTCACCTTGAGGCCACTCCGGAACTCGTTCAATGCTTTATCGAGACCGGCAGTGACGAGCTCGTCGATGCCCCGTACGTTCAGAGCCCGCAAGCAATCCTTGCTACCCCTGCGGATTTTTATCACGCCGGCAACCAATTGCTCGAAGAGCTGCTCAGCCGAATCATCCAATAATACAGATGCAAAAAGCTCAAAAAAAGGACTTAACCGAATCGGCTAAGTCCTTTGATTTTTCTATGGAGCGGGAAACGAGATTCGAACTCGCGACCTCAACCTTGGGAAGGTTGCACTCTACCACTGAGTTATTCCCGCAATGTGTTCGCGGATAATAGAGAAGAAGAACGATGTTGTCAATCCTCTTTTAATCCGTTTTATCCTTTGGCAGCCAGTTCCCGCGTCGCTTTGGCGATGATGTCAAAGAGTTCGGGAATGTCTTGCGCCGCAATGCAAGAGAAGGCGATGCGCAGATCGGTCTTGTTGGTGGAAATCGTCCCGACCCCGTATTTATCAAGGAGGTAAAGGCGCAGCGGTTCGGCTTCGACCCCTTTGAGCTTGAGACACATGAAGTAACCGGAATTGAAGGGGTAGTACGTCCAAACATCGTCAAATTTACCACTGTTCAGAACTTCTTTGACCGCTAAAGAACGCCCTTTCATAATCTCGAACTTTTCCTGTTTCTGGGCGATGAAGTTCGGCGAGCGGAGAGCTTCAATGACAAAGGTCTGGGAAGGATGCGGACAGTTGGAGATCTTGGCGCGGATGATCCCCATCGCCTTCTTTTCCAAGGCATTCAGAACCATGGTCTTTTCGCCGCTGTGTCCTTCAGCAAAGGTGATGAAGCCGGTACGGAAGCCCCAGACAAACTCTTCTTTAGTGGCACCGTCGAGTTTAATGGCAAGGATTCGCGGATGCAGGTTGGCGAGTTTACCAAAGAGCGACTCCTGCATGGAATCTTCGTAAAAGAGACCGAAATAAGCATCGTCGGTGACCACGACAACATTGCAGCCGCTGTTCGCGACATCAAGAATGGCCGCAACAATCGCGTCTCCTTCCGGGGCCGTCGGGGTGTAGCCGCTCGGGTTATTGGGGAAGTTAAGAATTACAACCGCCTTCCCCTTTTCGACCGCCGTTGCCATGAGAGTTGTACGGAAGGCGTCAACATCGTAACCCCCGGCCGGGGTGAAGGTGTTGTGTTTTTTGATAATGCCGCCGTTACAGGTCCCAAAAGTGAGATTGTAGTTCCCCCAGAACATGTCAGGGAGGACAATATGATCGCCAACACCGACAAACATATCACCGACAATCGACAGGCCATGGGTTAATGCATTGGTGACGATCGGTGTGCTGAAGTGCTTCCCCTGCTGACTGGGATTTTCCCGCAGCATCTTTTCGCGCCACAAGGCCCGCAGCTCCGGCTTGCCGGCCGGGGGAGCGTAAGGATAAATATCCTTCGGGTCGAAATTGCCAAGTTTGTCCTGAATACATTGCAAATACATCGGGCCGCCATTCTCGGTGGCTATCCCGATGGTCGCATTAAACTTATGCGCCTTTTCTTTGGCTTCGGCCGATTGCGTCAGAATCCCTTTGGGAAAAAAGAGATTCTTTCCCAAATCCGAAAGCATCGCCAAAACATGGGGGTTTTGTTCAAGGATGTGATCATTCAGTTCTTTTGCGAGGGGATTCATGAGATGGTTTCCTTTGAGAGTTGGAAAGTGATGTTAATTCCCTGAGAGCGCGCTTATTTAAGCAAAAGCGGCAAGAATAGTCAACGACTCAGAATATTAAGTAAACCGCAAAAAACTAAAAAAATGTCCCGATCACCGTACCAAGAGCCGACATAGGACCGGTATCGCTCATACCACTAACGGCCCGATCGACTTTATTCAGCGTCGCTTCCGACTGACGGTAAAGACCATCCTCATTCACCAAACGGCCCAGCGTCCCCTGCCCTTCATCCACTTTGGTCAAAATATTGTTGGCTCGCCGCGCTGTCCCGGCAACTTGATCATACAACGCCGGATCATTCACCAGTTTCCCAAGACTCCCCTCGCCTTGATTGACTTTGGCAACAATTTGACGGATATCGGCAAGGGCGTCGGAGAGTTCATTATAAACTGTATCATTATTGACGAGTTTGCCAATCGTCCCTTCACCGGCATTGATCTTTTCCGCAATTTTTTTCAACTGATCGGCAGTCGCGTTGGCATTGTCATAAAGACCGGGGTCAACAACCAACTTGCCGAGGGTCCCGTTCCCTTCTTTGACGCTCGTGACGATTTGCCGCAATTGGCTCATGGTCTGATTAAGCTCGACATAGATCTCATCTTCGTTGACCAATCGGCCGATCGTCCCCTGACCGCTATCGACCTTGCTGACGACCGATTCAAGCCGCTGCAGAAGAGTCACAAAGGGCTCACGGCTGTCACGCAGAATATCCTGAACCATGGCAAAGGTTTCATCCTGATTGCGATTGAAGCTGTCGAGGAGGTCAGCGATCGAGACTCCGTCACGACTGACAACGACACTGCCAGGGGGAATCACTTTGGCGTTTTTAGTCCCGAAATCGACACCGAGGAAGGTCCCGCCGAGCAAACTGGTCTGACCGATCGCCGCGACAGAATCTTCTTTGATCACTGTATCGAGCAACACTTCGAAGTCAGTGCGGACCCGTCCGTCATCGATGCGGATGGCGGTCACCTTGCCGACATTGACGCCGGCGACCATCACCGGATCGCCGACTTTGAGACCGACCACCGCTTTAAAATAAGTGGTGTAACCAACTCTGCGCTCGAAGGGATTCCAGTCCTGCACCAGCTCAATCATCACTCCCAGAGTAATCAGGGAAAGGAGAAAGAAGATACCGACCTTCTTTTCTATTGTCATTGTCATATCGCTATTCTCCCTTAAGCCCTTTGGTGGTGGTGTAAATAAAATTACGCACCAAAGGATTCTGGCTTGCTTTAATTTGTTCCGGGGTCCCGACTTCAACAATCCCTTCAGGATTAATCATGGCGACCCGATCAGAAAGATAAAGGGCAAAGTTCAAATCATGCGTGACGATCACTGTGGTCAACTTTAACTTCGACTTGAGATCGGTAATCACCCGCGCCAGTTCGTCGGATGTCACCGGGTCGAGCTCCGCCGTCGGCTCATCGTAAAGGATCAGATCAGGATTCATCGCCAGCGAACGGGCAATCGCGACGCGTTTTTTCATCCCGCCGGAGAGCTCGGAAGTCAACATTTCCTCCTTGCCGGCAAGGTTGACGAGGGCGAGCTTTTCCCTGATGATCTGGCGTATCCGGGCCTCAGGACAGATCCGGTTCTCGCGCAGCCACAGACCGACATTTTCGCCAACGGTCAGAGAATTAAAGAGAGCTGAGGACTGAAAGACCATGCTATAGCGGTAATCACGACTCTCCCCCTCGGCAAGAGGGGCGTTGATATCCTGACCATCAACAAAAATCTGACCGGAATCAGGCTGGAGCAGGCGGACAATATGCTTGAGCAAAACACTTTTACCAGTCCCTGACGGACCGATAATCGAGAAGGTTTCCCCCGGGGAAATTTCGAGATTGATTCCACGCAGAACCGGCTGACCAGCGAAAGATTTATGAAGATCAACGATCTTGATCCCCACCCCGCGGGACTCGTTATAGTTTACAGCCGTATGGGAATTCCCTTCCTGAAAGATCGGTGCACTGAAGCCGTGGACAAGACGGCTGAAGAATCCTTCGGAGACTGCCTCATCTTTCTTCTCATCTGCCATGAATCGACTCACACTTCCCGGTTAACTGTACCGTATCCATTCTACATCATCATCCGCGTCAAAAAGTAGTTGGCAACAAAGATCAGGAGAAAAGACATAACCACCGAGCGGGTCGTCGAGCGACCGATGCCGCGAGCGCCGCCGGAAGTCTTGAAGCCGACATAACAACTGACCAGACCGATGATGCCACCGAAGACCAGTGCCTTGGTCAATCCCTTGACAATATCCATCGCCTCCATCGAAGTGACGATGCCATCATAGTAGGTGTTGATCGGCACTGAAATCTGGGGATTAATCGCACAGATGACTCCTCCCCCTAAAATGCCGATAAAGACGACAAAGACGACTAATGCCGGGACGGCGGCCAGGCAGGCGATCAGGCGCGGCATAGCCAGATAGCGGACCGGATTGATCTCCAGGGTCTTGAGCGCGTCGATCTCTTCATAAATCTCCATGGCACCGATCTCCGCGGCCATCGCCGAACCGACACGCCCGGCAACGAGGAGGCTGGTCATCACCGGGCCGAGCTCTTTGACCATGGAGAGACCGACGATCGAGCCAATAACATTCTGGGAGCCATAAAGAACAAGAGCCGAACCGGTTTGCAGAGCGAGGACCATGCCGATAAAGAGGGCGGCGAGGGCAACAATCGGCAAGGTGTTTACGCCAATCTCCGCAAGTTGGCGAAAGATTGCCGGGAGATTACGGGGGGCTTCCTTAAAAAAATAGACCGTAGCAAAGAAGAGCTTAAGCATCTCTCCGGTCGTCTGACTAATATTCAGGAGTGTGCGGCCGACGTATTGAAACATTAAGGCAACTCCTTCGGTGGCGCTTTATCGGCTAACGGATGGCACCAACCCCACGGCAGATAAAAAAGAAAAGTACACGACTGTTCAGATCCTTTCGTGTAGCGATAAAGCCCTTTGAGCAGCGACAGTTCAAAGCGTTGCAGACTCTCCTCATCACGATAGTAAAGCAAGGGGAAGAGTTCGAAAAGAAGGTCGTCCCCGCGCCGCTCTTTCCAGTACAGATTCCACAGGAAGGTCGAAGCGTTATTCCCGGCGCTGTCCCAGCGGCGCTGGTAAATGCGCCACAGCGGTGACCAGTTCCGTTCAATCTGCTCGTTGTCGGGGAAAAAAGGTTCGAGCAGCGCCAGTGTGCTGAAGTGCGACAGACCGTCCTTCTCTTCAAAAGTTAAGAGCGGCCAGAGATCGATTCTATGCCGGTATGCTCTTTCTTCCCCGGCAAAGTGCTCCGTTGTATTGGAATAAAGCCAGTACAAAACCCGCTGTCTTTGCGACGAGTAGTTCGGGGTTGCTTGCTCTTCTTCCTTGTAAACAGGCCATAACAGCCAGCGGCTGTGCAATTTTTCAGTGCGGTCATCGCTGTAAAAGGGGAGGAGACGAAGCATCTGCCGATCTTTGCCGTCAATGATGCGAAAGATCGGCCAGGGGAAGTTCCACTCCTCGAGATCTTTACGGTCATCTTCAATATGGCGAAAGAAGGGCCAGAGATAAGTATGATCCAAACGGGTCGTTGAATCGGCAAAGTAAAAGAACGGAAAGAAGGCCCGTGTCCGCAAGGGCTCTGAAGTATCGAGTCGTTCATCGCTACGAAAGAAGAAGGGCCAGAGCATGAACTGGCGATGATATACCCCTTTTTTTTCGGCGGTTCCGTACAAAGGCCAAAAAGCCCAGCCGCGCTCATCCTCCCCGCGGGTCAGCGAAAAGAAGGGCCACAGGAGGTTGGTCGTCTCCGTCCCCTTGCGCTCGGTCTTGCTATAAAGAGGAAAGAGGGCAAACTGGATTCGATCGCGGCCGAAACGGTTCAAAATCTTGCCGCCAACAGGAAAGAAGGCGAAATAGCCTTCTCCCTGCGGAGGATTGCGATAAAAGAGGAAGGGAAAGAGCATGAAATCGCTCCCGTCCTCGGTACTGACATCAGAGGTCAAGAGATGAAAAAATTGAAAAGAACGCTCATCCTGATTCGAACGATAGGTCATCAAAGGATACAGGAGATCACTCTCAATCCCCCCTTTTTCATCTGTTTCGCGATAATAGAGGGGACGCAGACCGAAACGCGTCCTCGTATCATGCCGTTCATAACGCAGCAGCGGACCGGCAAGACCGAGGCTGGCGAAGTTATGCTGCGGGGAAGAACGATAATCGATAATCGGCCAGAGCGTAAAGATTGATCCAGCGCTCGTAGCAAAACTTGTTGCCGGCAAAAGAAGACAGACAGCAAGCAGAAGGGAAGCGGCCCAGACCTTCGACCATGCGGCAAGGGAATTCACCCTTTTCTCCCCCGATTGGCAAAATAGACGATCAAGGCCGTGCCGATTGTTACCACAGCGGTAAAGATGAAATCTCCGAGGGTGAAGTTGTCAAACATCAGGATTCTCCCTGGCTGAGCCGGTCGAAACCGGCTTGGGCGAGTGAAAACTCCGGATCGATTTCAAGGGCCTGGATGTAAGCCACCAGCGCCTGGCCAGAATCGGTGCACTTTTCACGACAATGACCGAGGAGATAGTAAAACTCCGGAGTCGGCAATTCCGCCATAATCCGCCCCTGTTCCTGCAAGCGCTCAAGAATTTCTAACGCCTGAGCAAACTCCCCGGCCCCGATCAACAGCAGCGTCGCACCGAGAGCTTCAAGCTCATCGATCAAGGGACTTTCTGAAGATGTGGCCTGCGTCTCTGCCGCCCGTTGCAGCAAAGCCGAACGCGTCGGCTCGCCAACCAGCGTTGCTGCCTGCTGCCAGAGACGACATGCTGCTGCATTCATCCCGAACCAGGCTTCGATCTGGGCCAGGAGATTGAGGGTTGCCGGATCATCGGCTTCAAGTTGCAGCGCCCGTTGCAGATATTCCCGCGCCGCCAGCAGATGAATTCGACAGTGTGGTAATTCTGTAAACATGGTGGCAAATTCAAAGTAACTGCGGCCGAGTTGATAGTAGAGCTGCGACCGCGCTTCAAGGAGGGCGAGAATCTTCAAACCGGTAATTTTCCGCCGCAGAAAAGGGGCATCGACCTCCTTCTCTTCGATCATAATCACCTGCGCCGCAATATCCATCAGGTAATGGGAATAAGCATTTCGCAACAGATCGGCAAGGTCATAGCCCCCATCGCAGTCCGGATAACGGCGCAGATATTCGTAGATACCAGCACCAAGGGCATCGTCGTCAGGACGTCTGCCATCCTGAATCGCATGAGCAAAGACAGGGAGGGGTCGCTGCGGCAAAGGAACAGCGCGCTGCTCCGGTCCGACCAGAACTACGTCGTCAGCTTCGGGAGTCCAAAATAAAAAGTCGCCATCATTGCCGTTAAAAATTTTTGCCTGCACAGCTTTGACCCCTGTCGTTTCTGGAATCAGGAACTAAATAAACACTGCCGCCGCAGCCATTACTAATAGTCTCCGAGATTGAGAGTTTTACACCGGCACGGGAATAAAGGTCAACTACTTAGCTTTACAGCTACCTTGCCCATTTACACAAACGGCCCGCCGTAAAAGAACCGACGAGCCGTATTTACGCGAAGATGTCAACGCTTATCCCTACTGACTGGCCTGCAGTGCCTGTTCAAAGTCAGCAACGATATCGAGAATATCCTCAATACCGACCGAGACACGAATATAATCGGCAGAGACGCCGGCCGCCGTCTGTTCCGCGGCCGACAACTGTTGATGAGTCGTCGTCGCCGGATGAATGACCAGGGTCTTGGCATCACCGACATTAGCAAGATGACTGGCAAGTTTGACGTTGTCGATGAAGCGGACTCCGGCGCTTGCGCCCCCCTTGATCCCAAAACCGAGGATGGCTCCCTGACCGGCGGGGAGATAGTGTTGCGCCCGGAGATGATCGGGATGCGAAGCAAGGCCGGGATAGTTTACCCAGGAGACGAGGGGATGGCTTTCCAGATACTGCGCCAGCTTCAGGGCATTTTCACAGTGGCGGGGCATGCGCACATGCAGCGTCTCCAGTCCCTGCAGCAGTTGAAAACTGTTAAAGGGTGAGAGACATGGTCCGAGGTCGCGCAGGAGGGTAATGCGCATCTTGAGGATATAAGCAAGGTTGCCGAGGGCGGCATGATAAACCAGACCGTGGTAGCTCGGATCCGGGGTGGTGAATTCCGGGAAGCGCCCGCTCGACCAGTCAAAGCGCCCGGCATCGACGACGGCGCCGCCGATGCTGGTGCCGTGCCCGCCGATGAATTTGGTCAGGGAGTAGCAAACGATATCCGCTCCGTGTTCGATGGGGCGAAAGAGAGCCGGGGTGGCAACGGTATTATCGACGATCAGCGGCAGACCGGCCGTATGCGCAATCTTCGCCAGGGCTTCGAAATCATCGACATTATTCTTGGGGTTGCCGATGGTCTCGGTAAAGATCGCTTTGGTACTTTCATCGATCGCTGCCGCTACCGCGTCGAGATCTGAAGTGGCGACAAATTTGACAAAGATCCCCATTCGCCCAAGGGTATGATGGAAAAGGTTATAAGTGCCGCCATACAGGGCTTGCGAAGCCACGATATTGTCGCCACAGCGGCAGATATTGAGGATGGCGAGAAAGATCGCTGATGAACCGGAGGCAAGGGCCAAGGCGCCGACGCCGCCATCGAGAGCGGCAAGACGCTGTTCCAGTACGTCGGTGGTCGGATTCATCAGCCGCGTATAGATATTCCCCATCTCCTTCAGAGCGAAGAGATTCGCGGCATGCTCCGAGGATTGAAAGGCATAAGAAGTAGTCTGATAGATCGGTACAGCCCGCGACCCGGTTGTCGGGTCGGGTTTCTGACCGGCATGCAGGGCGAGAGTGCCAAGGTGCGGTATTGTCGAGTCGACCATATTTTGTTCCCTTTCGCTAAAGATTAAAGAAGGACAAACGATAAGTTGACAAAGTTAATTTGTCAAGAATTGAAACATAAGACAAAATCTCAAAATTCCAGTAAAACTTACCATAAAAAACAGACTGTAACAGCTGAGTGTTAAATAAGCATTTTTTCTCCTTGCATCAGTGCAAGCTATTTGCTATAAACCCAGCACTTCATGCCGAAGTGGTGGAATTGGTAGACACGCTAGGTTCAGGGTCTAGTGGCTGTAGGGTCGTGCGAGTTCGAGTCTCGCCTTCGGCACCAAAAAAAAGACGTGTTCAGGGCTCCGTCGCCAAGTGGTAAGGCAGAGGTCTGCAAAACCTCCATCATCAGTTCGAATCTGATCGGAGCCTCCAGCGTATAAAAGACAAAAGGCCAGGGTCTCCCCCTGGCCTTTTGCTGTAAGTGGAAAATTCCTCAAATCACCCCCTATCCGGTGAATTGTCATGTTTACAGCCCCGGCCCTTATCCTCTTTTTACTCCTCGGCGCCTTGGCCGGCGTTCTGGCCGGCCTCTTCGGTATCGGTGGCGGCATCATCCTCATCCCCTGCTTTTTATGGGCCTTTCCTTTAGCTCATTTCTCTCCGGAGATTATCGTCCACACCGCCTTCGGCACCAGCCTGGCGATCATCATCCCGACCGCCATCAGCAGCGCCTGGGGACATCGTAAGCGCGGTAATGTCGATTTTCATGCCGCCGGCCGCCTCGCTATCGGCAGCATTGTCGGTGTTATTCTCGGCTCGACCCTGGCGGCAGGACTCTCCGGCGAGCTTCTCAAAGGTTTAATGGGGATGATGCAGATCGGCATCGGCTTGCGGATGTTCTTTCAACCCCCCCCGCCGGAAGGTCGGCAACACTGCGACGCTCTCCCCCCTGCCCTGCTCATCGGACTAATCGTCGGTACCTTCTCCGCTTTTTTTGGTGTCGGCGGCGGAATTATTGCCGTTCCACTCATGGTCTATTTTCTCGGACAGTCGATGCACCAGGCTGTCGGCACCTCAAGTGCGCTAATGGTGATCTCTGCCCTCTTTGGCACCGCCTCTTATATCTATCACGGCTGGGGTCATCCCGGCCTGCCGGCTTACTCTCTTGGCTACGTCAACTTCCTGGTCGCCCTGTTAATCGCCCCGCTGACCGTCCTCTTTGCCCGCGTCGGCGTTAAAATTGCTTCGCATACCACTCACAAAGGTCTCTTTAAGGCCTTTGCCCTCTTTATCGTCTTTATCGGTCTCAATATGGTGGTGAAAAATCTGCTACTCTAAACTTCATTTTCTGGAGGTTTCTGCTTATGTCACAGCTTCGTGTCCGTTTTGCTCCCAGCCCCACCGGTTATCTGCATATTGGCGGGGCCCGCACTGCCCTCTTTAATTTTCTCCTCGCCCGCAAGGAGCAGGGAACTTTTATTCTCCGCATTGAAGATACCGATGTCGCTCGCAGCACCCAGACCTCCGTCGATGCCATCCTGCAGGCCATGGATTGGCTGGGACTCAACTATGACGAAGGGCCGATTTACCAATCCGATCGTTTCGACCTGTACCGGAACAAGGTGCAGGAATTGATCGCGGCCGGCAAGGCCTATCGTTGTTACTGCACGCCGGAAGAGTTGGAGCAGCGCCGCGAAGCGGCAATGAAGAGTGGCGGCAAGCCGAAATACGATCGCACCTGCCTGCATCGCCATGATCAACCCGATGATCGTCCTTATGCCATCCGCTTTCTCGTCCCCGATGGCGAGACTGCCTTTGTCGATCGCATTAAAGGGACCATCTCCTTCCAGAACGAAGAACTCGACGATCTCATCATCCAGCGCTCCGACAACACCCCGACCTATAATTTTGTCGTCGTTGTCGACGATGCCGAGATGGGGATGACTCTGGTACTGCGTGGCGACGATCACGTCAACAATACGCCGCGGCAGATCCTCCTCTACCAAGCCCTCGGCTATGCGGTTCCGGAATTTGCTCATGTACCGATGATCCTCGGCGCTGACAAGACCCGGCTCTCAAAGCGCCACGGCGCCACTTCGGTGATGGAGTATCGCGTCATGGGCTTTTTGCCGGAAGCGCTGGTGAACTATCTGGCACGCCTCGGCTGGTCCTGCGGCGATGAAGAGATCTTTTCGATGGAGGAGTTGATCGCCAAGTTCGACCTCAATCATGTCGGCCGTTCCGCCGGAGTCTTCAATCCCGAAAAGCTGCTGTGGCTCAATGCCCACTACATCAAGACCGGTGATCGCCAGCGTTTGGCGGCACTGCTTAAAGAATATCTCGGAGAAAGAGGGATTGAAACCGAAGGCGGACCGGATCTGGTGGGTGTTGTCAAGTCGCTGCAAGAGCGCTCTCATACCATGGTCGAGATGGCAGAGGGTGCGGCCTTTTACTTTGCCGATAAGGTGGACTATCTCCCCGAGGCGGTTAGCAAGTGTTGTACGCCCGAAGCCAAGGCCGGCTATCAAATTGTCCTCAAACACCTCAGTGCTCTCGAAGACTTCAGCCATGACGCCATTGCCGCCGCCTTCAATCAGGCGATGTCCGAGACCGGACTCAAACTCGGCAAGCTCGCACCACCGGTCCGGGTCGCCTTGAACGGCACCACCACCAGCCCTTCGGTGTATGAAGTTCTCGAAGTTCTCGGCAAAGAACGGAGTCTGTCCCGTCTGCGCCAAGGGGAGGCGCTCTTTGCGACTTGAGGATCTCTCCTTATCAACGCCCTCGTAGTGCCACAAAGACCGCATGACGCAGCCCCCCTTTACCGGGGCGCTGCACCGTCACCGTAAAACCAGCTTTGCGCAGTCGCTGCTCAAAACGCTCGTCATAATTCTCTCCCCAGACCGCCAATACCCCGCCCGGTTTGAGCGCCAAACGAGTGACTTGAATCGCCTTGTTGCCGTAAAGGGGATCATTCTCGGCGTCGGCGTAAAAGTGCGGGCCGCGATAAAGGTCGAGAACGATGGCATCAAAACCTGCTTCTCCGGCAGCAATAACAGAACGTTTGATCAGGGCCGCGACATCGCCGATCTCGACGATCACACGCGGATCGTTGACCGCGCCATCGGTCAATATCGCCAACGGCCCCTGACACCACTGCACCACGACCGGATTCAACTCCGCCACCACCACCTGCGCGCTAGCAGGGAGATGATCCAGGACACTGCGCAGGGTAAAGCCCATCCCCAGCCCACCCACCAGAATCCGCGGACAGGGATGTTGCCGCAGTTGCTCACAGGCAAGCTGGCCGAGGGCAACTTCCGAGCGGTGTGCCGAACTGTTCATCAAGACTTGCGTGCCGATGGTGATCAGGAAATCCTTGGCGCCGCGTTGCCGGAGTTGCAGGTTTCCCTCGTCTTCCGTAGCAACACTGTCGATGATCTTCCAGGGGAGAGCCATAAAGTTAACCTTTTAGATTTGGGAATGAAACCTCACCACCCCCAGCCCCTCCTTAACAAAGGAGGGGAGCATAAAGCTTATAGTCCCCCTCCTTATTCAAGGAGGGGTTAGGGGTGGTCGACTATCAATCCTTCCAGCTGCGCTGGCGGTCATCAACTTCACTCGCTTCGACTTCGTCCAGAAGTTCCAGATAGGTGTGGTAGCGCTCGGCCGCAACCTCCCCTTGCTCGACGCGGGCGATGACTGCACAACGCGGCTCGCTACGATGCCGGCAATTGCGGAAACGGCAGGTGTTGACGCCGTTCTCTTCAAAACCGGGAAAGTAAGCAGCCAGTTCCTGCGCCGAGATCGCCACCATGCCAAAGTCCTGAAAACCGGGGGTGTCGACAAGCTCACCGCCATCGGGAAGGAGATGCAGCGTCGAAACGGTCGTAGTATGACACCCCTTGTCATTGTAATCATTGAGCTCACCGACACGGAGATCGATGGCTGGACATAGCGCATTGAGCAGCGAGCTCTTGCCGACGCCGGTGGTGCCGACAAAGGCACCGCGATGGCCAGAACTGAAAAAAGCCCGCAGTGGCTCAAGTCCGACGCCGCTGGCGGCACTCAAGGGGAAGATGGGGAGAGACGCGGTATAGGTGGTACGCAAAGCAGCAAGGAGCGCCTCGCTGTCGAGATCGACTTTATTGACGACAAGAAAAGGGGTGAGGTCGGCAGCGCGGGCGGCGACGATGGCGCGATCCAGGAAATTGGGGGGAGAGATCGGCAAGGGGGCAACGACGATACCGAGGAGATCGAGATTGGCGGCGAGAAGGTGGATATGTCCGGTAGCATCACGCCGGCGCAGTTCGGTGCGCCGTGGTAAACGCCGCAGCACTTCGCCCTTGATGACGACTTCGTCACCAATCACATGCCCGGAGCGGCGCTTGACCCGTACTGCACAGCGTTCGCCATCGGCAAAAGCCACTTCAACAGCGACCCCATAATGGGCGACGATGACGCCATGGCGATCAGACGGGTCGGCTGCACTGTTCATCCGCGCCGTCATTGCCGGCTCACTACAACACAGAAAACCGAAGAGGCCGGAAAGATCCCGACCTCTTCAGCAACGCTATTCAGAAGAACCTTAATAACGGGCGTCGGCAAAATCGACCCAACCTCCGGCGGCGACCAGCGCTTTATCAAAGGGACTGAGCTCAAATGGAATGGCGATGCACTGCTGCCCGGCGGCAGCGGTAATGACCTGTTTGTCAAGATCAACGGCAATCTCCACCGCCCCTTGGGCCTTCAGGATAAAGAGGCGCTCAATCTCTTCCTTGGGAAGTTCGATGGCAAGCATGCCGCCGTTGAACATATTCTGCCGGAAGATGCGGGCATAACTCTCGGCAATGATGGTGTGAATGTCGTTGACTTCAAAGACCCAGGGGGCATGCTCGCGCGATGAACCACAGCCAAAGTTGGCGCGGGTGATGACCACCTTGGCATTCTTTAACGTCGCCCCGTTCGGGTCAAACCCTTCAAGCTTGAGATCTTCGAGGATATACGGTTTCAGGGCGTCCTTGGTCACCTCGGTCAGATATTTGGCCGGGATGATTTCATCGGTGTTGATATCGGAACGGTCGAGAAAGATTGCCGGTCCAGTAAAGTGCTTTTTCATAGAAGTGGCTCCCGGTAGCAGAGTGACATCAAATCGTGCGAGGGTCGGTCAGAACCCCGGTAAGGGCCGTAGCGGCGGCGGTAGCGGGACTCATCAAATGGACCATCCCCCCCTTCCCCATCCGTCCGTTAAAGTTGCGATTGCTGGTCGAAGCACAGACTTCGCCCTCGGCGAGAACACCGTTGCTCATCCCCAGACAAGCACCGCAGGTCGGATTGGTGACACAGAAACCGGCGCTCATGAAGATCTCGATAATCCCTTCTTGCATCGCCTGCTGAAAAATCTTCGGCGTGGCCGGCGAAACAATCCCGCGCACATTGGCAGAGATCGTTCTCCCTTTGAGAATGGCGGCGGCTTCGCGCAGATCTTCGATGCGGCCATTGGTACAGGTGCCGATGTAGATCTGATCGACCGGCGCCCCGGCCATCTCCCGCACCGGTTTGACGCAATCCGGCTTGAAGCCGAAAGTCACCATCGGTTCGAGGGTGGAGATGTCGAAATCGAGGGTCTTTTCATACACGGCATCATCATCCGACCACCACTGCTTGTAATCAGCAAGAGCGGCTTCGCGACTGGCAAATTCGCCGAAGATAAAGGGCCAGAGGTAATCGACGGTCGTCATGTCGGGCAGACAGATGCCGCTGGTGCCGCCGGCTTCGATCGCCATGTTGCATAGAGTCATGCGCGACTCCATGCTCATCGCCTCGATGACCGGACCGCGGAATTCGATGACGCGATCGGTGGCACCATTGACGCCGAGCTGGCCGATGACAAAGAGGATGACATCCTTGGCATAGACTTTCGGTTGCAAGGTCCCGATCAGATTAATACGAATCGTAGCCGGCTCGCGAAAGGCGCAGACGCCCTTAAGGATGCCGACTTCAAGGTCGGTCGTCCCGACCCCGGCGGCAAAGGCGCCGAACGCGCCGTGCGTGCAGGTATGAGAATCGCCCATAATCACCGTAAAACCGGGGCGGATATAGCCCTTTTCCGGGAAGATGGCGTGGCAGACGCCATTATGACCGACATCGAAGAAATCAGTAATTTCGTGCCGGCGCGCCCAATCCCGCAGCATCTTGGCTTGCAGGGCGGTCTTGCTATCCTTGGCCGGGGTGACGTGATCGATCACCGCCTTGATCTTGGTACGATCGAAGACGCGGTCCTTGCCCCGCGCCTCAAGGTCGGCAATCGCTACCGGAGTGGTTATTTCGTGACAAAGTACGCGATCGAGACTGAGAACTTTCGCCCCCGGAAACGGTTCATCGCGCAGATGTGCAGCAAAGATCTTTTCCGCAATGGTCTTTCCCATGAATCAAAGTATCCTTTCCTTAGCTGATAACTTGCCGTTCGTTATATACAAAAAAAACGGTGAAATCAACCGTTTAATACTCGCCAAACCCCGGTCCGCCGCCGTCAAACTTTGAGGATATGCACCGCGCAGGAGATACAGGGATCGAAGGCGCGGACAATACGCTGGGCCGATTCATTAAGATCAGCTTCCGGGGTGTCTTTTAGGTCCGCAAGGAGTTGCGCTTCGATGCCCCTTTGATTAATGGCGGTGGGGGTGACGATGTCGGCCGTCACGATTTTTCCGCGATCGTCCACCACATAGTGATGGATCAAAATACCGCGCGGCGCTTCGATCACTGCGGTTCCGGTTCCGGCTCTCATAGGGACAGGTACGCTGCCGGTTTCAGCTCCGCTCATTGCCAGTAAATCAAGGATCAGAGTCCGACTGCGTTCCAGGGCCCAAATGAGCTCATCGGCCTGGGCGACGTTGTTGGCATGGATCCCCGCCACCCCCGGCGCATATTCTCGCCCTTGCAGCTTATGATGAGCTTCTTGCCGGGCGAGCGCACCGGTGAAGAAGATCTCCGTGGACGGACTCTTGGCATTCGACCAAGGGAGCGATCTCTCCTTAAGTAAACCTGGATAAGCGTCAGCGGGGAGAATCCGACCATCCGGGAGGGAGAGCGAATCCCCTTGCAGAGTAAACTGAGCACTGACCGCAACCGTCAGGCGCGGAGCAATGACCGGCGCAGCGGGCGGATAACATCCCACTCTGAAAGGTTGCAACATCCCATCCAGCTGCCCCTGCATCGCTTCGATCTCGGCAAGGAGGGCTTGCAGGGCCGGGGGATGTGGAGCTGCGACAATTCCGCCGACTTCAATATTGACCGGATGAATCGCCCTCCCACCGGCGACTTCCTGTATCCGGTTGCCGAGGCGTTTGAGTTCGAGTCCGGCCTTGAGGCTCGGTTCACCCTGGGCGAGCAGGGTTAGAATACTTTCTGCTGCGCGCAAATCAGGGTAAATCAGGCAAAAGAGGTGTAAGGCATGGCTTTCAATGTGGCCACCGAGAAGGAGTAACTCACGAATCTTCACGGCCAACGGTGGGATAGTCAGCTGCAATGCATTTTCAAGGGCCGTCGCCGCGGCAATACGATGTACCGCGGAACATATAGAACAGATGCGGCAGACTAGGGCGGGAATCTCTTGCAAAGAGCGATTGCGCACCAAACCTTCAAAGAGGCGTGGCGCTTCGAGCAGGGCGAGCTGCACCCGTTGCAAACGACCATCCTGCACATGCAGATCGACACGCCCGTGCCCTTCAACGCGAGTGAGCGGTTCGATACTAATAACCTTCATCATTCCTCCAGAAAAAGCGCTGCAAGCGCCCGCGCACCTCTGTGGCGGTTAAACCGGTTTGAAGCAGCAGCTGAAAGTGCTCAGCAAAATTCGCTTCCGGGACCTCGCCACGGCAGCCTTCGCAGATGGCACCATAAGAGGGGCAGCGCGCCAGACAACCGCCGCGGGTCACAGGCCCGAGACAGGGCTGCTTGCCATCGATGAGCAGGCAGCGATTTTCCCGCAAACGACATTCCATACAGACCGGCACGGCATATTCAGCGGGGAGTCCCCCCTGCTGGAGAACCCCGAGTAATCGGAGATAATCGCTCCCCTCCGGCGGGCAACCGGGAATTTCTCCATCCACCCGGACAAAATTGGCAATCGGCTGCGCCGGGAAGGTCTCCGATGATAAAGTTTCTCCACCATAGATATCCGCAAGGAGTATTTCCCGACCTTCGGCTAGGGCATTGACGCCACCACTGAGGGCACAAGCACCGACCGCGATCAAAACCCTGGCACGACGCCGCAGCGTCAGCAGTCGTTGCAACGCCTCCAGCGAGGTAATCGAGCCTTCTGCAAAAGCAACATCAAGGGAGCAATCGCTATCGTTGCTCGAACTGAGCATCGGAAACTCGTCAATGTTAAAAAACTTTTCGACAAGTGGTAACTCCCGTTCGCAATTGAGAAGGGTCAGTTGACAGCCACCGCAGGAAGTATAGCGCTGGTAAGCGATGTGCAATTTCTCTCTCATCTCAGATCGCCTCCGGCATCATGCGCAATTCTTCCAGAGAAAAGACCGGCCCCTGACAACAGATATAGACCCCGGCAATGACACAGTGGCAACACTGGCCGACTCCACACTTCATTCTTCTCTCAAGGGTGGCATAGATGCGATCCGGCAGGACACCGGCGGCGGCCAGCCTTTCGAGAACATGTGCATAAAGGACCGGTGGTCCGCACACCGCCGCAACGGTTGTCGACGGATTGAAATCGATATCAGCCAAGAGGTCGCCGACCACGCCGAAGCGACAGGGAATGGCTCCTGCGCCACGCGGGTCTTCACCGGGAGCATCGACGGAGAAGGCCAGACGAATTGTCCCGGCCGCCGCCAAGGCCTCCAACTCGCGACGAAAGAGGAGTCGCGCGGCATCATAACTCCCATATAGAACTGTCAGCTCGCCTATTTCTCCCCGATGGGCAAGGAGCCAGTGCAGCAGTGTCCGCAGCGGCACAATCCCCAACCCGCCGGCGATCAAAAGAACATCCTTCCCCGGAAAGTTTTCTACGGGAAAGCCGCGACCAAAGGGGCCACGAATGCCGAGAGTAGCACCGACCGGTAAGCGATAAAGGGCTGAGGTGACCCGCCCGGCACGACGAATACAGAGCGGCAACAGGTCATTGGTCGGCCAGGTTGCTCCCGAAACCGGAAAGGCCCCAATCCCCGGTAACGACAGTTCGACGAATTGACCGGGGGCGATGGCCAGCGGTTGCGGCAGGCGGAAGAAGAAGAGATGGTTGTCGGGGACATCGGGCTCAATAGCTTCAAGGCGCGCCGTCTGTGGAATAAAATCGATCACTCTTCCTCCTCTAACGGCAACTGGTCGAGAATCTGCGCCAGATCGATCCCGACCGGACAGATCTGCTGACAACGCCCGCAGCCGACACAGGAAATAATGCCACGCTGTTCTCCAAAGCCAAGATATTTGTGTTCAAAACGGAAACGCAAGCGGGCAGTACGATCTGGACGGAAGTTATGGCCCCCTGCCACCAATCCGTGATCGCGAAAGAAACAGTTGTCCCAGACCCGTTGCCGCCGGATCACGCCACTCAGAGCCACTTCATCGACAATATCGTAGCAGGCACAAGTCGGGCAGACAGCGGAACAGGCGCCACAGGACAAACAGCGACTTGCCACCTCTGCCCAGACAGGATTATCGACACTCTGCAAAAATCGCGCGGCAATCTTTGTCGGCAGCGTTTTCTGTCCCGCCCAATACGTCTCGGGTAAAACTTTTGACGTCACAGCACCACTAAAATCCTGGAGAACTTTTTCACCCTGTTCAGAACCGCTCCAGATATCATTATCGGCAAAGAAGAGATCAAAGGGAGGGGGAGCGGCATGGGGAGGGCACTGGCAAGAGGACGAAGGGGAACAGGCGCGACCGATCACCAAAAGGTTGCGGCGACGTTGCTGGTAAAAAGAGTCCTCGGCATATGCCTGATCGAGATAGTCCAGGGCATAAAGGTCACAAGGAGCAACATCGATAAGGGCAATATTGGCAGGAGAGAACGAAACGGGTGAACCATCCTCCGATTGTTTCCAGAGCAGCTCTTTAGGGGGGAGAAGGATTTTCTTCAGGGGGATTAACGGCAGGCAGGAGCAAGAACCGTCGGCGCCATCACTCAATTCTTGCAGGCGACAGACTCCATCTGCAGCGACGACAGGGCGAATAACGGTCCATGCCGGTTGTAAACTTTTGACAAAACGTACGTAAAATGATTTTACGTCAGAAAACCCATCCATCAGTAAGCCTCCACAGCCGGAAAACAATAATTCTAACCGAAGAAGTGGTTACTTCAAGGGGACAGTCGCTAAAAACTCAAACGCAACCCGATCAAGGCGCTGTGACTCAAATATTCCATCCTGAATTCTTCGCCGTTGGCTTCCTCTAACTTCGCTTTTGCGGTCCTGAAGAGTCGATAACCAAGATCGAGAGTCAGCGAGTCAGTTATTGCGATATCTGCCCCGACTCCGAACTGATAAGCAAAGACCAGGGCGTCGTCATCGCTCAGGGGTTGGCCGGTCACATTCAAATCCGCAGAAGTGATCCGAGCGATACCGAGACCGGCCCCCAGATAGGGCGTCCAGACACTCTTGCTGCGATAGACACCAAAGGCATTAACAAGGAGGCTGTCGGCGATGACATCACCATCAGCGGCAACCTTACCGTCGCCAAACTCAGCCTGATCAAGACGATTGCTGCGCCGCGTATATTCGAGTTCAACCCGCCCTTCACCGATATCGCTTCCCGGCTCCAACTCCCAGCCAAGGACGATGCTGCCGCTCGGCGCCGGCCGGTATTCAAGATTAAAGGTGCCAAGGTTATCAGAGTTATCCGACGGTGCCAAGAACTGCCCACCGACAAAGACACCAAGATAAGGACCGGGGTTTTGTGCCCAGAGTGGGGAGGACAAAGCAAAAAAGAAGAAACAGCAAAGAAAAAATTGGCAGTTTTTTTTCATATGAATTCTATCCTATCAATGATGAGCACGAAGTTACTGACTGACTGTAAGAGTTTCAGTGTCTGATATATTACCGATTTTCGCCGTCAAAATGGCTACCCCGGCATCGACCGCTACCACCAGACCCGGGTCAAACTGATCGGAAAATCTGGCAACGTTCGAATCGTTTATCGACCACGCCACATTCTCAGTGACATCCTGACGAACGCCGTCTGTATAAAGTGCTTCCACTTTGAACTTTTTTTCGGTGCCGGCAAGAATCGCCGACGGCGTCGTGACCGCCGAAATGGTCAGACTTTGCAGGGTCCGTGCAACCACGGTTACGCTGGTCGTCACTGTTTGACCGCCGTAAGTCGAAGTGATATCCACTGTTCCTGGACTCAGCGCATGGACGCGCCCTTTTTCCAGGCCGTCATTATCGACAGCCGCAATCGCTGGATTCGCAGAGGTCCACGCGGCGGTGGGGGTCAGATCCTGATTGCTGGAGGAAAAAATCCCTGTCAATGAAAGTCGTCCGCTCGTAGCATTGGCGAGAGTCAGATTCGTTGGTGAAATCGCAATACTACTCAACAGCGGCTCCGTGACCGTCAGTAAAATCTCCCCCGTGGTCACGGTCGAATCATATGTTGCGAAAATTTTCGCCGGGTCACCAGCCGGGGTAACGCCAGTCGCCTGCACCCAGGCAAGACCCCCGCTGTCAGGGGTGACATTTACATTGACGCTGTTATCTGTCAAGACCACAGCCTCGGTAATATCGCGGGAAGCATTATTGCTGAAAGTGCCGCGAGCGGTGACACGGCTCACTGTATCCCTGATCAAGACGTTATTATTGGCTTGAGCAAGGGTCAAGGCAATGCTCTGCAGACTCCCGCCGGTGACTCTGAGATTTGACGTACCAATTCTTGTACCGAGGGTAGCTTTGATGGTGCTTACTCCCGGCGTCAGGGCCTTGACAATATTGCCAGTCGCAAGCGTCGCAACAGTTGGAGCAGTCGACTCCCAACTTACTTCCGTGGTGATGTCGCGAGTCGTTTTGTCCGAATAAGTGCCTTGCGCAGAGAAAACCTGAGTCGACAAACTCAAGATGGAAGGATTGGATGGTGTCACTGCGATCGTACTTAGCGTCGCGGCAGTGACGGTGAGAGTCGTGCTCGCAGTAGCAGTAGGACCGATATCAAACAACGCCGAGATTTCTGTCGAACCAATCTGAAGTGCGGTTGCCTCGCCCTTACTGGCAAATAGGTCGCTGACAGTTGCCACCGCCTCGTTAGACGAAAACCATGTGACATCTTTACTAAGGTCGAGTGTTATCCCACCTGTGAAGACTCCCTGGGCAGTAAATGCCTGGGACAACCCCAGCGGGAGAGATGGCAGTAGTGGCGCTACCGTCAAGGCCGTGATGACAGCGTCATTGACTGTCAGAATAATGCCGTCTGACACCACACCGTCCAGGACGGCAGTCACTATTGCAGTTCCGGGAACAAAAGCCTGAATGCGTCCGAAAGGGAGATCCGGGGGGAAATCAGCTGTGAGCTGTTGAGCGCTACTCCATTCAACTTGATTGGTAATATCGCGGGTAAAAAGTCCGGAAAAATTCCCTGTGGCAGTCAGTTGAGTTGAGACTCCTGAAGGCAAATCAACCACTGCGGAGGTAATGACAATCGACGTTAGCGGTGTGAACGTATTGAACCGCGTAGGCGTTTCAGTGCCACAGCCTGGTAATACCATTAAAAAAGCGACAATAATGCCAAGCCATTTCCCCATGCCATCCTCCATCATTTTTGACTCTATCATTCCGAAAACATTGAGATGTCAAGGCGGGACCAAAACTTTACATCACTGAAAAAAAAGCCGTCTCAGATTTTCGGAGACGGCCTTAAATATAACACAAATTTTACAACTGATTAAAGATTCTCAAGTTTCCGGATCGGTTTCTGCTCCAGGCGATTCAGGGCATTGATGAAAGCCCGCGCGCTGGCAACGATGATGTCGGAATGAGACCCCTGACCAAGAACCTCCCGGCCGTCTTCTTCCAGGCGTACGGTACATTCCCCCTGCGCATCGGTACCGCCGGTGATCGCTCCGACCGTGAAACTGACCAAAGTCGCCTTGCTCTTGGTCAGACTCTTGATCGCCTTGAAAGTCGCATCGACCGGGCCGTCGCCCATCACCGCAATCTTCTTGCTCTTGCCGGCAATCTCCATCTGCACCGTCGCCGTCGGCACGACAAACGATCCACTCGAAACATTCATCTGGATAAGCTTATAGCGTTCCTGAATGCGGACGATCTCATCGGCGACAATGGCGTCCAAGTCTTCATCAAAGATATCCTTCTTTTTGTCTGCGAGATTTTTAAAGCGGACAAAAGCCTTTTCGATATCTTCTTTGCCGAGCTCATAACCGAGATCTTTCAGCCGCTGTATAAAGGCATGACGGCCGGAATGTTTGCCAAGAACCAGCTTATTGGTATTCAAGCCGATCGATTCCGGAGTCATAATCTCATAAGTCGATTTCTCCATCATCACCCCGTGTTGATGGATTCCGGCTTCGTGAGCAAAGGCGTTGGCTCCGACAATCGCTTTATTCGGCTGCACCGCGATACCGGTAATCGTCGAAAGGAGTCGACTGGTCGGATAAAGGTGTTCGGTGGCAATCGCTGTGGAGAAGGGGAGGATATCCTGACGGGTGCGCAGGGTCATGACCACCTCTTCGAGAGAACAGTTACCGGCCCGCTCCCCTATCCCGTTGATCGTGCACTCCACCTGCCCGGCTCCGGCCTGGACTGCGGCAATGGAGTTGGCGACCGAGAGACCAAGATCGTTATGACAGTGCACGGAGATGACCGCCCGGTCGATATTCGGAACGTTCTCCTTGAGGTAACGGATAATGTTGAAATATTCATTGGGAATGGTGTAGCCGACCGTATCGGGAATATTGACGGTAGTCGCGCCGGCGTTAATGACCGCCTCGACAACCTTGGCCAAAAAGGGGAGACGAGTGCGAACCGCATCTTCTGCAGAAAATTCGACATTCGGTGTATAACCGGCTGCTCGCTGCACCGCCTTGATGGCGTTTTCAATGACCTGCTCTTCGCTCATCTTGAGTTTGTACTTCATATGAATATCGCTGGTAGCGATGAAGGTATGAATCCTCCCCCGCTCGCCGGCATATTTCAAAGCTTCCCAGGCGCGATCGATATCCATAAAGCTGGAACGACACAATCCGGCAATCTGCGGACCCTTGATCATCTGCGCGATCTTTTTGACCGCTTCGAAATCCCCTTCGGAAGCAATCGGGAAACCGGCTTCAATGACATCAACATTGAGTTTTTCGAGTTGCGTGGCAATCCGTAACTTCTCGTCGATATTCATACTGCAACCCGGGGCCTGCTCGCCGTCGCGCAAGGTCGTATCAAAAATCTTGATCATTTTGCTCTGACTCATGGTGTGCTCCTTTTGTAAGGGGTCGTTATAAAAACGCCGCTAACCTCCTGAAATACAGATTGTCTCATGGAATTTTTTAAGGGTCCAAAAAATAAAAAACTCCCGCCCTTTGACTACAGGGGCGAGAGCTTGAATGCTTCGCGGTACCACCCTGATTCAGCTCCCCGGAAGGAGCCCTCTTGATGCCGTTAACGGGGCCACCGGCGGAGACTAGATTCCCTTGCGGGGAAGATTCGCATCCGCAGCTCCAAGGCGAGTTCAGTCTCTTCTGTACCGGCTTGCAGCGACCGCCGGCTCTCTGGGGACAGAAGGGCAGACCTACTACTCCTCTTCATTGCTTTTGAAGTAAAATTTAAACGGTATTTAGCTGTTGCTGTCAAGTCATTTTCAACAAAATTTAAAATCTAGTCTAAACATCCCTCTTCAATATCAGGAAGAACGCCGCGGCCGGCGTGAAAATGAATACAGGTAACTGATCGGACCGGAGAGCATGTACGCAAACGCCAGAGTGAAAAGGCTGATTTGCGGCTTGGCAACAATGACGATAATCAAAAAAATCAATATCACCAGAACCCAGAAAGGCTGCCGTTTGAAAAGTTCCGGATCCTTAAAGGAATAGTAACGAAAATTACTGACCATCAGCATCGCCAGAACATATATCAGAACCAGGACTGAAATCTTTTTGATCTCCCCGGAACCACCGAGTTCGTAAAAGATCAGGACACAGGAAGCAACCATTCCCGCCGCCGCCGGCGTCGGCAGACCGACAAAGCGTTTGGACTCGACCGTCGCAACCTGCACATTGAAACGAGCCAGACGCAGGGCACAACAGACCACATACAGGAAGGCCGCCAGCCAACCAAGCTTACCAAAGGGTTTCAGTGCCCAGGCAAACATGAGGAGGCCGGGGGAGACCCCGAAAGCGACAAGATCTGCCAGAGAATCATACTCGACGCCAAACTTGCTGGTAGTGCCGGTGAGACGCGCGACCTTGCCGTCAAGACCGTCAAAGATCGCTGCAACCAGTATAAACCAGGCAGCGGCAAGGTATTCTCCGCCCATGGTCGAGACAATGCCGTAAAAGCCGGCAAAGAGACAACCGGTGGTAAAGAGATTCGGAAGAATGTACACACCCTTACGAAGACTTTCTCGGGGATCGTATCCTGGAACGTCCTTGCTCATTTCAAGTAACCCAAGATCGTTTCACCGGAGGTCGTGTTGTCGCCTAAGCGGACGAGAACGTTTGTATCCTGTGGCAGATAAACATCGACTCTGGAACCGAAGCGAATCAGACCGTAACGTTCACCGCGCTCTAGAAAATCCCCGACTTTCGGATAGGTAATAATCCGGCGGGCAATGAGACCGGCAATTTGGATAAAGAGGACCTTGCTTCCCGTGCTCGTCTGCATCAGCAGGCCACTCTGCTCATTCGTATGGCTCGCCTTATCGAGCGCCGCATTTAGAAAGTCGCCGGGATTGTAAAACTTATTGACGATTGTACCGCTGCACGGCGCCCGATTGACGTGGACATTAAAGACCGACATGAAGATACTGACCTTGTAGGTCGGCTCAGGGCCATACCGTTCATCAATCACTTCGCCGCAGAAGACAATCCGACCGTCGGCAGGGGCAACGACAGCATGTTCATCCTCGGGAATGCAGCGTTCGGGATCGCGGAAAAAGTAAACGGTGAAGAGAGTTAAAAGGAGGAAGGGGAGCGCAAAAATTCCCCATTTAAGTAAAGCGAAGATCAAGGTGACAAAAGCAAAGAGGGCGATGAAGGGATAGCCTTCGACCGCTATTGGTGAACGCTGATTAGCCATAATTCTCAATTATCCTTGACATGAAACCACCGGGGACGAGGATTCGTCCCCGGTGCGCGAAATGTCTTAGTTTTTTGCTTTATCGACGATCTTGTTCCGGCCGATCCACGGCATCATGCTGCGCAACTCGCCACCGACAACTTCAATGGGATGAGCGGCATTGAGACGGCGACGGGCCGTCATCTCCGGATAGTTGGTCTGTCCTTCAAGGATGAAGCGCTTGGCATACTCGCCATTCTGGATATTGGCCAGACACTCGCGCATCGCCTGCCGACTCTCGGCGTTGATAACTTTCGGGCCGGTGACGTATTCACCATATTCAGCGTTGTTGGAGATCGAGTAGTTCATGTTGGCAATACCACCTTCAAACATGAGGTCAACGATCAGCTTCAACTCGTGCAAGCACTCAAAATAGGCCATTTCCGGCTCGTAACCGGCCTCTACCAGAGTTTCAAAACCCGCCTTGACAAGCTCGACGGCACCGCCACAAAGAACGGCCTGCTCACCAAAGAGGTCCGTCTCGGTTTCATCTTTGAAGGAGGTTTCAATAATGCCGGTCCGGCCACCACCAATCGCGCTGGCGTAAGAAAGGGCGACATTCTTGGCATTTCCAGAGCTATCCTGAAAAATCGCGATGAGATCAGGGATGCCACCGCCACGGACAAACTCGGAACGGACGGTGTGACCGGGAGCTTTCGGAGCGATCATGATGACATCAAGATCAGCACGGGGAACGACCTGGTTGTAATGGATGCTGAAACCGTGGGCAAAGGCCAGAGTCGCGCCCTGTTTCAGGTTGGGGGCGAGTTCATCACGATAAAGCTGAAACTGGAACTCATCAGGAGTCAGGACCATCACCAAATCCGCCTCCGCAACGGCAGCGGCAACGCTCTTGACTTTCAATCCGGAATTCTCCGCCTTGATTGCAGAAGCAGAGCCTGCCCGCAGAGCAACGGTGACATCAACACCTGAATCTTTCAGGTTATTGGCGTGGGCATGTCCTTGCGAACCATAGCCGACAATGGCAACTTTCATCCCTTGAATCAGAGAGAGATCCGCGTCTTTATCGTAATAAAGTTTCATTCCTCAACTTCTCCTTAAATTTTGAAGTGATTTGATAATTTATTTAAAACTCGCCACACCTGCGCTCACGCACGAACGTAATTTTGGCTGCAAACTATAGCATGCAGCGCTGTTTACTGACAAACAAATTTAGTCGCATTAAAGTGAATTAGTCAGCGCTTCGCCACCCTTTGGAACCTCGGCCGACAACAACCGGACCGGAACGCACCAATTCCTTGATCCCGATCGGTCGAAGAATTTCGATCAATGCATCGATCTTTTGCGGTGAACCGGTTGCCTCGATTGTATAAGATCGCGGAGTAACATCGACAATTTTCGCTCGAAAGATATCTGCAATTCTCAATGCTTCGGCACGGGAAGAATCCTCGGCCGAAACTTTAACTAATGCCATCTCCCGCTCGACATAATCTTCTCCGGTGAAATCGATGACTTTAATAGTGTCGATCAATTTGTGAAGCTGTTTGGTAATCTGTTCGATCACCTGATCGTCGCCACTGGTGACAATCGTCATCCGTGAAGTCGTCGGATCGAGGGTCGGGGCAACAGAAAGGCTCTCGATATTAAAACCGCGTCCGGAAAAGAGACCGGAAATGCGGCTCAATACTCCGAATTCATTCTCTACCAAAACCGATATTGTATGTCTCATAATTATTTTCTCCTAAAACGAAGGCGGCAACGCGCGATCAACTGGCCAGAACCATTTCATTGAGTCCTTTGCCGGCGGGGACCATCGGCATGACGTTCTCCTCCCGGCTCACCTTGAATTCCATAATGACCGGACCCGGGGTCTCCAGACCTTTTCGCAACACCGCCTCTACCTCAGCAGGATCGGAAGTACTCAGACCGGTGGCACCATAGGCTTCGGCGAGCTTGACAAAATCGATCGGCAACTCCATGCAGGTCTGGCTGTAACGTTGATCGAAGAAGAGCTGCTGCCATTGCCGTACCATGCCGAGAAAATTATTATTGAGAATGACGATCTTCACCGGCAGACGATACTGCACCAGAGTCGCCAGTTCCTGAGAATTCATCTGGAACGAACCATCGCCGGAGACGTCGATAACCTGCCGCTGCGGCCAGGCCGCCTGCGCCCCCAAGGCCGAGGGGAGGCCAAAACCCATAGTCCCGAGTCCACCGGAAGTGAGAAAGGTGCGGGGCTGGCTGAAGTCGAAAAACTGTGCGGTCCACATCTGATGCTGGCCAACCTCGGTAGTAATGATGGCATCGTCATCCGTTACCTTGCGCAAGGTCTCGATGACGAATTGCGGCTTGATCTCCGTGGTTGAGGCAACGTAAGACATCGGCTGGGCCTGGCGCCAATTTGTGATCTGCTCCCGCCAAGGGGCGAGATCGTCAGCCAAATTCTTCACCTCGTGCGGCGTCAGCTTTAATTCAGCGATCAACTTCTGTAGCACGTCGCGGAGATCACCGACGATCGGCAGATCGACACGCACATTCTTCTTGATCGAAGTCGGATCGATATCGACATGGATAATTTTGGCGTGGGGCGCGAAAGTCGAGAGTTTACCAGTGACCCGGTCGTCAAAACGGGCTCCGATCGCAATCAGCAAATCCGATTCCATCACCGCCATATTGGCATAATAGGTGCCGTGCATGCCGAGCATCCCCAGCGATAGGGGGTGTTTTTTCGGAAAGGACGCCATCGCCATCAGGGTTGTCGTCACCGGCGCTTTGATCAATTCAGCAAAACCGAGGAGTTCCTGAGAGGTGTCGGAGAGAGTGACGCCGCCACCGACATAGATGACCGGTCGTTTGGCAGCGAGAATCATCTTGACGGCTTTCTCTATCTGTCGTGGATTCCCCTGGCTGTTCGGCTTGTAGCCGCGAATTTCCACTTTGTCAGGATACTCAAACTTGGCTGTCGCTACCTGCACGTCTTTAGGGAGATCGACGAGAACCGGTCCCGGACGACCGGTGCGGGCGATATAGAAGGCCTGCTTAATAATACGCGGCAGGTCGTGGATATCCCGGACCAGGTAACTGTGTTTGGTGACCGGACGGGTAATGCCGATGATATCGACTTCCTGAAAGGCGTCGTTGCCGATCAGGGCGGTTGGCACCTGACCGGTAATCACTACCATCGGGATCGAATCCATATAAGCATTGGCGATGCCGGTAATGGTATTGGTCGCACCGGGTCCACTTGTCGCCAGCGCTACGCCGACGCGGCCAGTGGCACGGGCATAACCGTCGGCAGCATGAACGGCAGCCTGTTCGTGCCGGGTCAAAATATGGTGGATCGGGTAGTCGATCAAATCATTATAGATATTGATCACCGTGCCACCGGGGTAGCCGAATATGGTCTCAACCCCTTCCTGCACCAAACATTCAAGAAGGATTTGCGATCCTGTCTTCTTCATAGAATAAATCTCCTTTATCTCTTTCGTCTAAACGATGAGGAATGATTATGCTTTGCAAATCGCGCCGGTATTGGCTGAGGTCACCACCGCTGCGTAACGGGCCAGCCAGCCGGTCTTGATCTTGGCTTCCGGGCGCTGCCAACGGGATTTCCGCTCAGCAAGGATTTCGGCATCGACCAAAAGTTCGAGACAACGCTGCGGAATATCAAGACGAATCCGATCGCCGTCTTCTACCAGGGCAATCGCTCCCCCTACCGCCGCTTCCGGTGAAACATGACCGATACAGGGGCCACGAGTACCGCCGGAAAAGCGGCCATCGGTGATCAGGGCAACAGAGTCGCCCAATCCCAAACCCATCAACGCGGCCGTCGGGGCGAGCATCTCCCGCATTCCCGGCCCGCCTTTCGGGCCTTCGTAACGGATGACCACGACTTCACCACCGGTGATCTCTCCCCCCATCAGCGCCGCCATGGCCCCTTCTTCCGAATCAAAACAGCGGGCCGTCCCTTCAAAGACCATCATCTTCTCGGAAACACCGGATTGCTTGACGACCGCGCCATCCGGAGCAAGATTACCGGTCAAAATAGCGATCCCGCCTTCGGCGCGGATCGGTGAGGTCATGGGATGGATGACCTCTTCATCGATCTCTTTGACGCAACTCACAATCTCCGAGATCGACAGTCCGCTGACCGTCGGATTGTCCTCAATCAGCGCCCCGAGTTGCTTCAAGACCGCTGGCACGCCGCCCCCTGCATCAAGATCCTCCATGAAATACTTGCCGCCGGGATTCATCGATGACAGCTGCGGGGTGGTCCGGCTCAACTTGTCAAAGGCGTCCAGAGGCAGGTCAATTCCCGCCTCGCTGGCGATGGAGAGGAGATGGAGAACCGTATTACTCGAACCACCAAGGGCAAGATCGACGCGAATCGCGTTACTGAAAGCCTCAGCGGTGAGGATCTGCCGGGGCGTCACCCCGTCGCGTACCAATTCGACAATCCGCTCACCGGAAGCAAATGCAATGCGTCTTTTCAACGAGGAGACCGCCGGTGCGGTGCCGCAACCGACCAGACTCATCCCCATCGTTTCAGTGAGGATGGCCATGGTGTTGGCGGTAAAGAGGCCTTGACAGGAGCCGGCTGTCGGACAGGCCTTCTCTTCGCAGACAAGCAACTCCTCGGCACTCAATGTTCCCCCTTTGTAGCGAGCCATGGCTTCGAAGGTATCGGTGACAAAAGAATATTGTCGACCTTCACGGCCGCGCCCGGCCAACATCGGTCCGGCGGTGACGACAATACAGGGAATATCAAGGCGTGCCGCCGCCATGAGCATTCCCGGTGTAATTTTATCGCAATTGGTCAGCAAAACCAGGCCGTCAAGACGGTGTGCTTCGGCGACAGATTCGACCATGTCAGCAATAAGCTCCCGGGTCGGGAGACTGTAATGCATACCGCGATGACCCATGGCAATACCATCGCAGACACCGGGAATACCGAAGAAGAAAGCATGCCCACCGCCGCTATGCACACCCTTTTCAATAAAGCGTTCCAAATCACGCATACCGACATGACCGGGAATCAGGTCGGTGAAAGAAGTGGCGATACCGATAAAGGAGCGCCCCATAGCATTACGTGGCAGGCCGGTGCCCATCAACAGGGCACGATGGGGGGTGCGTTCGAGACCTTCGGTAATAGTAGAACTGCGCTTGTTTGGCATGCACATCTTCCTTTGATGAAAAAGATTTTCAGATTTAGGCCGATTTATTTAATCATATTAAAATTACTATGGATTAAATATGGGAAAAGGGTTCAGGTCGATGTCGACCGAACCCTTTCCTGGATTCCTGTTGTCCGTTTTTTCTATTGAGTCTTTTGTCTATAGATCGATTCCATCTCGTCTTTTCCCGCCAGTTTCAATTTTTGCACCCGTTTTTTTTCCAACTCATCCTCAGTACTGAGATAATCTTTCGCGGTTAATCGCTCAAGGTCTCTTTCAAGAATCTGATGTTCTTCGTAAAGCCTGCGGAACCGGGGATTCTCTTCAAATAACTGCTGTACCAACGACTCGTCGTACTGCTGCATCGGACGCCTCCTGGCTCAAAAAGGGGGAAAGAAAAAAATGCAACGGGTTTTTACAATATCGAAAGGATTTCATCCTGTCAACAGCCAATCAGGGCTTTGCCCATGTCATTTTTGTTGAGCAATTTCCGCATCAGAGGGGCGGATATAGCGGGGAAGCAAAAGCCCGGGATCCCCGCTCTCCCCGGACTGAAATCTCTGCAGAACCAGAGGTGCGGTTGAAGAGGCCCGGGGGGTATGGAGCGGCCCGGGAGCAAAGATCGCGAGGGGACCAAAGCGCTCAACGATCAGATCACGATAAAGAACGGCGCCACTGCCAACAAAGAGGGCAGGAACCGGCATCGCCGCGAGAAATTGCTGCGGAGGGAGGACACAAGGTCCATCAAGGAGACAGGGAGAACCAGTCGCCGTTGAAAAGGTAGCAGCATAGATCTCCTTTTTACGGGCGTCGAGAAAAGCGCAGACCGGCAAGGTCACATAAGGGAGGGCCGAGGCTAAAAGGTGCAGGGACGAGATCCCGAAAAGGGGGCGATGACAGGCCCGAGCCAGCCCCTTGGCAGCGGTGACGCCGACGCGCAAGCCAGTAAAGGAACCGGGTCCATCTATCACCGCAAAGGCTGCAACTTCGGCAAGGGTGCACTGCTGTTCCGTGAGAAGCTGCTGCACATGCAGCAACAACTGATCACTGTGATTGGCGAGAGAATCGACAACGATCTCTGCCAGCAGGTGCTCGCCGCGACACAGCGCCACACTGCCGGCCGTCGTCGAGGTATCGAGGATCAACAGCAATTCACTTGTCACCCTACCCTCCCATGACCAGACGGGTGATATCGTTATAAAATGCTAAAAGCATCAACAGGAGGAGGAGGGCCAGTCCGACCTGCTGTGCAATCTCGCGGATCCTCAGAGAGAGCGGCCGGCGGATGATAACTTCGATGAGATTAAAGAAGAGATGACCGCCATCAAGAATCGGGATCGGCAAAAGGTTGAGAATCCCCAGTTGAATACTGAGAAAAGCGAGAATAAGGAAGATACTGGCAACATCGGTCTGTGCCGCCTGGCCGGCGATCTGCACCACCGAGATCGGACCGCCGATATTATCGCTGGAGACATGGCCGGTAAAGAGTTTACCGATAAAGAGATAAGTGAGTTCAATCAATTCGTTGGCGCGATTCCAGCCGGCGCCGATTGCGGCTAAAGGGGCGTAGCGTTTTTCGATCGTTTTCATCTGCGGGGAGATGCCGATGATGTATTCGCCATCCTTCGCCTGTGCGGTCATCGTCAGCGTGGTCAAGGTTCCGTCCGCACGTTGCACCTTAAAACTCTGCCCGCTCCCCGCTCCCGTCCGGATCAAATCTTTGAGATCGTACCACGATTTGACGCTCTGGCCATCGATGGCAAGGATGCGGTCACCGACCTTGAGGCCGGCCGCATCTGCGGGCATTCCTGCAGCCAGAGTTCCGACCACCGCTTCTTGCGGCGGCAGGAGACCGACCGCCATCAATCCGTCGATCCCCCCATCGGACAGCGACAGCACCAATTGCTCCTGCGCCCGTTGGACCTCAATCTCAAGTGTGGTTCCGGCATGGGATAGGAGGATATTATTAACACTCTCCCAAGTTGTTACCGGCGAATTATTAATGGCAACGATACGATCATTCGCCTGAAATCCGGCGGCGGCCGCCGGGGAACCGGCGACGACATAACCAGTGGTCGCCGGCTGCTCAATATAAGCCGGGACACTGACGCCGAGCATAAATGCTAAAGGAAGGATAAGAAAAGGGAGGACAAGATTGGTCAGCGGTCCGGCAGCGATAATCAGCGAACGGATGCCGACCGGCTTGGCGGCAAAGGAACGGGATGCATCTTCTGGAGTCTCGACCTCACCATCCCCTTCGATCGTCCCGCCCTCACCAAGCATGAGGACATAGCCGCCGAGGGGGATGACGCAGATCATATACTCGGTCTCCCCCCACTGCCGCGAAAGGAGACGGGGACCGAATCCAATGGAGAACTTCAGGACTTTAACGCCGGCAAGCTTGGCAACGGTAAAATGACCAAGTTCATGAACAAAGACGAGAAAGCCGAGAATGGCTATCCCCGCAAGGATTGTCAGCATATTTTACCTCCGGTCCAACCGGCAGAAATCAGGCGCCGCGTTTCAGCCCGCGCAAAACGGTCTGCGTGTAATATATCGTCCAGATAAACAGGGACCTGCGGATCATGACGATCCAGGACCGCTTCGATAATCTCCGCAATCGCCAGAAAGGAGATTTTCCCGGCAAGGAATGCTTCGACAGCAATTTCATTGGCAGCATTCAGGACTGCCGGAGCAACACCGCCGGCCGTAATGGCTGCGTAAGCGAGCTTCAGACAGGGAAAGCGCTGCAGATCAGGCTCTTCAAAGGTGAGGGAACCGATCGAGCAGAGATCGAGGGGGGGGAGTTTGAGAGGAATCCGCTCAGGGTAGGAAAGAGCGTAGGCAATCGGTGTCTTCATGTCCGGAACCCCAAGTTGAGCAATCACCGCACCATCACAATATTCCACCATAGAGTGAACGATACTCTGGGGGTGAATCTGGACATTAATGCGATCGACCGGCACGGCAAAGAGCCAATGCGCCTCGATAACTTCCAGCCCCTTGTTCATCATTGTTGCCGAGTCTATGGAGATCTTCCTCCCCATACTCCAATTGGGATGCGCCAGAGCATGTGCCGGGGTAACACTCTGCATCTGCGCTAATGACCAGGTGCGGAAAGGACCACCGGAAGCCGTGAGAATAAGCCGCCGGACATCCCGACTGCGATGCCCTTCAAGGGATTGAAAGAGGGCGGAATGTTCACTGTCGACCGGGTACAGACGCACCCCTTTGCGGGCAACCGCTTCCATGACCAGCGCTCCGGCCGTCACCAGCGTCTCCTTGTTGGCCAAAGCGACATCCTTGCCCGCTTCGATGGCAGCTAAAGTCGGGACGAGACCAGCGGCACCGACAATCGCCGAAAGGGTCATCTGCGTATCGGCATGAGCCGCACAAATTATCAACCCTTCGATCCCGGAAAGAATTTCGGTGCTACTGCCCTTGACCATCTCCCGCAGGGTCACTGCATCCGCCTCATGGAGAACGGCAGCAACCTGGGGTCGAAAGCGATGAATCTGGGCAGCAAGGAGGTTGAGATTATTGGCGCCGGTCAGAGCCACAATTTCAAAACGCTCGGGAAAATCAGCGACAACTTCCAGGCAACTGACACCGATCGATCCGGTCGATCCTAGCAGCGAAAGACGCTTCATTGCAGCCACAAAACCAGATAGTAGGCGGGGGGGAAAGCAAAGATCAACGAGTCGAGGCGATCTAGGAGTCCGCCATGACCGGGAATGATCCGGCCGGAATCCTTCACCCCGTAACTGCGCTTGAGCATCGATTCAAAGAGGTCGCCAATCTGTCCACACGGGCCGAGGACGAAACCGATTCCACCGACCAGCAGCCAGGAGAGCGCCGGAAACCAGAAAAATTTTGCTAAGAGAGCGCCGGCAATCCCACCGATCAAACCACCGATCGCCCCCTCGACACTCTTCTTCGGGCTGATCGCCGGGTAAAGACGGTGTTTACCGATGGCTGAACCGACAAAATAGGCGGCAGTATCGCTCAACATCACGATCAAAAAGATCGTAAAAATCCATTCCCTTCCCTGCGGAAGGGTGCGCAACAGAACGAGATGGCCGAGAAGGAGGGGGAGATAAAGAAAGCCGAAGAGAACCGTGGCGCAATCACGGGCAACCGTCTCGATTGTACGGTAATGAAAAAGGAAAAGCGTGGCAACGACGAGTGTAGCGGCAACAAATGCCCCGGTCGGCAAGCCGTTTTGCAGGTAAAGACTGGGGACCAGTCCAGCACCAAGAAGCGCTGCAAGGGTGCGCTCGAAGCGCCGGTCGGACGGGAGCGCAATACGATAAAGTTCATCGAGGGCGATAAAGACAACAATCGTGACAGCTGCACAGAAGAAGGCTGGTGTGGCACGCCACACCAGCAGAAGCAGCAGGGGAAGAAGGATAACCCCGGTAATAATGCGCTGTTTAATAATTAAACTCCTTAGCTGTCCGGATTTTCATGGCGCAACTGTTCACCGGTGAGACCGAAACGACGCTGCCGACGGGCATATTCGGTCAAGGCCAACTGCAATTGTGCAGCATCAAAGTCCGGCCAATAGGTTTCACAAAAATATAGCTCTGCATAAGCGATCTGCCACAAGAGAAAATTACTGATGCGCATCTCGCCGCTGGTCCGGATCAACAAATCCGGATCGGGGATGCCGCTGGTCTCCAGACAGGCGGAAAAATCTTCATCGCTGATCGCCTCCGCTACGATCTCTCCAGCGAGAGCCTTGACTGCGAGTTGGCGCGCCGCCTGGACCAACTCAGCACGTCCCCCGTAGGAAAGAGCCAGAACCAGGGTCATAGCGCGATTATCAGCGGTCTTTGCTACTGCTTCCTGTAGAATAACACGAACATTAGCCGGTAAACGCGAGGTATCGCCGATCACTTGCAGACGGATATCCTGTTGTTGCATCGCCTTGAGTTCACTCGACAGGTAGTGTCCTAACAGCCCCATGAGGGCGCCGACCTCCTCATCCGGACGCTGCCAGTTCTCGGAACTGAAAGCATAAAGAGTGAGGAAGGGAATCTGCTCTTCCCGGGCGGCTGTAACAATCTTGCGCACCGTCTCCACTCCGCGGCGATGACCCAAAATCCGGGGGAGATGGCGCTGTTCAGCCCAGCGGCCGTTTCCATCCATGATAATTGCAATATGTCGGGGCCGGGTTGTCATAGCAGGTCTTTCGTGCCAGAAATGGAATGACAAACTAACACGGGTTGAGAATGGACGGCAAGTGGAAGAGACGAGGGGAAAGATTTTACCGGGTGCAGCGAACCGCACCCGGTAACAGGAGAAAAAAACAAGAATCAGTCAACAATCGCACTGACCGGGCAACAGTCGACACAAGCGCGACATTCGGTGCAGTCAGCACTAATCGCATACTTGTCGCCAACTGCGGCAATGGCGCTGACCGGGCAGGTATCGACACAGGTACCACAGGCAATACAATTTTCTGTAATCTTCAGAGCCATCTTGCTCTCCTTACTACGGGATTAATAAAATGAAGATTATTAAATCTCCATGATTTCCTTGTCCTTAACAACTACAACCTCATCAACTTTCTTCACAAATGCATCGGTGGCGTCCTGCACATCCTTTTCCGCACGCTTCAGTTGATCTTCGGTAATCAACTTGTCCTTCTCCATTTTTTTCAAGGTATCGTTGGCATCGCGACGTAAATTGCGAATCGCAACTTTCGCCTCCTCACCAAGCTTTTTAACCGTCTTTACCATCTCCTTACGCCGGTCTTCGGTCAAGGCAGGAAAGATCAAACGGATGGCGGAGCCATCGGAATTAGGATTGAGTCCAAGATCCGACTTGAGGATAGCCTTCTCGATATCGGGCAGAAGTTTCTTTTCCCAAGGCTGAATGACAATCATGCGCGGCTCCGGAACCGTCATACTCGCCACCGCACTCAACGGAGTCGGTGTACCGTAATAATCGACGCGGATCTCGTCAAGCAGGGTGATCGAAGCCCGACCGGTCCGCACCCGGGTAAAATCCTTGCGCAGTGAATCGATCGATTTCTCCATCGATGCCTTTACCTTGTCGATAACGTCCTGGTTCATCGTTTATACTCCCTTGACGATAGTCCCGATTGCTTCGCCGGTGACCACCCGCTCTATGTTCCCCGGGCAGGTCAGATCAAAGACGATAATCGGCAGGTTATTATCCATACAGAGGGATGTTGCTGTCGCATCCATGACTTGGAGACCACGCTGCAGCACCTCGATATAGGTCAACGATTGGTACTTGACAGCATCCTTGTCTTTATGGGGATCGGCACTGTAGATGCCATCGACCTTGGTCGCTTTAAGGATGACTTCGGCATTGATCTCCATCGCCCGCAGGCTCGCCGCAGTATCAGTGGTAAAGTAAGGATTTCCCGTCCCGGCACCAAAGATGACAACCCGTCCCTTCTCAAGGTGGCGCATGGCGCGACGCCGGATATACGGTTCTGCCACAGCCTGCATATCGATCGCCGATAAAACCCGCGTCGTTACCCCGATCTTTTCCAAAGCATCCTGCATGGCAAGGCTGTTCATAACCGTCGCCAGCATCCCCATATAATCGGCGCTGGCACGGTCCATCCCCTTGGTGGCACCGGCAACGCCACGAAAGATATTCCCGCCACCGATCACCACGGCAACTTCCACTCCGAGAGCGACTACGCCTTTTATCTCGGCGGCTATCGCTGAGATGACAAGGGGATCGATGCCGTAACCCTGATTCCCTGCCAATGCTTCGCCACTTAGCTTCAGAAGGATCCGCCGGTATTTAGGAGTCGCACTGCTCATCTTATTCCTGCCCTTCGTCGTTTTTAAGCCGAGAGTTCCTGCCAAGCCGCAAAAAGCAACGGTGGGGACAAATAAATGAACCCACCGTTGCCTGCATGGCTTGCTTATTTACTCATTGCCGCAACTTCCGCGGCAAAATCATCCTGCTTCTTTTCTATGCCTTCACCCAACTGATAACGGGCAAACGCTGAAAGCGTCACCTCGGCCCCGATCTCTTTGCCGAGGGACTCAACAACCTTGGAAATCTTCTGATCCGGGTCGATGACATAAGCCTGCTCAAGAAGACAGACTTCACCGTAGAACTTGTTGATCTGCCCGTCGACAATCTTGTCGATGATATTGGCCGGCTTGCCGCTTTCCAGAGCTTTTGAGCTGGCAATATCCTTTTCGCGGTCAACAACAGCGGCCGGAACCTCGGAACGCATCAGATACTGCGGACTGGCTGCGGCAACATGCATGGCAATCTGGCGAGCAACTGCGGCAACGCGGGGATCATCCCCTTTGCTGCTACTCAGTTGCACGAGGACGCCGATTTTGCCACCGGCGTGGATATAGGAAGCAACGATCCCTTCAGCAACCGAAAAACGCTCGAAGCGGCGAATCGCGAGATTCTCGCCGATCGTTGCAATCTGCAGAGTCAACTCTTCGCCAACGGTGCGTCCCAAAGTCGGGAGAGGAACATTTTTCAATGCTTCAACATCGGCTGGCGCCACGGTGAGAACCGTTTCCGCAACAGTCTTGGCAAAATTCTGAAAATCGACGTTCTTGGCAACAAAGTCAGTCTCGGAGTTGACCTCGACCAGCGCACAACAGTTTCCTTCGCCAGCGGCAACGATCATCCCTTCGGCGGCGATGCGGCCGGCCTTCTTGGCTGCGGCAGAAAGGCCCTTTTTACGAAGAATATCGATCGCGGCTTCCATGTCGCCGTTTGCTTCAGTCAGGGCTTTTTTGCAATCCATCATCCCTGCGCCTGTTTTGGTCCGGAGTTCGGAAACCATACCTGCTGTAATATCTGCCACGTGAACCTCCTGAAATGAAGACAGAGCAACGCCATCTTCCGGGAATTGTTACGATTGATAAATCGGAAAAATGGCGGCCGTTACAGGAGCGGCCGCCATTGATATCCATACGACTCAAAAAGTCGCAGAATGTTACTAAAAATTACTCAGCAACAGGCGCTTCTGTGGCCACAGCGACTTTAACAACCTCCTCAACGACCTCTGGGATCACAACAACTTCAGCCGCCAGAGCTTCATCGAGGGGAGCGCCGACTTCGTCGCCGGAACGCAGGGAGTTCTCACGCAGCAGGACGCCGTCAGCACAGGCTTCAGCCATCTTCGAAGTGAAAAGGCGGATGGCGCGGATGGCGTCGTCGTTGCCGGGGATAATGTAATCAATTTCGTCCGGGTCGCAGTTGGTATCGACAACGGCAACAACCGTCATTCCCAGTTTGCGGGCTTCCTTGATGGCGATCGTCTCTTTCTTAGGATCGATGACAAAGATCACGCTCGGGATTTTATTCATCCCTTTGATGCCGCCTAGAGTCTTTTCGAGCTTTTCACGCTCGCGCTCCAGTTCCAGACCTTCCTTCTTGGTCAAAAGCTGGTAGGTACCGTCCTGTGACATCAATTCGATTTTTTTGAGGCGATCGATACTCCCCTTGATCGTCTGGAAATTGGTGAGCATGCCACCCAGCCAGCGATTATTGACGTAGTACTGACCCGCGCGCAACGCTTCTTCGGCAATAGCATCCTGCGCCTGCTTCTTGGTGCCGACAAAGAGGATCTTTTCGCCACGACTGACCGCGTCGCGGATAAAATTGTAAGCCACCTTGAAGTGGCGGACGGTCTTCTGCAGATCGATAATGTAGATACCGTTACGTGCGCCGAAGATATACGGCTTCATTTTCGGGTTCCAGCGCTTGGTCTGGTGACCGAAATGAACGCCGGCTTCAAGAAGTTGCTTCATGGTAATCTGGGACATTGTTTCTCTTCTCCTGTTGTTCGGTTAAGGGCCTCCGCCTGGGCCTTAATTGCCGCAATTCCGCACCAAAAGCAGAACACCAAGCGGACAGGCTGAACAGGCGTGTGAATTTTTACAGCGCATTTCTATAGCACGCAGACCTGCTGAGCGCAAGAGAAAAAAGCTCTCATTCTGGTTTACAACAGCCTCCGCCTATATTACTATGCGCGCTTATGATTGCCTTTCGTATCCAACGTTATCTCCTCCGCGAAATTGCCGCGCCGATGTTCATGGCCCTGGTGATCTTCACCTTTGTCCTGATGATGGGGCGCAGCCAGAAGCTCATGGAGATGGTCATTGACAAGGGTGTGCCCGTTGGACAGATCCTCCGCCTCCTTGCCAATCTTTTACCGGCATTTCTGGTCCTCACCATCCCGGTAGCCCTGCTCATCGGCGTCCTCCTTGCCTTCGGGCGCCTCTCGGCCGAGAGTGAACTCGTCGCCATGAAAGCCAGCGGCATCCATCTCTCCCTGTTGATGCGGCCGGTTCTCGCCCTTGCCCTTCTTGCCAGCCTGCTAACGGCCGCCCTCACCCTTTATATCGAACCGGCCGCCAACGCCGCCTTTCGCCGCCAGGCCTTTGCCATTGCCAGCAGCATTGCCACCATCGGCATTCAGCCGATGACTTTCAATGATGAGTTTAGCGGTTTGGTCCTCTACGCCGCCGATGTCGACGATAAAAACGGCCAGATGAGTAATATTTTTATTGCCGACGAAAGGCCTGGCACCCTCCCTGCCACAATCTTTGCCAGTACCGGTGGAGTTCAAATCGATCAAGACGACCAGTCCCTGAATCTGCGCCTTAAAGATGGGGCGATTCATCGCCTCGACGGCAATAACGAAGCATATCAAATTATTCAGTTCGACACTTATGGCTTACGGGTCAACCTCAATCATGGCGACGACAAGGGGCAGGTGCTCAACCGCAAGGAGAGTGAACTCAGTCTCCCCGACCTCCTCAGCGCCCGCCAAAACCCGCAAGACCCCAAAGAAGCCCGGGTTCTCGCAGCCGGACTGCAAAGACGCTTTGTCATGGCCTCGACGCCACTGATCTTTATCCTCATCGGTGTCCCCCTCGGCATCCGCTCGCAGCGTTCCGGGCGCGGCGCCAACTTTGCGCTCTCCCTCTTTATCTTCCTCCTCTTTTATATCCTCTTCACCCTGGCCAAAACCCTGGTCATTGATGTCGGTCTATCGGCTCTCTTTCTGTGGCTGCCCGTTGTCATCTTCACCATTGCCGGCGTCTTTCTCCTCAGAGCGGCCGCCAATGAGCGAGAAATCCACTTCAGCTTGAGCACCTACTTCAAAAAGAAGGATTAAAGGGTATTTACATGCTATTAACCCGATATACCCTGGCATTCTTTTATCGTTTCTTCTTCCTCTCTCTCGGTTCCTTTGCCGGTCTCTATCTGCTTATTGAATTTTTCGAAAAAGTCGATAACCTTGCCCGCAAGAATGCCGTCCTTGCGCAATACCTCATCTACTTCCTCGGCAAAATCCCCATGATAGTCACTCAGGTCGTTCCCCTTGCCGTACTGATGGGGGTCTTCATGACTATCGGCACTCTCTCCCACAGCAACGAATTGACCGCCATGCGGACCGGCGGCATGAGCTTGCCCCGCATCACCCTGCCGCTGTTAGTGATGGGACTGATCATCTCTCTCACCGTTTTAGCCGCCAATGAATGGCTCGTCCCCATCACCAGCAGAGAAGCAAATCGCGTCTATCGCTTCGATCTCGAAAAGCAGCAGCAACTGACCATTACTCGTGACAAAGTGTGGCTTAAAGACGGCCAGGCTCTCGTCAATATTCGCATGGTTATCCCTGCCCAGAATCTTTTGCAAGGGATCAGCATTCAGGAACTTTACCCAAACGGCAGGCCTTCCACCCGCATCGATGCAGAACGGGCGACCTACAGCGCCGGTACCTGGCTTGGTGAAAAGGTCACCACCACCCGTTTTTCGGCAACGAGTGGTGAAGTCGTCGATGTCGTCAAGAGTGCGGCCAGCGCCCTGCCCTTAACAAAAAGCCCCATAGACTTCAGTGCCATCAGCGAACGCAACGACGAAATGACCATCTCCGACCTCGCTTATATGGCACAAAGGGTCAAGAAGGAAGGCTACGACTCAACCCGTTACCGTGTCGACCTGCATGGTCGTTTAGCGACGCCCTTTGCCAGTCTGATCATGGCCTTTCTCGGCATCCCTTTTGCCTTGCAGCGCGGTCGCGGCTCCAGCCTTGCCGTCGGCATTGCCATCAGCATCTTTATCGGTATCTCCTACCACCTTTTTCAAGGGATGATGCTCGCTCTCGGCTACTCCGGCACCGTTCCCATCCTCCTTGCCGTATGGTCTCCCAACGTCCTCTTCGGTCTTCTTGGCATCACCCTGCTTGTTACCAAACGCTAAAAATTGCACGACACGATAGTGAGCAACATCCAGCAAAAGTCAGTCATTAATTCGTGTTTATAATGACTTAAGCGCTCTGCCAAAATATGTTCACGGCATGTCAACACCCCCTGTGGATAACCTTGAGGAAAACCCCATCCCTACAGCTAAAAAGGTCAAGAAAATGGGGGGTACTAGGATTTTGCCTAATAATTATGCAAAAGACAACTAGCTGTTTTTTAAGTCTTTTACCTCGAAAGCTCATATATAAAACTGCATATAAGGGATAAGCCCCTGTTTTCGCACTAAAGTTGAATCTTTTCAAAATGGCTGTTGAAAAACCCTCCATTTTGTTGGCAAAAAAGCTCTACAATGGCATCAAAAAAAACATCTTAAATCGAAAAAACCCTTGCATCGATGACGGAAATGCGCGGTCAAAAACCCTTGGGGGTAAAGTGGGAGCGGTTGATTTCCAGACAAGTGTACTGTTGAAAGTCTTGGTGAACCCAAAACTGCGGGAGGAGAATAACGTTCTTGCATGAGTACAAAAAAACAGCCCGGTTCCTTTTCCTGTGTCCCGGCTTGGGGCCACACAAAGAGACTGGGCTGATTCTGACTTTAAAAAAATGAATGGTGGGGGTGGTCGGAATCGAACCGACATGGGCTTGCGCCCGCTGGATTTTGAGTCCAGTGCGTCTACCTATTTCACCACACCCCCTGAAAACGTTTCACAGTAATCGCCACTGACGATGAATGCGGGCGGAATATAATCCATTCCGCAGCGCAGGTCAAGATCAAAGACAAGGAAGCTTAATCCTAATAACGGTAACGATCGCTCTTGTATGGCCCTGCTACCGGCAGACCGAGATAATCCGCCTGCTTCTGGGTCAGGGTGGTCAGACGCACGCCAAGTTTACCGAGATGGAGGCGGGCGACCTTCTCGTCGAGTTGTTTGGGCAAGACATAAACTTCATTTTTATAGCGTTCCGGGTGACAGAAGATCTCGATCTGGGCGATGACCTGGTTGCTGAAGCTGTTCGACATGACAAAGGAGGGATGACCAGTGGCGCAGCCGAGATTGAGCAGGCGCCCTTCGGCGAGAACGATGATGGCGTGGCCATCGGGGAAGAGCCACTGATCGACCTGGTTGCCATGTTCCCGGGGATTTTTGACGTTGATCTTCTGGATTCCCGGCACTTTGGCGAGCGCTGCCATATCGATCTCGTTATCAAAGTGGCCGATGTTGCCGACGATAGCACTGTTCTTCATCTGCGACATGTGCTCGGCGGTAATGACGTTAAAGTTGCCAGTAGCGGTGACAAAGAGATCGGCGGTGGCAACGACCTCTTCAAGGGTACTCACCTGGTATCCTTCCATGGCTGCCTGCAGCGCGCAGATCGGATCGATCTCGGTCACAATAACTCGGGCTCCCTGGCCGCGCAGCGACTGCGCGCAGCCTTTGCCGACATCGCCGTAGCCGCAGACAACCACGACCTTGCCGGAGAGCATGACATCGGTGGCGCGCATGATGCCGTCAACCAGCGAATGGCGGCAGCCGTAGACATTGTCGAACTTGCTCTTGGTCACCGAATCGTTGACATTCATCGCCGGGAAGGGGAGCTTTCCTTCCTCCTGCAACTGATAGAGACGGTGGACGCCGGTCGTTGTCTCTTCCGTCACCCCTTTGATGCTGTTACGCATCGCCACCCAGTCAAGACGTTTGGCAGCAATCGATGTTTGCAGACAGTTGACGAACTCCATCCAGTCTTCAGGATCGTCAGCACAAAGGGCAGGCACGCCCTTTTCCTGCCATTCCGCGCCCTTGAGGACCATCATCGTTGCATCGCCGCCATCATCGAGGATCATATTCGGCAGTTTTTCGTCTGGCCAGGCCAGCGCCTGCTCGGTGCACCACCAGTACTCGTTGAGGGTCTCGCCCTTCCAGGCAAAGACCGGAATCCCCTGTGGATTCTCCGGGGTGCCGTTCTTGCCGACAACTATCGCCGCTGCCGCCTGATCCTGGGTCGAGAAGATATTGCACGATGCCCAGCGCACTTCGGCGCCGAGGGTAACGAGGGTTTCGATAAGCACCGCCGTCTGAATGGTCATATGCAGGGAACCGGTAATCCTTGCCCCCTTTAGGGGTTGAGTCGCGCCGAATTCAGCCCGCAGGGCCATTAACCCCGGCATTTCCACTTCGGCGAGATCCATCTCTTTACGGCCGAGTTTGGCAAGGACGAGATCTTTAACTTTAAATGCGAACATGCTTATTTACCTTTCAGGAAGAGGATCGATGCACCAGCATTATCGACGGAATCGATTATTTTTTTGCAATTATCAGCTCGATTGCCTCAGTTAGCGAATCGACAACCAAGGCAGACGGCGGCAGCCCCTGCCCTTCCTGCACCCCATAACCGGTGCGCACCAGGATCGAACGGCAGCCGGCATTGAGCCCGGCCTCGACATCGGAACTTTTGTCGCCGATCATCCAGGAGGCAGCGAGATCGATGTGATGTTCTTGCGCCGCCTGCAACAACATCCCCGGCTCCCCCTTACGACAGTTACAGGGACCGTCGCCATGTTCCGGATGGTGCGGACAAAGGTAGAAGGCATCGATGCGCACGCCGAAAGAAAACAACTCCCTTTGCAGATGATCGTGCAGCTCCTCAACAGCGCTGGCGGAAAAGTAACCGCGCGCTACTCCTGACTGATTCGTGACAACGATGAGGAGAAAGCCGGCTTCTTGACCGCGACGCAGGGCCTCCCCGACTCCGGGGAGAAGCACAAGATCCGCCGGAGCAATAAGATAGTCCTTTTCAACATTGATCGTACCGTCTCGATCAAGGAAAATGGCACGGTTAAGGGTGATCCCCGCAGGCAAATTCCCCTGCCCGCTCAAGCTGTATCCCGGTAAGCTTCGAGGATCTTTTCGATAGTCGAGGTCGTTGATTTACCGTCGACAAAGTTTATCAGCTCAACTCGTCCCCCCCACCCTTCGACAAGATCACGGCCAACCACTCCTTCAACAGTGTAATCCCCCCCTTTGACGAGGATGTCGGGACGGAGGAGCTGGATCAGCTCATAAGGAGTCTCTTCGTCAAAGAGGACAACGTAGTCGATACAAGAGAGTGCGGCGAGAATATGGGCGCGCTCTTCTTCGTCAATGAGCGGGCGTTTCGGCCCTTTGAGACGGCGAATGGAGGCGTCGGTATTGAGGCCGAGGACAAGGAGATCTCCAAGGCGCCGCGCCTGCTGCAAATATTTGACGTGGCCGACATGAAGGAGATCGAAACAGCCATTGGTGAAGACGATCTTCTTGCCCCGTTCCCGTTCGGCACTCAGGAAGCGGGCGACAATGGTGCGATCATGAATCTTGCTCTGCGGTTCATCTTCCTGACTCATTGCCGCGCGTAGCAGTTCATCCGTCGTCACGGTCGAGGTGCCGAGCTTGGCCACGACGATCCCGGCACCAAGGTTGGCGATCTGCGCGGCCTGGGCAACATCAAGACCGGCAGCAAGCCCGACCCCCATCAGGGCAAGGACGGTATCGCCGGCGCCGGAGACGTCGAAGACTTCCCGCGCCACCGTCGGCAGGGGGAGATGGCGACCGTCGGGATAAAAGATACTCATCCCTTCTTCGCTGCGGGTAATGAGGAGGGCATTGAGGGCCAAAGAGGCACAAAGTGCCTTGCCGGCCGCTTCGAGAGAAGTGATATCCGTAATCGCAATGCCGGTTGCCAGTTGTGCTTCTTTGCGGTTGGGAGTCAACAAGGTGGCGCCGCGATATTTGCGATAGCTCTCCCCCTTGGGATCGACAACCACCGGCACCCGTAACTGATTGGCCATGGCAATCAAGGCCATCGTCATCCGATCCGTGAGGACACCCTTGCGATAATCGGAAAGCAGGAGGAGGTCGCAGTTAGCAAGAGCAGCACAGGCAGAGGTCAGGAGCTGATCTTCACTGGCCGTGCTGATCGATGCCCGGATCTCCCGGTCGATCCGCAGCACCTGCTGATGGCCGGCAAGGATTCGGGTCTTGCGCGTGGTTAAGCGGCCGGGCTCAAAGATGATGCCGGAACTGGCAATCCCTTTGGCTGCAAGGCAATCTGCAAGTTTATGGCCATCTCTGTCATCACCGACTACGCTGAGGACGGCAACCTGACAACCGAGCGTAGCGAGATTGTTGATGACATTGCCGGCACCGCCAAGACGCAGATCATCGCGGGAAACATCGACAATCGCCACCGGCGCTTCCGGAGAGATCCGCTCCGTCTTTCCCCACAAATACTCATCGAGCATTAAATCGCCAACGACCAGGGTGCGCAGCTTCGGGAGACGAAGAAGAAAACGTTCGAGCAGCAGCCGGTCAATCTTCATGAAGTGGCTCCCGGCTGGTCAAAGAGTTGCTCTTCGATCAGTTTGCAGAGAAGGTGAATAATAGTGACATGCATCTCCTGAATATGCGGCGTTTCAGCGCAAGTAACGATCAGGGGGAGATCGACGCGCGCAGCAATGGCACCCCCGTCACGACCAAGGAGGCCAATGGTGGTGCAGCCGCACTGCTTGGCGGCCGCGAGGCCAGCAAGGATATTAGCCGAATTGCCGCTGGTAGAGATGCCGATGACCACATCTCCGGGATTGGCCAACGCTTCGACCTGGCGGGAAAAGATCTGTTCAAAACCGTAATCGTTGGCTACGGCGGTGAGGATCGAGCTATCGGTGGTCAAGGCAATCGCCGGCAGACCGCGACGTTCGAGCAGAAAACGACCGACCAGTTCAGCGGCAAAATGCTGCGCGTCGGCGGCGGAACCGCCATTGCCGGCGATCAGGATCTTTCTGCCATCGGCCAAAGAGTTCGCCAGGAGCTGCGCACAACGACGAATTTGCGGCGTCAGTTCAGGGACAGTGCTCGCGAATACCTGGGCATGGCGGGCAAAGTAAGCAGAAATCTGCGTATCGATTGACATAAGGACCGTTTCAGGGCTGCGCCGTGAGAGGCGTAGCTTCATCAATAAGAAGAACGGGAATCTCGTCGCGTACCGGATAGGACAAGGCACATTGATGGCAAAGGAGAGCATCGCTGGCGGTGGAGAGGAGCAGCGGCCCTTTGCATTTAGGACAGGCAATAATTTCAAGAAGTTGGGAGGTCAGATTCATAACATTCTCGTTCGCGTTAAAAGGGTGTCGACAATCTCTTCCAGCTTGCCCACCGGAGCAAACTCCAGTTCGAGAAGGGCCTGAAAACAAGGGAGAGGTAAATCCGAAGAGCGAAGTTTAACACCGTCTTTCTCTGTCGTCACGAAAAAATCGGCATTTAAAGATGCTTGATCAAGCTTCTTCAAGGTTTCAGCACTAAAGTCCGCATGGTCATTCAGCGCGATGGTGTCAATGATTTCCAACCCGAGCGCCTTTAGTGCCAGGAAAAAATTCGTCGGGTTGGCGATGCCGGCAAAAGCCACACCGCGCTGTCCGCTAAAGTCTTTAATTCTCTGTACGGTGCCGTCAAGAGAAACAAACTCCCCGGCCAGGCGATGGCGGCAGCGCAGGGTTGACAGCGTGGCAAAGGGAGACGGAGCGGCGAGCCCTTCGTCGCGGGTCAGGAGGCAGAGCCCGGCACGATGGTGGGCAGCCGCTGGCTCGCGCAGCAGACCGGCAGGAAGAACACTGCCATTGCCCAGAGGACGTCCCGCATCAAGGAGGAGGATATCAAGATCGCGCTGCACCGCCAGATGCTGAAAGCCGTCGTCGAGGAGAATGATCGTCGCGCCACAATCGCGAAGGGCCGCTTTTACCCCCGCGCTGCGCTGCGGTGCCACGATCACGACCGCCCGGGGGTTACGGCGCGCCAGGAGAAATGGCTCATCACCACAGAACAAAGACGGCAGGAGTGGGCCCTGCCCGTCACCACGGCTGACGACCGCCACACCGCGACGAAACTTTCCGCCGTAGCCGCGACTGATAACAGCCGGACGCTCACCGCGTTGCACCAGATGGCGGACAATAGCATCGACGACCGGCGTCTTGCCGGTACCGCCGACCGTGAGATTGCCGACCGAGATCACCGGCTGCGGCGCGCGGTAGGAGCGTAAGACGCCGGAGCGGTAAAGACAGGCACGGAGACGCTGCCCTGCCCCGTAAACTAAACTGAAAGGGAGGAGAAAGAGCCACAGCAAAAAGGTCGCCGCATGCAGCGGCTCTTCAGCAAAACGGCGCCAGCGCTGCTTCATGGCCTACACCAGAGTCCGCAACAGAGCCACCGTCCGGGCCGTGGCGCCAGCATGGGCAGCAATGAGCTGGTGGCCGGCCGCACCCTGTTGTTGCCGTAATGAGAAATCGTGCAGATAGCGTGCAATCAGAGCCGGCAATTCCGCTTCAGACTGCACCTGACTTCCCGCTCCGGCGCTTAGGATCAATTGCGAGATATCGCGAAAGTTGTGCATATGCGGACCAAAGATGACCGGACGGCTGACCAGCGCCGCCTCCAGGAGGTTGTGGCCGCCGACGGGGACAAGACTGCCGCCGACAAAGACCAGATCACTCGCGGCATAGAGCGGGAGGAGTTCACCCAGGGTATCGACGAGGAGGACCTCCCCTGATGCGAGGAGCGAATCTGTTGCCTTTAACTGGCTGCGCCGACGATAAGAAAAGTTCCGGTCGGTCAAGAGGTCACAAACTGCCGGCACGCGGGGCGGATGGCGAGGAGCGAGGATCAGGACAAGCTCTTCTCCCTGCGCCAGGAGAGTGCGGTAACTTTGCAGCAACGCGGCTTCTTCGCCTTCATGAGTGCTGCCGCAGATCCAGATGGGGAGATGATCTGGTAGATGATAGCGCAAGCGCAACAGCGCCGGATCGGCTTCAACCAGATTCATCGGCATGTCGAATTTAAGATTGCCGCTGCTGACAACGTTCTCGGGTCCGGCGCCGAGGGCAATAATCCGCTCGCAATCTATAGTCGATTGCATACTAAACAGGGTGACCTGTTGCAAAAGCGGGGCAAGAATTCTTTGGAATCGCCGGTAGCGGGGATAAGAACGATCCGAGATGCGACCGTTGACCAGAGCAATGGGGACGTGGCGCACCGCAGCGGTACGGATCAGATTTGGCCAGATCTCGGTTTCGACAATAACGATCAGGGTGGGCTTGAGCCGGGCAAGGACGCGACGGATAACAAAAGAAAGGTCGAGGGGGAAGAAGAGGCAGAGATCAAGCTCGGCTATCGTCGCCGCAACTTCGTGACCAGTCTCGGTGACATTGGTGAGAACCAGGGCATGATCAGGCCACGCCTGACGCAAGCCCTTGATCAAGGGGATCGCCGCCCGCGTTTCGCCGACGGAAACGGCATGAATCCAGATCACCGGCCGGCCCATGATCGCCGTCAAACGTTGTGGTGCGTAGTAACCGAAGCGTTCACGCAGGCCACTGCGCGAGCGAAAGCCGAAGACACGGCGCAACAGATACCAGGGGATCATCCCGGCGGCAATCAGGAGGAGGATGAGATCATACAGCGCGAAGGCCATAGCTCTCCAATCGGTCGATAGCCCGGGCTTCATTGGCATTCATTGCCGTCTTGAGCCGACCCTTGAAGGATTCACTCTCTTCGCCGGGGAGATAACGGATCGCCTCGCCATAGACATAGACGCCGCGGCCAAAGGGATAAGGGAGCACGAAACGATCCCAGGACGCAAAGCGATGGCCGCGACTGCTGACAAAACACAAAGGGACGACCGGACGACCGGTGATACGCGCCAGCTCGACGATGCCATCCTTGAGTTCACGGCGAGGTCCCGTCGGCCCATCAGGCGTGATAATCAAATCGAGAGGCCCTTTACCGAACTGCACCATCTCACGAAAAGCGGCCCGTCCGCCGCGTCGGGAAGAACCGCGCACCACTCCCAGTCCGAAAAATGTCATCGTCCGGGCAAGCAACTCGCCATCACGGGAGCCACTGACAAGAGCCCGGCCGCCGGGGCCGTGATAACCGAGGACCATCAGAAACAGTTGTTCATGCCAAAAGCTCAGGATCACTCCCCTGCCTTCGCGGCGCAGTGCATCAACTTGATCTTCATCGAGAACTTCGCAACGATTCAAATGATAAACCGACCACATCAGCGCGGCGGCGATAGGGGGTAGCGTCGCCATTATAAAGCGTTCCAGAAAGCCGCCTTTTTTCATTAAGCCTCCCGGAACTGCATGTCGTAGAGACGGCGATAAAGGCCGTTTTCATGTACAAGAAGTTCACCGTGCCGCCCGACCTCGACAATGTGCCCATGTTCGAGCACGACAATCTTGTCAGCATGCATGATGGTGGAGAGGCGATGAGCAATGACAAACGTTGTACGGTTGTGCATGAGATTAACGAGCGCCTGCTGCACCATCGCTTCACTCTCGGTATCAAGGGCACTGGTCGCTTCGTCAAGGATCAGAATCGGCGCATTACGCAGCAGCGCCCGGGCAATACAGATCCGCTGGCGCTGGCCGCCGGAGAGACGCAATCCGCGATCACCGATGCGTGTTTGATACCCTTCCGGCAGGACGGCAATAAATTCATCGGCATAAGCCTGCTTCGCGGCCGCTATGACCTCGGCATCCGTTGCCTGCGGCTTGCTCAAACGGATATTGTCGGCAATCGTTTCGTTGAAAAGGAAGGATTCCTGATCGACCATCGCCAGATTCTGCTTGAGACTGGCCAGGGTAATTTCTGTGATATTGTGACCGTCGATAGTGATGACACCGGAAGTTGCATCATAAAAACGACACAACAGGGCAGAAATCGTTGTCTTTCCCGCACCGCTCGGCCCAACCAGCGCAACGACTTCGCCCGGATTAACGACAAGAGAGAGATTCGAAAGGACCGGCTGATCGTCATCATAAGCAAAAGAGACATCGTCAAAGACAACAGCCCCGTTGGCCGCGCCAAGATCAATGGCCTTTTCCTGATCGCGAATTTCCAGCGGTTCGTCGAGCACCGCAAAGACCCGCTCCGCCGCCCCCATCGCTATCTGCAGATAATTATTAAACTTGGTCAGACGTTTGAACGGTGCGTACATCAACATGATAGCACCGCAGATCGAGAAGAGCTGCCCAACGGTCATGACCTCATTCTGCACCTGCTCCATGCCGTAGCGGATAATCGCAAACATGCCGATACCGGTGACGATCTCGATAAAGGGGGAGGAGCCGGCATCGTACTTGAAAACCTTACTCAATGTCCGGTAATACGACAAATTTTCCACTTTAAACCGGGAAGAGATCTCTGCCTCGGCACCAAAGCCCTTGATCACCTTGATCCCGGAAAAAGACTGTTCGAGGGTCCGCGACAGCTCCCCCATAATCCCCTGCCCTTTGCGCGCATAACTCTTGATGCGTTGACCGATAATACTGATCGGCCAGGCAGCCAGGGGCAAAACGACAAACGCAATCGCTGCCATCTTCCAGTCAGTATAAAAAGCAACACCGATCAGGGCCAACAAGGTGACAAGATCGCGCATGGCTCCGACCAGGACCTCAGCCAGAGAGCTTTGCAGTGACTGGACGTCGTTGAGGTGCTTCGACATGAGGACGCCGGTCGGATTTTTGCCAAAAAATCGCATCGACAGATTCATGACGTGGCTAAAGAGATCGTTGCGAATCGATTGAATCGCCAACTGACCAGCGGTCTTGATAAAGTACTCCTGCAGGTAACGGCCGGTGGCCTTGACCAGTTGCAAACCAAGAATCAGCCAGGGGACAAGAAAAATCATCTCAGCATCCTTGGCGACAATCACCTTGTCGACAAAGGGCTGAATCAGTCGGGCCATCGAGCCATCGGCTCCGGCACAAAGGAGAGAGCCGAACATCGACAAGGCAATGCGGCCGCGATGCGGTTTGATATAGATCCAGAGCCGGCTATAAAGGGAACGCTTGTCTAACATGTCTCTCCTTTACGGCGAATCTGCCCGCGACTCATCTCTACTGCCATCTGCGCCACCCGTTGCGAACACCCGCCCGGCCCGATCTTCTCCCTGACCAGTGCCAGCCCTTGCCGCAACGCAGCAGCGTGCAGCGGGTTAGCGAGGATCATATTGAGTTCAGCGCCAAGGACTTGCGGATCGGCTGCATCCTGAACGAATTCACGAGCAACCTCCTGACCGGCGATGATATTCGGCAAACCGATAAACGGAACCTTGATCAGATGCCGGCCGATGGCATAGGTCATGGGTGCCACCCGGTAAATGAGCAACAGCGGCGTACCGACCAGAGCGACTTGCAAGGTCACCGTCCCCGAGACCGCCAGAACAGCATCAGAAGCATTGGCGACATCGTAGACCGACTCGGCAACGAGAGTCAGGGGCAGATCAGCGCCCCCCGCCTGGGCAATCGCGGTGCTGAGCCGTTCTGTCCCGAGAGTGGCAGCGGCCGGAACAAGGAAATGGACCGACGGATGCTCCTGCATCACGATCCGCGCTGTGGCCAGCAGGGTCGACAGATTGTAGCGCAGCTCCGTACCGCGACTGCCGGGAAAGAGCCCGACGACCGGGGAGACAGAGGGGATACCAAGTCGCCGGAGAAAAGGTTCGCGCTCTTCACTGATCTGCACCTGATCGGTGAGGGGATTGCCGACATATTCGACGTCGATATCGAGTCCGGCATACAGAGGGGGTTCGAAGGGGAGGATGGCAGCAAGACGGTCGACGACTTTGGCAATATGCTTCACCCTCCCCCGCCGCCACGCCCAGACCTGCGGGCTGACATAGTAAAGGACGGGAATGCCGAGTTTTTTGGCGACAGCAGCAAGGCGCAGATTGAAATCCGGGAAGTCGATAAGGATAAGGAGATCGGGTCTTTGCTCCCCCTGCAAAATTTTCTTGAGGTGTTGAAAGGTTTGCCAGATGATCGGGAAATGTCCAATGACTTCGACAATCCCCATAACCGAGATGGTCTTGCCGGGGATGATGATCTCACATCCGGCCGCAGCCATCTGCTCACCGCCGACGCCGAAGAAAGAGAGTTCCGGATCGATCACCTGCGCGGCACGGATCAGGTTGGCTCCGTGCAGATCCCCAGAGGCTTCTCCGGTGACGATCATGGCACGACGTGGACCGGTGCTATTTGGCGGAAAGTAATTTTCAGACAAAGGATCATCCTCATCTTAAGCGACACGAACGCTTACAGGGAGGCCAAATCTACGGCACTCCCTGCTAGTTTAAACACTTTTCATCATACGACTAGCGGGCGATGCCGCGCTGTGTACCGCGGATAAAATCGACGAAAACTTTCACCTCCGGGTAGGCGGCTGCGTCAACTGCCATCTTCTCCAAAGCCTCTTCCTGTTTGAGTCCGGCCCGGAAGAAGGTTTTATAGGAATTTTTCAGGGCTCGCAGGGCTTCGTCGGAGAAACCGCGCCGTTTCAAGCCGATAAGATTTATCCCGACCGGTGCGGCCCGATCCCCTTGGGCGATGGTGTAGGGCGTAATATCCTGATTGACCATCGATCCGCCGCTGATCATGGCGTGGGAACCGATACGGGTAAACTGGTGAATTGCCGAGAGGCCGCCGAGGATGGCGTGATCACCGACCTCAACGTGGCCGGCCAGGGTGGCGGCATTGGCGAGAACAATCTGATTGCCGACCCGGCAGTCATGCGCAACATGAACATAAGCCATGAGGAGATTGTCATTGCCGATGATCGTCGTCCCGCCGCCATCGGCAGTACCGAGATGGACGGTGACGAATTCACGAAAGGTATTGCCATCGCCGATGCTGAGTGTCGTTGCTTCACCGTGGTATTTCAGATCCTGGGGGATGGCGCCGATCGAGGTGAATTGAAAAATACGATTCTTTCGGCCGATGGTGGTGCGCCCTTCGACCACCGCATGCGGCCCGACCCAGCAACCTTCGCCGAGCGTGACGTGCTCACCGATAACCGCGTAAGGGCCGATTTCAACATCAGCCGAAAGCCGGGCACCGGGATGAATGATCGCTGTCGGATGTATCATGATCAATATCCTTTAAATGTTTTTGTCAGCAAAGGTCGCTTTGAGATCGGCTTCGGCCACCAGGGTCGATTCGACATAAGCTTTCGCATTAAAGCAATAAAGACCGCGGCGACAGTTGGTCAAGGTCAACTCAAAGCGTAAAACATCACCGGGGACGACCGGTTTACGGAAGCGAGCATTATCGATACCGGCAAAGTAGGTCACTTTGTCATCGCCGATATTGTCGGTGATCATGGCAAAGATGCCGCCAACCTGCGCCATCGCTTCGATAATCAGAACGCCGGGCATGACTGGATGCCCCGGAAAGTGTCCCTGGAAAAAGGGCTCATTAACCGTGACGTTTTTGATGCCGACAATCTTCTTGCCCGGCTCGATTTCGATAATCCGGTCAATCAGCAGAAACGGGTATCGGTGGGGTAGATACTTCATGATATCAGTGCTGTACATGGGCATTTTCATGACTTTTATTCTCCTTTATCGATGACATTCTTTAAAAGATCAATCTCTCTTTGCATTCGCAACACCTCTTTACGCAAAGAGGGGAGCTTGGCAAAGATCATGGAAGCCTTGAGCCAGTCACGATGGGGAATCGCCGGGACACCCGAGACAATCTGATCTCCATCAGTATTGCCGGCGAGTGCGCCACGTCCGGCGACGATCAGGTTGTCACCGGTCTTAATATGCCCGGCAGAAGAAGATTGTCCGCCAAAAGTGCAGTGGCGACCGATTTTGCTGCTGCCGGAAATCCCGGTCTGGGCTGCTATCACCGTATGGGCACCGATGGTGACGTTATGAGCAATTTGCACCATATTGTCGAGCTTGACCCCTTGACCAAGGCGGGTCACCCCTAAAGCTGCGCGATCGATACAACTGCAAGCTCCAACTTCCACGTCATCTTCAACCACAACAATACCGATTTGTGGAATCTTGTAGTAACGCTCCCCATCCGGAGCAAAACCGAAACCATCCGAACCGATCACGGCTGATGGCTGAATAATCACGCGATGACCGATTCGACACCCTTCGCGAATGACAACTCCGGCATGGATGATACAGTCTTCGCCAAGGGTGACATCGTCGTAAAGGACGACATTCGAATACAAGGTGGTATGCGATCCGATTTTAACCCGGGCCCCGACGACGCAGCCGGGGTGAATCGTTACCCCAGCTGCGATTTCAGCGGTCGGATCGATACTGGCACGGGGAGATATCCCTTGCGAATCAGGGCGCTGTACATGCAAAAAAGTAAGGATCTTGGCAAAAGCCAGATAAGGGTTCTCACACCGCAAGAGATTAAGCCCTGCCGGGGCTTCGACCCCGATGCCGATAATCACCGCTCCGGCCTGTGTTTCAGCCAGTAGCGGCAGATATTTCGGATTGGCCAAGAAGGTGATATCACTTTTTTGGGCCTGATCGATAGTCGCCATCCGTTGAATCTCAACGTCGGGATCACCATCGATACCAGCACCGATCAGAGCAGCAAGTTCGCGAAGTTTGACCACAAATGCATCCTTCCCTTATTCGTCTACTTTTTCAGAGAAGCGTCGTAAGCTTTGATCGCCTTATCGGTTAGATCCGCTTTAGGGTCCGCGTAAAGGAGGGCGCTTTCGGTCTTTTCAAAGATCGCAGTATAGCTTTCTTTTGCGCCGAGCTCATTAATGATTTTAGAGAAGTCAGTAATAATCTGCCGGGTAAATTCGGCATCCTGCTGCTGCAACTCTTCCTGAATATCTTTGGTGAAACGCTCAAGCTCCTTGAGTTTCTGATCGAAATCACGCTTTTTGGCAGCGCGCTTATCTTCCGAAAGGACTAATCCCTGCTTATCGAGCTCATCCTTCAGCTTTTTCATCTCTTTCTGCTTTTGATCGATCTGGCTCTCGTACTCTTTTACCTTCACGGAAATCTTTTCTTTGGCGACTTTGCCGGCCTCACAATTATTCAGGGCTTTTTGCAGATCAACATAACCAATCTTGGCATCAGCGGCATGAACCGTAGCGACACAAAAAAAGGTCAGAAGCAGGAGGGTGATAAATTTTTTCATCGTACAAAATCTCCTTTACGGGGTTGGCATCAGAACATGGTTCCGATGGAAAATTGCAGGTCCGAGGAAGCTTCACCTTCACGTTGGTCAAGATTTTTACCCCATTCCAAACGTAACGGTCCCAGCGGGCTCATCCAGCGCAGACCAAAACCGGCACTGTGGCGCACGTCACTGAAGTAATCCTGATCTTCAGCCCAGGTATTACCGGCGTCGTAAAAAATGACACCTTTAAATCCTGATTCCTCGATCAGCGGGAAAGTGATCTCGAGATTGCCATAACCGACCTTGGTGCCACCAGTGTACTCGTAACCGCTAACAATGGGATTACCGCTACTGTCGCTAGTCACTGTTTTTATCCGCGGACCGACTTCACGTGACTCAAAACCCCGCAGACTGCTGAGTCCACCTAGATAGTAGCGCTCGTCGATGGGAATCGGCTCACTGCCAACCTCCTGAACATAACCGAGGCGGCCGTGTGCCGAAAAGACAAATTTCCAGAACAAGGGGTAGAAACGGCGATGATCAAGTTCATACTTGACAAACTTCTCGGTTCCGCCCAGACCGGCAAATTCGATGGAAGCCGAAGACAGGGAGCCGGTCCTGGGGTCCATACGATAGTCAGTGGTGTTGCGGCTCAAAGAAGCATAGATGGAAGATAGGGTCGAATAGCCTTCCTGATCGCGAATGCTCAGCGACGCCGACGGACTGACATCATAGATCTCCTTCTCTTCGTAACGGTAGACAAAGAAGGATCTAACATTATAGGAGAACGGGATGCCAAGCTTAAGATTGCCACCATTTGCCTTTTTTGAAAAATCGGTCCATTCGCGATCGGTTCTGTAAAGGTCGAAGCCGAGAGTCAGATCAGTATCGAGAAAGTGCGGATCAAGAAGCCCGAACTGATATGTCGTGCTTTTGCTGCCAATGGCGGCAGAAAGATTGCCTTTATACCCCCGACCCAGGAGATTGTCCTGGGTCACCGAGGTCTGGCCTATAAAGCCGTCGATCGTCGAATAACCAAATCCGAGACTGAAAGTACCGGTCGGTTTCTCCTTCACTTCCACTAGCAGATCCATGGCAGTCGGCGAATCGGCCTTCTCGGTCGCAATCTTGACTTCTTCAAAAAAACCGAGATTTTGAATGCGACGGCGACTCTCTTTAATCTTGGTGGCGCTGAAATTCTCCCCTTCATTCAGCATCATTTCGCGGCGAATGACCTTGTCGATGGTCTTACTGTTACCGGTGATGGCAATTTTGCGGGTGGTAACAAGAAAACTCTTTTCGATTTCAATGGTCAGATCGACGGTGCGCGCTTCAGGGTCAACCTTGGAGAGCGGGGCAACATTGACATAAGCATAGCCTTCATCGGCATAAAGATCGTTGATCTTCATCATCCCTTCGCGCAATTTTTTGCGGCTGAAGAGTTGCCCGGAAGGAAGTCCGAGCAAAGCGATCAACTCCTCACGACTGCGCAACAAATCACCGGCAACTTCGACGGCGCCGATGCGGTACTGCTCCCCTTCTTCAATCTCAATGAGGATATCAAGGTAACGATTCTCCTTGATCATCGTTACCTGCGGCTGGTGCACTTTAACCTGGATATAACCCTGATCGAAATAGCGATCCGTCAGTAAAGACAGATCATTATTCAGGACCTCTTCCTGATAAGCGCCGCGTCCGGTCATCCATGACAGAAACCAGCGCTCACGGGTCTCCATCCCCTTTTTGAGCTCCTTGTCGGTAAAGGCCTTGTTTCCTTCAAAGCCGATTGAGTCAATGAGAATCTCGTCCCCCTCGATACAGTTAAGGGTGATAATTGCTTCGTTAAGATCAGACACTTCGAGTTGCGGTTCTACTTTGGCAGCATAATAACCGGCCTCTTTATAAGCCCTGAGAACTGCTTCAATATTCCTGTCGAGAACGGTTGCATCGTAAAGATCAGGGGGTTTAATCGTAATCAGTGCGCGCAACTTCTCTTCGGAAAGTTCCTTGTTGCCGGCAAACTTGACTGCGCGTACCAACGGCCTTTCAACAACGGTAAAGATCAGAACACTTTTGCCGTCTTTCTCTTCGAGATCGGCGCGAACATCGCTGAAACGGGCTAGACGAAAGATCGCCTGGGTAGCGCGGTCGATGTTGTCGGCGGAGACGGTCGGGCCGGGATCTATCGCCGCAGCAGCGAGAATCATCCCCGGATCGACGCGCCGCGTCCCGGCAATGATGACTTCGTCAACTTTATAATCCTGTGCACAGAGCAATCCGGTAAAGAAGAAAAGTCCGAGCAGAGCGAGAGTAACGGAGCGTATAACCATTAGTATTAATCCCGAACCTGTTACCAGGCAGCAATTCAACAGCAGTTTAAACTATAAGAAAAGGGCGCCGACGAGCAATTGAAAAGTATCATCAAAGATTTAATCCGAAGCGATCCGGCCATCAATAACGCGGACGATGCGATCGAGGCGGTTAGCCAGAGCTTCACTGTGTGTGACAATCACCATGGTCAGATTCCGCGCCTGATGCAGTCCGTCAAGCAATGCGAGGATTTCACCCGAGGTGACACTGTCGAGATTTCCTGAAGGCTCATCCGCCAGGAGTAAAGGCGGATTCATGATCAACGCCCGGGCAATGGCGGTCCGTTGCTGCTCACCCCCGGAGAGTTCACCGGGTTTGTGGCGCAGGCGGTGGCCAAGTCCGACCTCATTCAGGAGGGTCGTGGCCCGTGCCAGCGACTCCTCTTTCGGCAACCGGGCGATCAAAGCCGGCATCATCACATTCTCCAGCGCCGTAAATTCCGGGAGGAGCTGATTAAACTGAAAGACGAAACCGATGGTCCGGTTGCGGAATTCGTCGAGCATCTGCCCCTTGAAAGAGAAGATCTCCTCCCCGGAGAAATGGACCGTCCCGGTGCTTGGACGATCGAGGCCACCGAGTATATGCATCAACGTTGTCTTGCCTGCACCGGAGGGACCGACGATCGCCACCCTCTCGCCGCGCCCGATGACGAGGTTGATGTCATGGAGGACATCGACCCGGCCCGGACCACTAATAAAGCTCTTGTTGACCCCGGCGATCTGAATCAATGTTTCTGAAACATCAGTCATAGCGCAACGCCTCCGCCGGATCCATGCGCGCGGCCCGCCAGGCCGGATAGATTGTCGCCAGCAGACAGATGATCATCGCCGTGACTGCCACGATGGTGACATCCGAAGGATAAACGACCGAGGGGAAGCGCTCCATGCCGTAAACGGCTTGATCAAAGATGCGAATCCCGCTCAGAAATTCAATCCCCTTGATGATCGGATCGGCGTTTTTTGCCAGTAGCAGTCCAAGGAGGGTCCCGGCACCAGTCCCGATGGTGCCGATAATCAGCCCTTCAAAAACAAAGATCTTCATGATGCTCTGCGACGTCGCACCCATAGTACGGAGAATAGCAATATCCTTATGTTTTTCCATAACGACCATGATCAGGGTGGTGGCAATATTAAACGCTGCCACCAAAACAATGATGCCGAGGACGATGAAGAGCCCGAGCTTTTCGAGCTTGATCGCTGATAGGAAGGAACCGAAAAGGTCCTCCCAGGAGCGGACAACATAGGGATAGCTAAAGGTCGAACGCAGTTCCCGACTGACCACGGCCGCCGAAGAGAAAGAGTTGGTTTCGATTTCGATACCACTGACCGCTTCGCCAATTTCCAGCAGTCGTTGCGCCTGACGCAGATCGACGTAAGCAAAATAGGTATCCATAAAACCACCGCGCTGAGTGAAAATGCCGACAACGCGAAAGCTCTTCATCTTCGGCATCATACCGAAGGGGGTGATTGTAAAGATCGGCGGGATGACATTGATCGTCTCGCCGATCGTAATCCCGAGAGTTGAGGCCGTGTCGATGCCGATGATGATCCCCGGCAAAATATTTTCATCCGCAAAGACCATGGTCCGGGCATCGCCACCGACAGCGGACTGAATCTTCTGTTTGAAGATCTTGTTGCCGGCCTCGATCCCCTTGACCGTCACTGCCGCCACATTCCCCCGCGACACCAGCATCGCTTCCTTGGAGACAAAAGGTTGGGCCGAAAGGATTTTTGTCGAGACCGATTGGGCCTCAGCGATGACCTTTGGCACCTCCGTGAGTTCATCGCCGTAGCGCTGGATGAGGACATGCGGAATTGAGCCGAGAATCTGCTGCCGCACCGCGTCGTGAAAACCGGTCATGACAGCGAGAACAACGATCAATGCCGCCACCCCGAGCATGACTCCGGCGATGGAGAGGAAGGAGATAACGGAGATAAAGGTCTGTTTGCGCTTGGCCCGCAGGTAGCGCAGACTGACGAACCATTCGTAGTTCATCTATTTCGACTCGGGACGCATGTGCGGGAAGAGGATGACGTCGCGAATCGACGGGGCGTCGGTAAGGAGCATGACCAGGCGATCAATGCCGATCCCTTCCCCGGCGGTCGGCGGCAATCCGTATTCGAGGGCACGAATATAGTCTTCATCCATGGCATGCGCTTCGTCGTCGCCGGCATCCTTTTCCACCATCTGCTTGAGAAAGCGCTCCTTCTGATCGATGGGATCGTTGAGCTCGGAAAAGGCGTTAGCGAGTTCGCGGCCGACAACAAAGAGTTCAAAACGATCGACAATCTCGGGATTTTCATCATTTTTACGCGACAGGGGCGAGACTTCGGTCGGATAAGCAGTGATAAAAGTCGGATTCCACAGATGAGGTTCGGCAACGGTTTCGAAAATCTCGGTGAGGAGTTTGCCGTGACCGGTCGAAAGATCGACGTCGAGGCCGAGCCCCTTGCCGATTTCAACCATCGCCGCATGATCTTCGAGCAGGGCGGGGTCGACATGGCCGTACTTGACGATCGCTTCACGGACAGTGAGACGCGCCCAGGGGGCCCGCAGATCGACCTCGCGACCGCCATAGCTGATCTGAAGAGTGCCGAGAACCGATTGCGCGACATGGCCGATGAGCTTTTCGGTGAGATTCATCAGGTCTTCGTAGGTAGCGTAAGCCTGATAAAATTCCATCATGGTGAATTCAGGATTATGCCGGATCGAGATCCCTTCGTTACGAAAATTGCGGTTGATCTCGAAGACCCGGTCAAAACCGCCGACCACCAGACGCTTGAGGTAAAGCTCCGGTGCGATGCGCAGAAAGAGCTCCATATCGAGAGCGTTATGATGGGTGATAAAGGGGCGCGCCGTGGCGCCGCCGGCAATCGGGTGCATCATCGGCGTTTCGACTTCGTGAAAATCGTGCTGCACCATGAAGTCGCGGATAGCACTAACGATGCGGCTTCGTTTTTTGAAGACTTCGCGCACCTCGGGATTAACGATCAGATCAAGATAACGCTGCCGATAACGGGTCTCGACATCAGTCAGACCGTGCCACTTTTCCGGCAGCGGCAGCAGTGACTTGGTGAGGAGACGCAGGGTTGTCGCCCGCAGGGAAAGTTCACCGGTCTTGGTACGAAAAGGGGTGCCGCTGGCGCCGATGATATCGCCGATATCGATGCGCTTAAAGAGATCAAAAGCCTCTTCGCCGATATTGTCACGACCGACATAAACCTGGGTGCGGCCGCTGCGGTCCTGCAGCTGAATAAAAGCGGCCTTGCCAAAGTCCCGCCGCGCCATGATCCGGCCGGCCACGGCATACTGAATGCTGCATCCTTCCAGAGCTGCAGCATCGTCGTCAAGGTGAGCAGCAAGAAACTGCTCGGCGGTATGGGTGACCGTAAAATCGTTGGCAAAGGGATTAATCCCTTGTTCGCGAAATTCCGCCAACTTGGCGCGCCGCTGCAGCAGGAGATCGTTTAACTCTTCCATGTCTTCGTCTCTATCTTTCTATTCAGCAATTGTAAAGTCAAAAAAATAATCAGCCGCAACACTATTGCCGTCCGGAATGGCAATATCTCTGACACCGGGGCAGCTCAGCCGGTAGGAACCCGGTACCAGCGCTTCAACCAGCGTCAGAGTGACGCTATTTAGTGTTGTTAACGCCCCAGTGAGTGGTCCGATCTCCGAAGTATTGTCGACGTTGACAACACTAAAGGGCGCTGTTACCAAGGAGCTTTCCAGGAGAGCTTCACCAAAGGTGACAACAAGCTGCGGATTTTGCGAGTCTGAAACACTCTGCGTGACAGCAATTACGCTTGGCGGAGTCGGGTCATGCACTATGGTCAGAAGCATCTGGTTGAGGTTGCCGCGCTTGTCGCTAGCAGTAAAGCTGACAATATTCAACCCTGCCACCAATGGTGCAAATTCAAAGCTCCAGCTGCCGTCACTGCTGTCGACGGCAACAGCGTCCTCACCGCTAGCTGTGCTGTTGGCAATAATAGTCGCGGCAAAATCATCGATGTTGCCGGTAATGATAACACTCGAATTTATGTATGGAGTCGACGAAACCACCGCACCGTTCACCATGACATTGTTGAAGGCCGGCGCGCTTAACTCCTCCTCTGATCCGCAAGCTGTCAGAGTCAGTACACAAATAAGCGAAAGAAAAAAATATAATGAACGCATAGACAGATCTCCGATAACTACGACGACGATCTGCTGAGCAGATACGCTTCAATAAATGGTCCAATGTCGCCATCAAGGACAGCGTCGGTATTCGAGGTTTCAAGATTAGTCCGGTGATCCTTGACCATCCGGTAAGGATGCAGCACATAAGAACGAATCTGGCTTCCCCAGCTGATCTCCTTCTTATCACCGGCAATTGCGGCTGCTTCCTCTTCCTTCTTGCGAACCTCCAGTTCAAAGAGGCGCGCCTTGAGTTGCTTCATGGCAATATCGCGGTTTTTGTGTTGTGAGCGTTGCGCCTGACAGGCTACAACCACACCGGACGGCAGATGGGTAATACGAATCGCTGATTCCGTCTTGTTGACATGCTGTCCGCCGGCCCCGCTTGATCGATAAGTGTCAATCTTCAAATCTTTTTCGTCGATCTCGATCTCGACATCATCGGGGAGATCGGGAAAGACAAAGACCGAAGCAAAAGAAGTGTGTCGTCGGGCGCTGGAATCGTAGGGAGAGATGCGCACTAAACGGTGAATCCCCATCTCGGCGCGTAGCCAACCATAAGCGTATTCGCCTTCGACGGTAAAGGTCGCCCCCTTGACGCCGGCTTCATCGCCCGGTTGAAAATCGGTCATCTCGGTCTTGTAGCCGCGCTTTTCACAGTAGCGGAGGAACATGCGCAGGAGCATATCAGCCCAATCCTGGGCCTCGGTACCGCCGGCGCCGGCATTGATGCTGACAATAGCAGAACGGGCATCGTGCTCACCCGAAAGCATGCGGGCAAATTCCATTCTGGCGACGGTGGCTTCCAGAGTCGGAATGATGGCGCGGATCTCCTCGCGCGTCCCCTCGTCTTCCCCTTCTTCGCCCAATTCACACAACAGGAGAAGGTCATCAGTCTCGGACCAGGCCCCCTCACACCCTTCAACGATCTTTTGTAAAGAGGTCCGCTCGCGCAGCAGTTCTTGCGCCTGATCACCACGATCCCAAAACCCGGGTTTAGCAATCTCGGCATCCAGCTCAGCAACACGCTCTTTTTTCCCCTCTATGTCAAAGAAACCTCCTCAGCTCGGCGAGCTTGCTGCGCAGAATATGGAGGGATTCCTTTTCTTCTCTAAACATAAAATTCCTTTCAGATGAATAAAGCTTGGTATTATAACGAGTCCGGGAGTGATGAGCAAGAAAACAGTTGGTCCATTTTCGAGTAAAAAATCTATGAAGGTCGGGGCAGCATCTTTTGCTACGTACGTTGGCGTTATAATAAACATTAGTCAGAAAAAAAGGCGACCGGGATTCAAAGTAAATCTGGGTAGAAAGAAAAAAACACCCCACAGCAGGGGACAGCTGTGGGGTCAGTTCAGCAAGATCTACGAGAAAAATTTCGTCAGTTGTCTGCGAACAGAGGGGGTCCTAAACACTCATCCGGCCGCAACACTGAATCAATCCGAGTGAATGGCAATCAGGCCGGCGCCGGCCAATGCCCACCAAGCCCAACGATATCCGCCAAAGTGAATTTCCCAAAAACCTCCGCAACAGTCGCTATTCTCTCTTTGTTGAACAGAACCGACTGCCTGGCGGTCGGTTGCGTCCAGGGCCGCAATGACAATGACTTCTTGCTTCTCACTGCCATTTTGGGATGCCAGTTCCGGCAGATAGGACAGGTCGGCTTTACCCTCCTCGACTGTTGCACTACTGGTACGCTGGGCTGAAAGCGGACTGGTTTCAGCTAACGCTGCAACGGGGATAAGCGTCGCTGAAAAAGACAGCAATAAGACACAGGCATAAATTCTGAAAAAAGAAAATTTCTTTTGCATAAAAACATTCCCTTCCTGGCAGTCCAGATTTTTGTTTAGACTTCTTTCGTAACTCGTTCAAGCAGTTATAACAGAATCAATGAACAAGTCAATCCACTGAACAGAGCAGTAAAAAAACGGGTCAGCTCATTCAAGCTAACCCGTCACTTTAATTGGTGTCCCCGAGACGATTCGAACGTCCGGCCCCTTCCTTAGGAGGGAAGTGCTCTATCCTGCTGAGCTACGAGGACTTAACTGACAGAAATTATTCAAAACTGCATGAGGCTAAAGGTCTTCCCGGCGGGGAGACGCTGACGGCCGTTGAGAAATTCGAGCTCGGCCATAAAAGCGCACTCCACGACTTCGGCACCGAGACCGGTGACCAAGTCATAAACTGCGGCAACCGTGCCGCCGGTGGCGAGAAGATCGTCGGCGATGAGGACGCGGTCACCGGGTTTGAAGGCATCCTTATGGATTTCGAGCGTGTCGGTGCCATATTCAAGGTCATAAGTCTTGCTAACGGTTGTAAAGGGGAGCTTCCCCGGTTTACGAACCAAAGTGATACCGGTGCCGAGTTTGTAGGCGAGAGCCGCGCCAAGGATAAAACCTCGGGCTTCGACACCGACGACCTGCTGAATATTCATACCGATATAGCGATGCGCGATCAAGTCGATCATGCGGTGAAAGGCCCGAGGGTCGGCAAGCAGGGTGGTGATATCTTTGAATATAATCCCTTTTTTAGGGAAATCGACAATGTCACGTATCGAATCTTTCAACTCTTGCATGATCACAACTCCTGGCGATTTATATGGAACGAAAGATGTTAATTTTTCTTGCGTCGAATAATGGCGGATGGTGATTCCAATCCCATATCGACAGCCATGCGCCGTAACTTTTCCAGGCTCTTGACCTCGATCTGGCGAATCCGCTCACGCGTCACACCGAGTTCCTGTCCGATTGTTTCGAGGGTTTGTGGCTCTTTGTCGTTTAAGCCAAAACGTAATATAAGAATTTTTTTCTCCGTCGGAGTCAACGAGGCAAAAAAACGGCCGATGTGGTTCATCGTATCTTTGTTCTCCGCATGCGTTGAGGAGACAATGGTACTGGTGTCTTCTATGGTATCGATCAGACTGTAATCGCCATTCTCCCCCATGGGATGTTCTATGGAGTAGGTCTTGCGGATCAAGCTCATCAGCCGGCGAACATGATTAATATTCGTTCCCATCGCTTCGGCTACTTCAGAGGGATCGACATCACCCTGCGATTGGCTGGCAAGCTCCCGTGAGGTCTTGACCATACGGTTGATGTCGTCGGAGACGTGAACCGGTAGACGGATGGTGCGGCTCTGATTAATCAAAGCTCTTTCGATCGATTGCCGAATCCACCAGGTGGCATAAGTGGAAAAGCGGCACTCTTTGGCGATTTTAAAGCGTTCGACTGCTTTAATCAGGCCGATATTTCCTTCTTCAATAAGATCCAGAAAGGGCAGGCCGCGATTCATGTAACGCTTGGCAATCTTGACCACCAGCCGCAGATTAGCCTCGATCATCTGGTTGCGGGCTAGCGCGTCACCCTGTTCGATGCGCTGAGCAAGCTCGCGTTCGTCTTCAGCACTCAATAATTTGCTGCGTTTTATTTCGCGCAGATAGCATTGAATCGCATCTTCACTCGGCCCATCACGTTCTTCTATCTCAATCTCAGCGTTGGGGTCATGATCTTCGGCAATCTCTTCGTCGGCAATAAAGTCATCTGCCTCTATGAAATCATCGTCGCTGACGTCCTGTTCCTCCTGGTCTTCCTTGTTTTCGTACTCATCGAGAAGAATGCTCATTGGCTGTCATCTCCATTTTTTGCCACGAAAAAACAAGTTTCTGTGAATTGGCGAAGTCTAAGGAAACAAGCCGGTTATGGCAAGTAAAAAGTGGGGTTGAGCGGCTCATGGTGATGCCGCAATTCAAAGTAGAGGCGTGGACTTCGCCCCTGGGGCGGCACCCCGGAAAGTGCGATGCGTTCATTCTTCTTAACAAAATTTCCAACCTTGACAAGATTTTTCTGGGCAAACGCGTAGACCGTATAAAAATCGTCATCATGGTGGAGGATGATCATATTGCCAAAGCTGCTGATCCCGTCCCCGCTATAAATGACACGACCGGCGGCGGCGGCAAGAATCGGGGTACCGGGGGAGGCGCCAATCTCAATCCCTTTGCACGGGAAGGGATCCTGATCGTCGAAACTGCGCAAAAGCGCACCTTGCAGAGGCCAGGAAAAACTTCCAGATACCATTACCGGCGGTACTTGCGATCCGGATTTTTTCTTGACAGCGGTCTCCCTGCTCTGCAACTTTTTGGGTTGAACAGGAGAAGACCCGGATTTAACGACCGTTCGTGCTGACGGCGGACGGGACTTCTTCATGACCGGCGAAGTTGCAGGCACTCGGCGCAATGCTCTTGCTCCGGGGATAAAGAGACGTACACCCTTTTGCAATGGCTGCGGCGCATCGATACCATTGACGCGGGCCAACTGCGTTTCGCTGCGACCGTAAGCACGGGCAATCTGACCTAGAGTCTCTCCGGATTGCACCGGATGATAGATCCCCGGGGTGGAACAACCGGCTAAGAGACTACCCAGAGAGATGACAAGCAGGAGCAGAGATGCGTTCAGGGGGGACATGCCCATCTTCACGTTGTAGCTTCTGCCCAGCCGCCGCTGCCAATCAGCGGGACAAATCGGCAATCGACGAGGTCTTCTTCGCGATACTCATCAGCGCTGATTCTGGTCACACGGTGCAGTTGCTGTCCCCCTGCCCCGCCCACCGGAATAACCAGACGACCGCCGATTGCGAGCTGGCGATAGTAGACCTCGACCATGCTCGGTGCACCGGCCGTGACGATAATCGCATCAAATGGGGCCTCTTCCGGCCAGCCGAGAGTCCCGTCGCCGACCCGGACCTGCACATGGGCACAGCTGATACTATCAAGGATTTTGCGGGCACGACGGGCGAGTTGCGGTATCCGTTCGATGCTGAAAATCCGGCTGACCATCTGCGCAAGAATTGCGGTTTGATAACCGGAACCGGTGCCAATTTCAAGGACACGATCATCCCGTTTCAATTGCAGCGCCGCCGTCATCAAGGCAACGATATAAGGCTGGGAAATGGTCTGTTTATCGCCGATCGGCAAGGCGTAGTCGCCATAGGCCTGGCCGCGCAGGGCATCTTCGACAAAAAGGTGGCGGGGAACCTTGAGAAGTGCTGCTAAAACCAGCGGATCATTGATACCGCGGGGCTTGATATGACGCTCGACCATGGTCTGGCGCGCCCGGGCAAAGTCGGTCATCTTAGGGGAACCGGCTTCCTGCCTGTTCTCCGCCGGGAAAACCCCAGGCAGAGAGCTCGGCAAAAGAGTGATAGTTAGTCAGATCAAGATGCAAAGGTGTAATCGAGACATATCCCTGACTTACGGCGTGAAAGTCGGTCCCTTCGGTATTTTCAAAACTGACCTGACCGGCGCCGATCCAGTAATAATGACGTCCGCGCGGGTCAGACTTCTTTTCGATCAGATCACTGAAACGGCGCTTCCCTTGCCGGGTCAAACGCATTCCGGCAGGAAAGCCCCCCGGCACATTGACATTAAGGAAGGTCTCTGCCGGAAGCCGGGTCGCAAGGACCCGGCCGGCAAGATCGACAGCCACAGCAGCAGCAACCGCGAAATCTTCGGCAAGGAAACGCTCGGCTTCGAGCGAGAGCGCCAGCGCCGGAACCCCCATCAGGGTCGCCTCCATAGCGGCAGCCACGGTACCGGAATAAGTCAGATCGTCGCCCATATTCCCGCCGCGATTAATGCCGGAGACGACGAGATCGGGCTTGCGGCCGAGAAGGCCATGGATAGCAAGGTTGACACAATCGGTGGGGGTACCGTCTACGGCGAAGAATCCGGGTCTCAGTTCATCGGCACGCAGTGGCGAGTGGAGCGTGAGAGCATGGCTGACGGCGCTGCGCTCCCGATCCGGTGCAACAACGACAACTTCCCCGAGGGTTGCGAGCTGTTCGGCAAGGACAAGAATGCCAGGGGAATAAACCCCATCATCGTTCGTGACCAAAATCAGCACAGCAACCTCACTACGTTTCAGAGCAAAAAGATGAAATCAGGGGGGCATTTCGAGACGGGCACGCAGCAAGCGAAGGTCATTTTCAACCTCTCTGAGGAGCAATTGCGCCGGGGAGAGGACCGTCTCAGGAGGATCAGGGGGAAGGAGGAGTCCGGCAGCGATACGCTTGCGGGCACCTGCAATCGTAAAGCCACGTTCATAAAGAAGCTCTTTCAGAGCAAGAAGAAAATCGATCTCTTTGCGCCGATAGAGACGTTGTTGCGACCGACTTTTGGCCGGTCGCAACGAAGGGAACTCTTCTTCCCAATAGCGCAGCACATGGGATTTAACTCCGACAATCGCAGCAACTTCACCGATTCTGAAATAGAGTTTATCCGGAATTTGCTGAGTCGGCATAATCGGATTTTTAATATTTATTCGACATCTTCATGGTTAATCGACGCCTTCAAAACCTGACTCGGTTTAAAGGTCAAAATCCGTCGGGACGAAATCTTGATCTCTTCACCGGTCTGGGGATTACGTCCACGACGTGTCGATTTGTCTTTGACGACAAAGTTGCCAAAACCGGCAATTTTTATCTTCTCACCATTCTCAAGTGTCTCCTTGATCAGGTCAAAGACCATTTCCACAATGTCAGCCGATTCCTTTTTGGAAAATCCGGTCTTGACATAAACATTTTCTACCAAATCCGCTTTAGTCATTGAAGCCACCTCCTCGAGCGAAGAACAAATTAGTACTTAATTTTCGGGTAGCTATAACACAGGGACATCGCCGGTTCAATCGTTTTTTTAACGAATTTTCGCGTTAAGTTCCTTACAGAGCATTTCAACGAGCTTACCATGCGCTTTATTGACTTCCTCATCCGTCAATGTCCTTTCCGGACTGCGATAGCGCACGCGAATTGCCATGCTCTTCTGCCCGGGGTCGATCCCCTTGCCGCGGTAAAGATCAAAGAGGATCAACTCCTCCGCATCCTTGCTCTTGACCTTGTCAAAGAGCTCAAAGAGACGCGCGGCACTCACCTCATCGGCAACCAGGAGGGCGCTGTCTCTTGTCAAATCGGGGAATCGGCTTAAGGGCTTGATCCCGGAGAAATGGCCGGAAACTTTCAGGAGCGCTTCAAGATCAAACTCGGCAACATACAGCGGGGCATCGATGGCAAAGGCGGCCAACGTCTGCGGATGAACTTCACCGATAACCCCGAGACGCTGGTTGCGGCTGTAAACCACTGCTGACTTCCCCGGATGGAGATAGGACTCGCCGGCATCCATTTGCCAGCGCAGTTGTGGCACCCGCAACACCTCGGCAATCTCCTCAAAGATCCCCTTGAGGTCAAAGAAGTCGACCAACTCCGCCCCTTGCGCCCAGCCGTCCGGATCACGCCTGCCGCCAAGGAGAACGCCAAGGCGCAGCGGTTCGTCGGGAAGATCCTCGCCGGGGAGAGGAATAAAGACCGGACGAAGTTCAAAGAGACGCAGATCACGGCTGCGGTAAGACAGGTTGCGTGACGCGGTCTCGAGAAGGCTCGGCAGCAGCGAGGTGCGCATCACCGACTGATCTTCAGTGAGGGGATTGTTGACCTTGACGGTGTTGCGGCGGGAATCATCGGCAGCCAGACCGAGTTTGTCCCAAACGTCAGGATTGATAAAGGCGTAATTGATCGTCTCGGCACTACCGCTGGCGACCATGAGATTACGGACTTTTTCTGCCAGTTGATAGCGCTGCGACGGCCGCTGGTTGACCAGTCGACTCACCGGCATGGTCTCAGGAATGGCATCATAACCATTGAGCCTGGCGACCTCTTCAATCAGGTCGATTTCCCGCTCAAGGTCAGGACGAAAGGTCGGAATCAGCACCTGCAGGATGCCGTTATGCTCCATCTCGACAGCCGGCGGCAGGACAGTCAGGCCGATACTGGCCAGAATCTGCCCGATCCGTTCCAGGCCAAGATCGATTCCAAGAATCTGCTTGGTGCGACGGTCAGAGATAGTGAGGCAGCGTTGCTCTATCCGCTGCGGGTAGGCATCGATCATCCCTGACAGCACTACACCGCCGGCAACTTCAACGATCAGTGCCGCGGCACGGTCGAGGGCCAGGGGGACCATATCGATGTCGGCGCCACGCTCAAAACGATGAGACGCTTCGGTATGCATGCCGAGATGTTTGCTGGTGCGACGGATCGCCGACGGATTAAAGTAGGCACTTTCGAGGAGGATATCGGTTGTCTGGGGCTGAATCTCCGAGTTCTCGCCGCCCATGATCCCGGCTAAAGCCACCGGACCGACCGCATCGCAGATCATCAGGTCGCTGCTTTTGAGGGTCCGCACCTGACTGTCGAGAGTCGTGAAAGATTCCCCCTCTGCGGCCGACCGGATAATGATCTTTCCTCCACGGAGTAGAGAGAAATCAAAGGCGTGCAGCGGGTGGCCAAGCTCCATCAGGACATAATTGGTGACATCGACAACATTATTGATCGAACGCTGACCGACTGACTCAAGACGCCGCACCAGCCATTGCGGCGAAGGTCCGATCTTGACACCGCGAATCAAACGGGCGGCATAACGGGGGCAGAGTTCCGCATCCTCAATCGTCACCGAGGTCATTGTCGTCGTCGCGGTGGCACTTTCGCTGAGGGCCGGAATCGGCAGGCGTAACGCTTGACCCGCCATCGCCGCAACTTCCCGGGCAACACCGACAACACTCAGACAATCCGGTCGGTTCGGGGTGAGACCGAGCTCAAAACGGGCATCCTTTAAACCGAGAGCAGCAAAGACCGGCATCCCCGGGGTTAAACCGGCGGGGAGGATAATAATCCCTTCGGATTCAGCTGCGAGTCCGAGTTCCTTTTCGGAACAGAGCATCCCCTGCGATTCAACGCCACGGATCTTCGACTTTTTGATCTTGAAATCACCTGGCAGGACTGTGCCGATCCGGGCCACTGCGACATAATCGCCACTGCGGTGATTACGGGCGCCGCAAACGATCTGCAACACTTCGCTGCCGACATCGACCTTACAGAGGGTCAGGCGATCAGCTTCCGGGTGGGCCTCGACCGCCAGCAGATGACCGACAACGACAGTGTCGAGCCCTTCGCCGATCTTTTCCAGGAAATCGACCTCAAGACCGGCCATGGTCAAACGGTGAGAAAGCTCCTCAACCGTGAAATTGAAATCGACAAATTCTTTGAGCCAGTTATAAGTAACGATCATGACAGGAACTCCAGCGCTTTGTTAGGCAATAGACCGACACCAAAAAGAAGGGACGTACCATCAAAATTGTCGTAGAAACCGCTGATCGTTCTCGAAGAAGAGGCGTAAATCACTGACCCCATACTTCAGCATCGCTACCCGCTCCAATCCCATACCAAAGGCAAAACCGCTGTAGACTTCAGGGTCATAATTGACGGACTTGAAGACTTCCGGATCGATCATGCCGCTGCCGAGAATTTCCAGCCAGCCAGAATTCTTGCAAACCCGGCAACCCTTGCCGCCACAGATGACGCAGGCGATATCGACTTCCGCCGACGGCTCGGTGAAGGGGAAGAAGGAAGGCCGAAAGCGGACATTCACTCCTTTACCGAAAAATTGACCGATAAAACTGTGCAGGATTCCTTTGAGGTCGCCAAAGGTGACATGCTGATCAACAAGAAAACCTTCGATCTGGTGAAACATCGGGCTGTGGGTGATATCTGAATCACGCCGATAGACGGTCCCCGGCGCGATGATCCGGACCGGCGGTTTCTCTTTGAGCATCGTCCGGATCTGTACCGGCGAGGTATGAGTCCGCAGCACGACTTCATCGGAGATATAAAAAGTATCCTGCATATCCCGGGCAGGATGATCCTTGGGCATATTGAGCGCTTCGAAATTATAAAAATCTCTTTCAATCTCCGGTCCTTCAGCTATGCCGAAACCGAGAGAGGTGAAAATTTCGCAAATCTCTTCACTCACCAGGGTAATCGGGTGCTTACTGCCGATGAAGCCGCGCCGACCGGGAAGAGTCACATCGATCCGCTCGGAGGCGAGTTTATGACTGATCTCCGCGGCATTGAGTTCGCTCTGCCGCTGCGTCCGGTATTCTTCACAACGAGTCTTGGCGACATTGATCGCCGCGCCGAAACGGGGGCGATCATCGGCCGGCAAAGTGCCGGTCAACCTAACCAGTGCGGTAAAATCTCCCCCTTTGCCAAGATAAGCAGCAAAAGCGAGTTGCAATTCATGTTGGGTTCTGGCCGCGGCGAGAGCGGCAATCGTGGCCGCGTCCAACTGCTCAAGGGAGATCAAAAGCTCGTCGATATTTTTTGCATTCATGGCATATACACCATTTCTTCAAGGAATTCAGCGGATTGAGAAAAGAATCTGAACTGAAGGGCGCCAATCAAAAAAAAAGAGATGAGGGGGATAAAACCCTCATCTCTTTTGTCCTGAACGGAGCAAATTACTGCAGCTTGGCTTTGGCTTTGTCAACGACCGTACTGAAACCTGACGGGTCGACAACAGCCAGTTGGGCAAGAATTTTACGGTCAAGTGCAATTTCAGCCTGCTTGAGGCCGAAGATCAGGCGACTGTAGGACAGACCATTATCACGGGCCGCAGCATTGATCCGTGCAATCCAGAGGGCACGGAAGTCACGCTTCTTGACCTTGCGATCGCGAAACGCATAGTTGAGGGCGCGATCGACCGCCTCTGTGGCACTGCGGAAAAGTTTACTGCGGGCACCGCGAAAACCTTTTGCCAATTTGAGGACTTTGTTGCGGCGTTGCCGCGTCTTAAAACCACCTTTTGCTCTCGGCATCTCTTTCTCCTTAGGTTGAATTTGTCAACGGCCAAAAGCCGTCGCCGGATCTGGAGGGGGAGCCGTATCCCCCCAGTTCACGGGGTGTGAAACAGTTGTAAAGCTTACAGGTAAGGAATGAGCTCTCTGATATTGCGCTCATCTGCCTTGGCGACGACGGTCGACTGACGTAACTCACGCTTACGCTTGGTCGATTTCGAAGTCAAAATGTGGCTGGTAAAAGCCTTGTTGCGGCGAATCTTACCGGTGCCGGTTTTACGAAAACGTTTGGCGGCGCCGCGGTTGGTCTTGATCTTGGGCATGACCCGTCTCTCTTTCTCTGCTATTTAAGCGCACGCTCATCCCAAGGAAGGCGTATCACTTTTTGGACATAAATTTAATGTCAGGCCTTCTTGATCGGACCCATAACCATGGTCATGAATCGTCCCGACATACTGATATGCGATTCAACAACCGCAATATCTTTAAGATCTTCGACAGCCTGCTCTAACTGCCGACGGCCAAACTCAGGGTGCGTCACTTCGCGACCGCGGAACATAATAGTGAATTTGACCTTGTTTCCATCGTCAAGAAAACGCCGGGCATTTTTCACTTTGAAATGATAATCATGCTCTTCGGTCTTCGGCCGCATCTTGACTTCTTTGAGCTCGACCTTAACCGACTTTTTCTTTGCTTCGCCCGCCTTTTTACTCTGCTCGTATTTAAACTTGCCGTAATCCATGATTTTGCACACCGGCGGCACAGCCGTCGGAGAGACTTCAACAAGATCAAGACCGCGGGCTTCAGCTGCAGCCATCGCATCAGCCAGACTCAGGATCCCGAGCAGGGTTCCTTCGTCGTCGGTGACACGAACTTCACGAGCGCGAATAGCGCGATTAATATTGACTTCTTGCTTGGCAGCGATGTGGCACCTCCTAGCGGTATTCCCTGCATTCATTTGCAACGAAATTTGCAAAAGCGGCAGGCGTCATCGATTCAAGATTAGCTCCGGAACGATAGCGAGGGGCGACAGTAGCGTCAGCCATCTCTTTATCGCCAACCACGAGCATGTAAGGGATCTTCTCTACTTGAGCTTCACGGATTTTAAATCCGAGTTTTTCATTCCGCAAATCAATCTGCACACGGATACCCGCATCACGCAAGGTCTCAAAAACTTCCTGCGCATAAGCAGATTGATTATCGGTGACATTGACAATGATCGCCTGAACCGGAGAAAGCCAAAGGGGAAAACTGCCGGCGTGGTGTTCAATAAGGACACCGATGAAGCGTTCGATCGCCCCAAGAATAACCCGATGCACCATGACCGGCCGATGTTTTTCGCCATCGCTGCCGATATAATTGAGGTCAAAGCGTTCCGGCAGGGTAAAATCGCACTGGATAGTAGCACATTGCCATTTCCTGTCAAGAGCGTCCTTGAGCTTAATATCGATCTTAGGGCCATAAAAAGCACCGTCACCCGCATTCACTTCAAAGTCACGCCCGGAATCCTTGAGGGCCGAATGCAGGGCATTGGTAGCCAGCTCCCAGGCCTGATCCGTACCGATCGACTTTTCCGGACGGGTCGAGAGTTCCATCTCGTATTCAAAGCCGAAGATCCCCATGACCTCTTGCACAAACTTGAGAACACCCTTGATCTCGGCATCCAGCTGTTCCGGCATGCAGAGGATATGTGCGTCGTCCTGGGTAAAGCCGCGGACCCGCAGCAAACCGTGCAGCACGCCGGACTTCTCATGACGATGCACGGTCCCGAGCTCGAAATAACGCAAGGGCAGATCGCGATAAGAACGCATCTTCGATTTATAAATGAGCATATGAGCGAGACAGTTCATCGGCTTGACGCCGTAACTCTGCTCGTCCACTTCAGTAAAGTACATATTCTCGCGATAATTGTCGAAATGTCCAGAAGTCTTCCACAATTCCGTGCGGAGAATCTGCGGCCCCATGACAATATCGTAACCACGCCGCAGATGCTCGCGCCGTTCAAAATCTTCGATCAGGGTGCGCAGCATCGCCCCTTTGGGGTGCCAGATCACCAGCCCCGCCCCGGCTTCATCGCTAAAAGAGAAGAGATCCAGCTCGCGGCCCAGCTTGCGATGGTCGCGCCGCTTTGCCTCCTCGATACGCTCAAGATAAAGCTTCAACTCTTTCTTGTCAGTAAAAGCCGTGGCGTAAAGACGTTGCAACATGGCGTTCTTGTCATCGCCCCGCCAATAGGCACCGGCCACGCTCAACAGCTTGAAGACCTTGAGCAGGCCGGTCGACGGGAGGTGCGGACCACGACACAGATCGACAAAATCTCCCTGACGATAAAGCGAAACTTTTTCGTTGGGGAGATCACGGATCAACTGAACCTTGTAATCTTCCCCCATGGAAGCGAAGAGAGCAATCGCTTCATCGCGGTCCATCTCTGAACGGACGATCGGCAGATTGGCCGCAGCCAACTCCGCCATCTTCCCCTCGATCAACTCAAACTCTTCTGTCGAAAAGGTATGATTCGGACTATAAAAATCGTAATAGAAGCCGTTGGCGATGGCTGGACCGATCGTCACCTGCACCTCTGCCCCGAACAGGGTCTTGACGGCATGCGCCATGAGATGCGAAGCACTGTGACGATAAATCTCCAGGCCCTCAGGAGATTGCAGGGTGATCAAAACCAGGTGGGCATCATGCGTAATCGGTGTCGTCAAATCGACAAGCTGACCGTCGATCTTCGCGGCCACCGCCTGGCGTGCCAGACCTTCACTGATTGAACGCGCCAGATCGAGAGCATTACTGCCAGCCGCTACTTCTCGTACCGAACCATCCGGTAATGTTACGCGCACCTGCATAATCTCCACCACTCTCCACAAAGTAAAAGAGGCATCCTAAGATGCCTCTGATTCCGGTCAAAGTTGGTAGGCACGGGCGGGATTGAACCGTCGACCCCTACCGTGTCAGGGTAGTGCTCTCCCACTGAGCTACGTGCCTACGTCCGAAATGCTCGGTACTTTTAGCAGAGGGCCTTGATTGTGTCAAGTCCGATTTTTCTTAATCTTCATTTTTTTCAACTTCCACAATCGCCTGATTCAGGCGCTCGGCATTTTTAGGGCTGGCCATCAAGTAGGCCGTCTCTTCGTAGGCTTGAAAATCTTCAGAACTGACAACGCTCAAAAAAGCCGCTGCGGCGCGAAGAGGTATTTTTATATCACGCTTCTCTTTATTAGATCGACCGACAATACAAACCCCTATGACTGACAGATCGGCAGTCAGACTGAATTGTTCATCCGACTTGAGCTTTCGCCAAGCGCGCTTCATTCCGGAAGACCAAGCTATATCATCAAATATAACAACGGCACCTTCGGCAAGATGGGGGGAAATCTGATTAAAATATTTAATAGTCGCCACTTCGTCATGGTGTCCGTCAATGAAAACGAAATCAAAAAACTTCTCTTTTTCGAGGACATTGCCCAAAGTATCGTGAAACCTGCCGACAACTATAGAAAAGTTCTTTAATCCCAACTCGACGAAGTTCTTCTCGGCTAAATCAGCAAACGTGGCAGATCCCTCAAGGGTCTTCAACTCACCACTCCCTGAGAGAACCTGCGCAGCAGCGACATAACTCCCGGAAATTCCCAAACAGGTCCCCAACTCAAGGCATTTCTCCGCCCTGAAGAGCCTGACTAATTTAAAGAGGAGCAACCCCCAAAAAAAAGGTTTACTCCACTGTACGACCTCAGAAACCTGCTTGGTTATTGTCACCCCATTGGCGCTCTCTACTTCGGTCAACGTAATATCAGGAGAACCAGCCCCATAATCAGCGAATAAAACCTGGCGGTCAGACGCTAACATTTTCGACCGCAAGCGCTCAATTCGCCTAACATAATCAACTTCATCAGGAAGAATCTTTCGGGTTAGCACGTCCTCCAGAGCCTGACATAGCTTGTTGAGAGGAGAATCGGAAAATTGTTTCAAATGACGAACTTTTATTAGTGCATTTCTCGTCTGGAAATAACCGAGAAAATTAATTACTATCGATTTCACAATATTCATATTCATACCTTTTTCGAGAATTTCAGAATATGAAAGACTAAAAACCAGAAGCATCTTCATTTACTCGTTTTTTTTCAGAAATCATTTCTATCCGGCTACAAAGGTGATTAAATTGGCTCTGCCAGTCAAATTTTTTCGCATACGCCATCAATTCAGCAGGGTCAAAACACCTCTCGCTTAAAACATGTCCCAGATAGCGAGCAAATTCGTCCCTGTTCTTTGCCAGACAGGTCGGAGGAGCAAGATCCGTAAGCACATCCCATGCCATTGAAACCACAGGGAGTCCACTGGCTAGGTACTGGTACAACTTTAGCGGATTCGTACTATTTACCAATACCGGATTCTTCTCAATATCCAAAAGGATCAAACCCACATCAGCATGCTGCATATATCCCGAAATCAACTCGTATGGACGTGGCCCAAGCAAGTGCAGGTTCGGTCTTTGATGAAGTCGCCGCCGCAACGCCTCATCAGGTCCGACGAAAACAAACTGAACTTCAGGAAATTTCACCGTGAGCAAATCGACCAATTCAAAATCAAAACGTTCCGGCAGGACTGAGCCAACATGCACTGCTATCGGCCCGGAAAATTCTTTATACTCTGATGGCTTATTTGTTGGGGCGGAAAAAAAATCGAACTCGACGCCGTTAGGGAGATAAAGGGTATCTCGTGGATTGAGACGGGTCACATAATCCTCAAGCGGTTTTGACGTGTAAACTGTCAAATCAGCTCGTTGCACCAAAGCCTGCTCACGACGACGAACTTCGTCATTATAATCGAAGAAGCCGGAATCATTGTCCGCGACCCGAAAAACAGAAACATTGCTTTTGATTTTATCCAGCCAGAATGCCTGCTTTGAGGTTCTGAAATATAGGACATCAACCTCAGCGAAACCATTTTTCCGCACCTGACGAATCAGATTAGGGAATGTCAAATTCTGCCAAAAAGAATGGACCCATCTATTTTTAAGAAACGAGACATTATAAGGCATCACTAGACCCCCTGGTACGTACCCCCAGAGATCGCCACCATTTCCCCTGACACCACCGGACAGATAATTCTTCAAGCGGGGTTTCAACTCAAAGCCCTTAACCAGGTGAAACGGTGTCACCGGGTCTGAAATAAAACCGACCTGCCAACCAGCAGCAAGAAACTGCCGTGCTAACAAATGATCGCCAACCTGGATCGGTGACAGCCAATGCTGACAACTGACCATCAGGATCTTTTTTCGTCTCTGCATGTCACGCATCATTTCCGGACGCGGGCCAGGGTTGTCAAGTTGTCACCACGCCCCAATGCCAACCCGAGCATCGCTACAGGAGAAGCTGCAAGCATCGATGCCACCTTAAAGCGACTATTTATTGCTTTTAAAAGTTTGGAGTCAAACTTCCTTGCAAAACTCTCAAAATGATAAAAAGGCGATGCCGTCTGGTAAGTTTTAATGATTTCAAACCCTGATTTTTCAATAAGTTTTTCCAGGGAACGCTGGTTGAAAAAATTGCAATGCCAGGGGAGCACCCATTCCCAATCGACGCCAAAAAGATATCGACCGATACAATCAATATTGGGCACAATCACCATGACTACACCCTCTTCTTTTAATGACCCGTGGATTTTTCGCAGAACTGAGCCAGGATCTTGAATATGTTCAATCACGTGCCGAAGAATGCTGATATCAAAACATTTTTCAAATTCTGTATTCTCAATATATTCATTAACGACATTCAACCCATACTTCTTCCGTGCTAAGTTGCAGCGGTTTAGGGAGGGTTCAAGGCCCGTTACCTGGAAACCGTTTTGCGCCCAGATATTGGATATCCAGCCAGCGCCACAGCCAACATCGAGCAAGGCCCCCCCGGCTTGGCCAGCCGTTTGAATGAGTCGGATTTCCTTTTTGAGATAAAGCTGTTCATGCAGTGTTTTCATGAGTTGGCTACCGTACATCTCGGCATCATCCAGGCTGTCCATCTGTCGGCCTTCAAGTTCCGGGATCAGGACAGGTCGCATAAACATGGCTGTACAGTTTGGACACCTGAGAATATGCGCCTCTTCGGTCTGCGAAGAATTACGGTAAATATAAGCGGCATAATTGACACTGCTATTGCAGGCAGGACAGGCGTAGGGTTCAATTACCGTTACTTTTTTTTCTTCAAGACAAAACACGCGTCACTCCAGGTTATCAATATAATTAACGATAGATAATCTTTTTGTCCCGATGATTCATTTTCTGAAAAATCAAAGAGATTGGCGCCCAGACAAAGCCGGCGCTGATTTTTCCCCACTGGCGATATTTGGCATTGGGCATCAACAAGAAAGGTAAAAAACGCAATGCATTAAGGTAACAGACAAACCAAACCGGTTTAGAGTATCGACGAAACAGCCGGAGAAATGAGAGGCCATTACAAAGGGGCTTTTTCCAGCTGTCAAAATATAGAGGCGGATGCAGGTAGAATAACTCCTCTGCGCGTGTCATCCGTCCATCCATAATGGTAAAACGAATTGACAACTCAATATCCTCATAGGAGGCAAGTTGTTCAAAAAAACCACCGATTCGGGCCAAAGCAGATCGCCTGTAAGCAACACAGCGCGACGCAAACGAGTATCTGTCAAGATAATCGTATTTGATTCTCCATAGACCATAACTCGCTTCTCCTGGAATCTGTACAGCCCCAATCGAAAGATCAGCATCAAACAATTTCACCAGTCTGCTAAGAAAATATTCCTGTGGGATGATCGTATCATCATCTAAATAGAGAATCAGTTCTCCCTTCGAATGCTTTAACCCCTGATTACGCAGGCTGGCAATATTATGAAGTGGGACAGGATTAGTTAGATGTACGAGGTTTAGTTGGGACGCAAAAAGCCTGATCAGTTGACCAGTCTTCTCATCCATCCCATCCTCAACCACGATGACTTCAAAGTCATTTTTATTGAGCCCCTGCCCGGCAAGGCACCTAAGAAGAACCTCAAGATCTGTATCCCGCTGGTATGTAGGAAATATGCAGGAGATAGCTAACTCTGTTTCACTGTTGATGACCGCATCACCTTTAAGCGAAAAAGGAAAGAGTTGATACAAGCTTTTAAGTAATCGAGTTTTCATTACCTAATATTCTCAAATAGAAAGTCGTTCAAATTCTCCACGCTTTACCAAACTGTCCGTGCAATTTACGAATAAAATAATGCGACTATTTTTTATCTATTTCAGAGAAAACATTTTTCCACATTTTCTCTGAGAGTTTTTTTATCTCTTCAGATTTTTCTTTTAGTCTTGAAGAAAGCGCCTGTTTAGTTTCAGGATCGATAATAAAATCTATTTTTTTGTATAATTCATCATCACTGCCAATCACCGAAACAACTCCTTCAGGGAAGCCATATTCCTCAAATAGCTCAAGATATTTGTGGCTCCACCCGGTAGCGAGCGAAGGAACCCCTTGGCTGAGAGCGCTTACCAACCCATGATAACGGCTACCAACAGTGGCCTCACATGCGCCAAGTATCCCCTTAATTTTCAGGGGATCATCTTCTTTGATGACCGGAATACCACCGACAGCGTCAGAAATACTAGTTGCCAGTATCATGTCGTTAGCGCCCTCATGCACCAGGATAAAAGGTTTAGCATCATTCTCTACCAAGTATTTGGCACACTTAATCATAAAAGGTAAATAGGCTTCACTTTCCTCCATAATAGTCATATCAATCATTCGATAATTGGGTACTAAGCAAGTTTTGTTATTCTCGACATCAAAATAATCTGGAAGTATTCCATTGATAAGATTGGTAAAATCAGGAAACTGTTTGATTTTTTCCTGCTCTCCTACCACGTCGACCAGGTAATCGTAAGACACCTTTTCGCGAGGAAACACCAAAGCAGCATTTTCGATAAACTTAGCTACATGTAACCTTATATTATTATTGGTATAAGGGCCAAAAGCCTGCGGCAAGAGAATCAGTTTGGTTCCCTGTTTTTTCCAACGGCTTGAAGAACAAGCTAACTCTTTGCTGCTGTCCACTCCTAACTGATCACTATAGGAAAATCCGGCCGCATCAAGAACAACATCAACTTCTTTATCAAGGACTATGCCGTACATTTCCCGAAGTTTTTTCGGGAGGAAACCCGCTAAAATGCCCCATTGGATGCCAAATAACCACAACCAAGCCTTAGGATACATACCTAGACCGACCAATTTATGGAACGGTTGGGATCCAGATTCAGGTGATGGTGCCATAACAAAAGTAGCGTCTGGATAAGTCTGTTGCATTTTCTGCAGAACTGCATACAGCATTAACTGGGCACCCTTATTAACAAATCCGGCTTTTCGAATTTCAATAATCATCGTTTGCTCATGTTGAGTATGTTACGCGTAAAAGTTTTGCTTTTATCGATGAACCACAAAATAAAATTATAAAACTTTCGTCTCAACAACCACCAACCAGCCGCATTTAAAACAGCCTCCCTTGTGTTTTTATCAAGAGACAGTGCATCCATTAACATTTTTTTGTGATTTTGTACGGGAGCACATGTGATCTGAATATAAGGATAGCGAGGTAATTGCTTCCCCATTTCTTCCCAAGCGCGCATAAACCCAGCCCATTCTTTACGCTTTTTGTCAACACCCTGCCCTGTAATGGCAACGTTCCAGTCACATTCTCTCAATGTCACAAAACCCGAAAGTTTTGCTTCCCTAATAAGTTGTTGACCTTTTTCGTTACGAGAAAAAACGAGTGTTTCGCCGCCAATTTTGTCAGCATCATTGACACCATGAGGATCACCTAAAACTACATCCGCAAAAACATTTAACTTGTCGAAACACAATCGACAGCGGACGGGTGTAAAAAAATCTTTAATCGCTATGCGAAACGATGCTTTTAAAACAACTTTTTCGCCACTTGCTTTTTTCACCACCGGGCTACCAGGATAAGAAGGGAACAACTTATCTCTGAATACAAAATCACTGATTGGTTCGTGGGTTGCGCGATTAGACATAAAGTTGATTGCCGCCGTGGTCATGATCCGATCGCAGATCAAACCTATTTTAAAGAACTGCTTTTTAGCAAGATCAGGATTCATATCTGTCAGATTATGCAACCCATGCATGTGGCAAGGTAAGCCCACAAGCGCCACCGGCCCTTGAATTTTTTTTATATCCTGGATGACCTTAAGAAGGGGGATGGGTGTATATTTCGATTTTTGCGCTCTCATGAGTTCAGAAGTACTCTTAACCAGCAGCACATCACCCCTTGGAAGAGCACCTGTTTGCATAATTGCTACAACAGCCGCTTCAATCTGAATTGTTTCAAATAGGTGGATTAATAATGCCGTAGTGACACCGCCACTTTGGCTGTTAGAAAAAATCGCATCATCAGTACACCGACCGATTTCACAACTAAGAACATTACCAGCAAAAGGATCTTCAGGCATTCGTGTTGTTAAAGTTTTACCAAAATTTATACCGGGGCACACATCGTAACACAACCCACAATGAATGCAGGTCCTTTGGTCAATCTGAGGGAAGAGATAACCGCCTACCGTTTCGCTGTAACGGACTGAACCGTTGGCACAAATTGCAAAACAAGCACCACAACTGTTACACAGATACTGTGCCGCTACAGTAGACACATTTATTCGATAATTGGTCAATATGCCTTCCTTTTTATGTAGGAAAGGGGATACCTAATTGGCGACATCATAGCTTTACTCATCATCCAAAATATTGGACGGGTTTTCTTGTAAAAAAATAATGAAAAATACGATGCTGTGGCGTAGGACAACAGGGTAGCAACTGCTGCACCGTATCCAGAATATTTGGGGATGAGTAAAAAATTCAAACCTATATTTGCAAGTGCTCCTAAACCCTGTGTTATTAAGGAAAAAATTAAAGCGTTTTCAATCAAAATCCACATACTGAATGCCGCTCGCATAAAAATAAATAAAGAAGCAAAAATATGGATGGCAAGTATTGGTGCCGATGCTAAATACTGTTGTCCGAATAAAAATTCCATAAGTGGTTCAGCCATAAAATTTACAACCAGTGCAACAGATAAAGCTAAAATAAAAAGAATATCGAAAATCTTTTGGAGACTTGCGTTAAAAAAAATTTTGTTCTCTTCTTTTAGCTTTATTAAATTTGGAAATAATGAAGCAATAATTGCTGACGGTACAAAATACCATGCCTCCGATAGAGTTGCTGCTACAGAATAAATTCCAACCTCTTCAGCACTTGTCAACCATTTGAGCATTATTTGATCAAGTTTTAAATAAATAGAAGAAAAAATTGCCCCAAGAAAAATAACCCATCCATGGCTCCATAGTTGCTTTGCCATCATTAAACTGACGCGCCAAGTCGTGATAGGTATATTCGCGGTAGAACGAAACAATAGAAGAAGAAAACAGGCAGCTAGAAAACTTTGTAATAAACTGGAAAAAGCAAAAAATAAAAGCTCTGCGCTGATGAGCACTAGTAATACATTGAAGCACGCCGTAAAAAAGAATGAAGCGGACCTGGCTATTGCAGTATATTTAGCCTGGACATGTGCTTGAAACCAAAAATCAATCACATCAAATGGTTTAAAAAAAAGTGCTGATGCCACGACAATCAACACCAAAAATTCTTTATTTTCTCGGTCTTCAAAAACCAACGCATAAATAAGTAATGCAATGAAACCAACTAGAAAACCTAAAAGTTTTAACGCTATGCTTGTTCCAATGATTTCTGGTCTACTGTCAGGTTTTCTGACTAGTTCCCTGACTACCAATCCACCTAAACCCATGTGTCCTGCTGAGGCAAAAAGGGCAGTCAACGAAAGAGCGTAGGCTAAAATCCCATACCGTTCCGGCCCAAGATACCTGGCAATCAGAACTGTCACTAAAAAACCGACGCCAATAGTAAATAACTTCTCTCCCATAATCCACGAGGAGTTCAATATGTAGGTTTTGAAACGATTATAACCATTCAATATTACACGCATGAAGCTGCCTTTTATCGTAACATTTAAACATCTTCTGACATGCTTGAGGAGAGGATTAAGTCAGGGTGAAATAAAAAAACACAGCGGGGGTGACATTGTCTAAAAAGGGGGAATGAGAACGTAAGGGTACTTTACACGTACATGGTCATAAAGACCAGAACCACCCAAACAAAACCGACGACAAAAAGGATCGGATCCTTCAACAACGCGTCGGTCGGATCACCGCTGGCACCTCGTTTCACATTGAGCATGTAACGAAAGAGTCCAAAACAGCAGAGTGGTACGGTGTAGACCAGGCGATGCTTGGAGACGACATACATGGTGTAGGTGACCAGAACCGTGGATGCTGAGATTGCCATGAAGAGTTCAAGGGCTCCAGGTGGATACTCTTTGAGAACCTTGCGTTGGTCACCGCCGCCACCGCCCAATTCTTCGGTCTCACCAAGTCGCTTACCGGCACTTAAAAAGAGTGCCAGCAAAAAGACACTCAAGAAGAGCCAATCGGAAATCACAACATTAAATGCGATTCCTCCAGCGAAGAGCCGGATTACAAAACCGGAAGCAATGCAGAAAATATCGATAATAGGGAGATGTTTGAGGCCAGCGGAGTAACACAAGGAAATTCCGAGATAAATCAATAACAACACACTAAAGAGATCGCCGACAATAAAGGCCGCAGCAAGGGCACTGGCAAGGCAACAAAATGCAAGAATCACGGCAATTGTTGGCGTCACGTGGCCGGCAGCAATGGAGCGATGACACTTCTGAGGGTGGTTGCGGTCAGCCCCGACATCGTAAAGATCGTTGATAATATAGGCGGCGCTCGAGGCTAGACAGAAAGCCAGAGGCGCCTGCCAAAGAACCTGACCCGAAGCGGCAATGGTTGTCAGCTTGCCACCGAGAAAAGGTGGGAAAAAAAGAATCAGGTTTTTAAGCCATTGATGCGGGCGCAACAGCAAAACCAGTGCTTTGATTTTCATAAGCCCTCCAACTGCCGGATAAAGGTCTCTGCAGCACCGCGATAATGGGCATCAGCGGGGGTTTTTTCCAAAGCGGCACGGAAGGAGGTGAGTGCTTCCGTTTTATCCCCCATGGAAAGCTGCATTTTAGCGATACGATAGTTGGTAAAGGCGCCTGGCCGCAGACGCTGTTGCTCTTCCAACCAGGCAAGAGATTCCTGCTGAATAGCCAGTCGCAACTCAGGAGTTTCCGCCCGGCCGATCCGGTGATCGTTGATCCGCAACAGATGCTGGAGCAGATCATAATATTTCTTGGGTTTGGTATTGAGGAGTGGCAGAAGAATCGCGCGAGCGCCTTCCAGATCTCCTCTAGAGAGAAGAGCCCCTGCCAGGTTCATATCGTCGTTGATGAAGTCGGGCGCATTGCTTCCCGTCTGCATATCAGCCAGTATTACTTCTGCTTCAGCTGACCGCCCCTTGCGGATTAAGGCAGACGCCAACTCGGTTTTTATTGAAACTAAATCAGGACTTTTGGCGAAGGTGTCCTGGTAAAGACGCAGATTGTCCTGCCAGATCCAGGCGCGATGCAGCGTTGTAGCAAAAAAAACCAGCAGAAGTAGCGCCAGCGCCAGATCACAACGGCGTCGTAGCGGAGCAGAGACAAGTGTGCGCAGGCGGATGACCAGGAAGGCGAGCAAGGGGGCAAAGAGAGCAATGGAGGTGTAGAGATAGCGCTCGGCTAGCGGCGTCCAGGTCATCTTGCCGAAGACGACCAATAGTGCCGGCGAGAGGACACAGAAAGCCATCAAGCCGAAAGCCCCGGCGACATCAGCGCGCCAGATCAGGTAAAGGAGGAGCACCGCGAGGAGAATACCGGCTAACACGTACCCACCGGAGATCTCGACAATGGCGAAATTCAGCGGCCAGGGGATAAAGAGTTTTTTGAGATAGAATCCGTAGACTTTAAAGGCAATACGACCCTTGTCCAGCAAGTCATAATCGCCGGCGGTGACACCCTTAAGGGCGGTATTGATGCCACTGTCGCGAGCGATAGCCAGGTGGCGCAGGACAAAATAGCCGATTATCCCCAGCGTCGGCATGAGTAGCGTCCACCAGCGGCGGCGCAATTTGTCGAGCCAACCGCCGTGCCCCGGATAGACGGTAATCAGCCAGAGCAGAGCAGGGAGAATAAAGACCGCCACTTCCTTGGCCAGACAAGCGACAAAGAGAGCGCCGCTGCCAGCCAGGGCTGCCAGAGGCCGCCCCGCTGGCAGCGCCAGAAGACTCAGCCACACGGCGAGGAGCAGGAAGACCGCCATCAACGGATCGGTGCGACCACTGATCCAACTGACCGATTCGGTGGCAATGGGGTGTAGCGCGAAGAAGAGAGCGGCCAAAAGGGCTGGCCACAGCCCTTTTGGCCCCCACAGGGGGAGTAACCGTTTGGTGATGGCAAAGACCAGACAGGCGCACGCCAGGTGCAGCAGGATGTTTTCCAGGTGCATGAACGAGGGGATCGTGCCCCACAGGTCCCGATCTAGGGTATAGGTGAGAATGGTCAGCGGCCGGTAGTAATAAGAACCACTACGCACGAAAAGCTGGCGCAAATCGAGGGGGCCGGCCTGATCGATGCTGCTGATCATCTTTAGATCGTCGATCGAATTGTAACCGGCCGACAGACTCGGATAGTAGGCGAGCAGGACCGCCAGGACCAGCAATGACAGACAGTGCCAGGTCTTCAGATTCAGGCGCATGCAGTTCCGCCGCTGGAGCGCACCAGATCGAGGAAGTAGTCCTCAACATCCCGCCGGCGTGGTTCGATCAGGTCGAAAGAACCGCCGGTTTTCAGTAATTCGACAGCAAAGGTATCGTAACGATCCCGCGGCACAAAGACTTCATAAACGCCGTCAGCGCAGATCGTACCCCCCAATACGTGGAGGTTTTCGATAGCGAGTCCCCGCACCCGGCAAAAATAGCCGTCGACCCCTTCGCGCAGCAATTCTCCAACCACCCTTTCTTCCTGAAAGAGGCCGCCGATAATGACGCCAATGCGATCACAGACCCGTTCGGCGTCAGCCGTGACATGGGTACTGAAAAAAACCGTCTTCCCTTGTTTTTTTAGATCGAGAATGATCTCCTTGACCAGGGCCCGGCCGATCGGGTCGAGTCCGCTCATCGGCTCATCGAGAATGTAAAGATCAGGAGAGTGGATCAGGGTTTGAGAGAGGCCGAGACGCTGCACCATCCCTTTACTGTACCCCCGGATCGGTCGTCCCGCAGCCGCTGTCAGGTCGAGCAACTCCAGTACCCGGTCACTTTCCCGCTGGATGACCGCCTTTGGCATGGCAAAGGCTTCGCCGACAAAATGAAGGTATTCACGAGCAGTGAGGAAGTCGTAAAAAGCGGGATTTTCCGGCAGAAATCCGACACGGTGACGCGCTGCAGCTTCACTGGCTGAAACTCCAAAGATGCGGGCTTCGCCAGCGCTGGGACGGATCAATCCCATCAAAATCTTGATGGTCGTACTCTTGCCGGCACCATTCGGCCCAAGAAAACCGAAGACCTCGCCAGGGACAATATTGAGGGAAAGGTCGCGCAGAGCTTCAACCTTCTTCCCCCACTTACCGCGGTAGGTCTTTTGCAATTGTGAAATGGCGATCGGAGTTGTGGACATGCTCATCACTCACTTGTCAGAAGGGGCTGCAGAACTTTCGACGGAAGGCTGGCCGGAGGCAACGAAAGCAAAGTTGCTGGTCGTGCGCACCTGTTTCCTCTCATCCAGATAAAACTCTCCGCCATAAGGGTCAATCGGTTTGGTGGAAAGATAGCCACTTGTCACCAGAGTAACGATATCTGCGGGAGGATGCCCCTTTTCTTCAGCGTAGTGATCCCGGGCCTCTTCGATGGACAAAACGGTTTGAAAAGCCGTTATTCGAACCTGCAGAGTTTCCTTGATCACAGGCGTCCGCGCGCTCTTTTCGAGAGTTACCAGATAGTCGATAGCCATTTGGGTTTCACCTGCTTCCTGCAGATAACGGCCGGCCAGCGACTTGAAAAGCGTTGCATCCGAAAGTTCTCCAGCCCGCATGTACAGACGCGCCGCCGCCGCCCGATCCTTGAGAAAATAGGCTTGATTGAAAGCCGCAAAGAAGGGAAGCTGCCAGTCCCAGGTGCGATACTGCATGCCGTATTCGAGGAGTTCGGTGGCCAGTTTGTACTGTTTGGCGTCCCATACCAGGATTGACTGGCCGAAATAATAGCCATCCATGTTATAGGGGTCAAGGTGCAAAGCAGAATGCACTGCCCGCGACATAGCCGGATAGTCGGCGACGCGCAGCACTTTGCCGGGATCAGCCGCTGGGTCGACCAATGCCCCGTAATATTGGATGATACGGCCAAGGGAAGAGGCCGCGAGAAATTCCTGATAATCTGGAAACAGGACTTGCAGAACTTTAGGGTGAGGACTTATGCCGAGTTTGACCGCTGTGACCTTCTCTTTCATCGCTTGAGTAAAAGGACCAAGGATAGCGAGATAGGCAACCAAAACACAGCTGGCCGTAACGAGATAACGCTTCATGCTCGACCTAGCCGAGTTCCCGGCGGGAATAGACGGCAGCTGCGACAATAAGGACAAAGGCCATATAAATAAGGCCGTAGCCAGCGGTCAGTACGAGAGCATGAAAATCGAGGGGAAGAGCGTAGATGGCATTGATCTTGAGATCGAAGGCGGAAAGATTTGGTAGAATATAATACAACCCCGCAGCAAGCTTTTGGGTCAACGGTGACAGCGACTGGCCGGCAGGGGAAAGGACATAGTCATAAGCCTGTTGGGTGGCGCCACCGACAAGATAGATGGCGATAGTGCCAAAGACCGGAAGGAAGAAGGAGGTACTGACCGAAGAGAATAGGACTGCAAAGGCCACCAATAGGGTACATTTAAGGGCATCAAAACCGAGCGCCGCCACCACCGCCAGCCAGGAGATTGGCCGGTCCGGGGGGTAAGAACCGGCAACGAAGAGAACAACGACCACCAACATCAGTCCCAGCAGGATCATTGAGACGAGGAGAAAGAGGGCGATGCCAACAAAGCGCTCTAACAGGTAGCGCGCCCGACTGCGGGGAAGAGTAAGGACACTGTGCGTATAGCGCCGCTCCACGTCCCGCCACAGGGAAACCCCGCCAAGGAAAATCGACAGAAGCAAGAGAATAAAAGAGACCAGCGACAGCGACAGGGTCAGCGCCAGCTCGGTGACCTGGCGCATCGACAGGGTGCTGATGGCCGGAATCACCAGAAAGGCTACCCCGGCGGCGAGAATCCCCTGCAAAACCCGGTCGCGAAGGATCCCCTTCAAAGTCACAGAAACAATCGTCATGGCTTTGGCTAACCTTAAAAAAAAACGGGATGCCGAAACATCCCGTTTTTTTGAAATTTGATAAGAGAAACTACATCGGTGCAAAACCTTTGGCATCGGTAAAATCAGTGGTGTCAGTAGCCGTCAATGCCCCGCTGTTATAGGCGGCGGTGCCAGGCTCTGCATTAGATTTCCACTGGTAAATTGCCGTGCTGTCGTAGGAAGAGCCATAGGCCTTGGTGCCGCTTTTATGCTGAGTCATCAGGGCATAACCTGCTGTAGACGTACTCCAAGCCACAGCTACGCCAGTAGAACACTTGCCAATCTGTGCGGTAGATGCAGTAGCAGTTTCACGATCACCAGTCATGGTCTTACCTACTCCAGTTGCCTCAAAATCTATGCTAGAGGTGTCTGCAGAGGTAGCCGCAGCGGCAAAGCAACTAGAAGCTGTAAGAACAAGAACTGCCGTCAAAATGAGAATCTTTTTCATAAAAAGCTCCTTTTCTATGCCCTGTTCAAACCAGGGCTACAGTAATTTAATAGAGACCAAGAACGGCGGGGTATTCCTGATTATCAGCCATATAAGCTTCCATGCCGGTCTTCATGTTCTTCAGGTCGCTGGTGGCACCGCTGTTATACGCTTTCTGCCGATACGAAGAGAACTGGGGGATAGCGATAGCTGCGAGGATACCGATGATCGCAACGACGATCAGCAGCTCGATGAGGGTAAAACCTTTTTGGCCCTTTTTGAGCATTTTCATGATGTAACCTCCATTGATGTGATGTATGCCCCGTAAATGGGACGGCGAATGGTAGCATTCTTTCAATTTGTTGCGTGACGACTATACAGATAAGCAGGGCGCATGCCAAGGGTGAAAAGTATTTTTTTTTAAGGAAAGAAAATCCTCAAAACTGCCCGGACTAGGAGAGATAAACAGGAAGATGATAAAAATTTCGATGGCTTGGAAGCGAAGTTTTATGCAGAAAAAAATATTAGAGCCGTTGTTCTCTCACCATTCCAGACCCGAGAACAGGACAGCCGGCCCTTGATTTTGCCCTGACTGCCGATAAACGTCAGCCTTACGCGCCGGCACTGCCGTAAATTGTCAGCTTAAGGCTTTAAGGGAACCTAACCACCTTGCCAGGGGAGAAACGGGCGGGCACAAGACCTGCCCCTACCCGGCGAATTTTCATTTTTCGGTAGGGGCTCCCCTTGTGGGTGCCCTGATTCAAATGATCCTCTAATTTTCAACAACCGGGTGGTTCGCGAACAGATCTTCACCGCGGCTAATAACGCCATTAAATTCCGTTGACCATACCAAACTACTCCCCGGTTGCACCCCCTACTCGTCAACATCCAGACCGAACTTCGCGAGACGATAACGAATCGAGCGAAAAGACATCTTCAACAGCTCGGCGGCGCGGGTCCGCACGTTGTTACTGCGCTCCAGGGCTTTGAGCAGGAGCTCGCGTTCAATAGCAGCAAGATAGGCATCGAGATCGAGGCCGTCTTCCGGAAGGTCATGTAATAACGTCCCGGCGGCTGCGTCGCGCACCTGGGGGGGGAGACAATCGACGCCGATACTCTCGGCAGAACCGAGAACCAGGCAGCGCTCCAGTACATTGTGCAGTTCGCGGATATTGCCGGGCCAGGGGTAATCGAGGAGCAGACGCAGCGCAGCATCACTGATCTTGACGTCGTGGCCGGCGTGACTTTGATAGAAGTGATTGATGAGGAGAGGAATATCTTCGGACCGCTCGCGCAGGGGCGGCAGGGGAATATGGATGACATTGAGGCGATAATAAAGATCTTCGCGAAAACGTCCTTCTTTGGTCTCGGTGGCCAGGTCTTTATTCGTCGCAGCAATCAGCCGCACATCGACCGGCAGATCCTTTGTGCCGCCGACGCGGCGAAACTCCCGTTCTTGCAGCACCCTTAACAGCTTGACCTGCATGCTCGCCGGCAGCTCGCCGATTTCGTCGAGAAAGATCGTGCCGCTGTTAGCGACTTCAAAGAGACCGGCCTTTTGTCCGCTGGCGCCGGTAAAGGCCCCCTTTTCGTGGCCGAAGAGTTCACTCTCCAACAGGGTCTCGGGGATGGCGCCACAGTTCACCGGCACAAAGGGATGATCACGGCGCGGACTGTTAAAATGAATCGCCTTGGCAACCAGCTCTTTTCCGGTGCCGCTTTCGCCGGTCACCAGCACATTGGCCTTACTTGGAGCCACCTTGCTGATCAGCTCATAAACCTGCTGCATCGGCTCACTCTTGCCGACCATATTGGCAAAGCTGTAGCGCTGACTGAGTTCCTGACGCAGCGTCTGATTTTCTTGACGCAGAGCGCGCCGTTCAAGAGCATTGCGGACAATCAGGCGGATTTCGTCGTTGCGGAAGGGTTTGGTAATGTAATCAAAAGCGCCGAGCTTCATCGCTTCCACCGCGTCTTCACTGGTTGAAAAGGCGGTGATCATGATCATCATCGTCTCCGGCGCATGCTCACGGACAAAGCGGAGGAGTTCAAGACCCGTGATTTTCGGCATCTTGATGTCACTAATGATCAAATCGAAGTCGGATTCCCGCAACAGTGCCTGCGCCGTCGCCCCATCGGCGGCAGTTTCGACGTCATACCCCTCGCGCTGTAGCATGATGGTGAGGACTTCACGAAGACTCGCTTCGTCATCAACAACGAGAATCCGTCCGCTGGGTGCTTTGTCGGCCATGGGTGGTCTTTCGTTATTCAAGAATTAATGCTAACCCCTCCCGACCTCCCCCTGACAGGGGGAGAAGGATTTTGATTGAGGGTGTTAACCTGGCCCTTATTCAGCGCAAATGCCGGCCGCTACCGAGAGTTTCGCTGAGAGTGAGGTTATCGCGGCGCTGGCGGGCATAATCGGCCCAACTTTGGCCCGGCGCATCGGCGCGTGCTGCCACACTTCCCCAGTTGACAAAGGGATGGATGGCAATGCCACCGCGCGGATGGAAGACCCCCAGCACCTCCAGATAACGGGGCTGCATGACCGTGACCAGATCATCAAGGATGACATTGATGACGTCTTCGTGGAAGTCCCCGCGGTTACGAAAACCGTGCAGATAGAGTTTGAGCGACTTCGATTCAACCATCTTGCGATCCGCCACATAACGGATATAGATCGTCGCCCAATCGGGCTGGTCGGTGATCGGGCAGAGGCTGGAGAATTCCAGACATTCAAGCAAAGTCCAGTAATCCCGCTGCGGATGGCGGTTATCGAAAGTTTCGAGGATTTCAACGCTGTAGGTCTGCGGATAATCGGCAGCTTTCCCGAGGTATTGCAACCCGGCTTCGGCGCGGCTGTGTTTTTTTTCATCTATTGTCATGACAAATCCTTGTAATTATTCCAAGCAGTGTGTGACGCCGTCTAAAATTTATCAATACGGATCCGCCCGGTATTTGCGGTTCCAACTCCAACTTTGTATTTTTTTATCGGGCCATCGAAGATACAAACATAACCGCTACTCGATGAACCCGTCGGATTGAAAGTAAATGAAACTTTACCGCTCGTGGTTGTACAAGTTGTCCCGCCTTTAATTCCGACACCATCAGAAATTTTCGAGGACGCAATGATGGGACCCCCAACCACATTCATAATCACTGTACGGGTCTCTAAATCAAACTCCACCTTGACCCGCTGATTAAGATTAATCGCCTGGCCCTTGGCCCGTCGCAACGTCATCGAGCTAAAATTCGCCGCTTCCTTACAGCGCGCGTTTCTGGTCCACTCAATAAAATTCGGGACAGAGACCGCGACAAGCACACCAAGAACACCGATAACGACCGTCAATTCAACGAGAGAAAACCCCTTGCTTCCATTCATTAATGCACCCCCCCCACTGGTGTGACACTATCAAGTGAAACTCAAAAGCTTGATGAAAAATTACAATTCTTTATAGCAGTTTTAAATGTTAGGGCAAAGCAAACGTCTCACCTGCTTTGCCCTTGGTTGTTGGCACGGAGATCAAAATTGAGCGAAGCAGATGAAACTTGTCTGGCCCCCACTATCATCGCCCGGTATTTTAATTCCATGTTCCTTAAAATTTCTCCAGAAAAATCCGCCCGGTATTCGGAGTCGCAATACCAACTCTGTATTTTTGTACCGTACCATCAAAGATACAAATAAAACCGGCATCAGAGGATCCGGTGGGATTGAAGGCTATAGAGAGTGTACCGTCTGCAACGTCACACGACGACCCTTGTTTAATTTCTATCCCCTTTTTAAAGAGCATTTCAGATCCTGCTCCTACTTTTATTTTATTCGCGGTATTTGCAGCACTGTTATCCAGGGTAAAAAGGACAGTGACCGATTGATTGAGATTGATCGCCTGCCCCTTGGCCTGCCGCAATGCCGTCAAAGCCAGATTGGCCGCCTCCTTGTAACTGGCATTCCTCGACCAGGAAATCAACCCCGGGATAGAAATCCCGGCCAGGATGCCAACGATACCGAGGACAACGATCAACTCAATTAGAGTGAACCCTTTGTTTCTGTTCATTAATTAAAACCTCTCACTGACGTGACATGGTCAAGCTGTATTCCTGGTAACCTTTTTGTCCTTGTGCATCGTAAGCGACAATACTGACGCGATACTCACCGGCAGACAAATCAACCAAGGGCCAGTTGATTTGTCCGGTTTTCCGGTCGATGATCATGCCCGGCGGGGGATTTTCCAACGCATAGGTGATCGCATCGTCATCGGGATCTTTTGCCTGCGCTTGATATCTGTAAGTTTCGGATAAAAATTGCAGCGGAGGTGTAGAAATAAAGACGGGGGGGGCATTGGGGATGGTGATAGCTGTCCCTTCGTAGGGAGCGCCCTCCTCTACACCGTCAAAGGGGATGACTTGAAAGGAAATCTGATCGCCCCGGCTGAATTGATCGCCGGAGAGGGTTGAGCCGCCGTTAAAATTGATTTGGCTGCCATCACGAAACCATTTGTAGTTAAAATTCACATCGTCCCCATCTGAATCTTCCCCGATGGCGACCAGTTCAATGTCGACACCGCGATGAATGGCGGGATTTTTAAGGGAGACCTGCTGCACGACCGGCGGGAGATTGCCAATGGCGACCGAAGCACTGTAGCTTGCCCCGGCATTATCGACAAAGACGGTTATGACCGCCCCTTTTGTTAGATGTTTGACGGCCAGTCGATCCAGCTCCTCGCCATCGAGAGTCTCGCCATTTTTCTCCCAGCGATATTTAACCCGGCCTGATTCCCCCTTGAAAACTGCCAATAAAAAATCGTTGGAAGTCGGATTTTCCGGCAACAGGACAAGTTGCGCCGACTGCTGCTGCGCGGCAGTGCCGGCAGCAGCAGTCGCTGGTTGGGTTGAGAGCCGGGACGGGTTCTCCGTCGGGATGGCGGCATTATTTTCCTGTTTGCAGCCGCGAGCAACCAGCAAGCCGACGATAGCCAGTAAGGCGATGGCGAGAAACACCAGCCATTTTTTATTGATGGAAAAAGGAAACTGCATCAATTTCGATCCTTAATATTTTATCCAGTATAGCGGCGTGATCATCTTGGCATCCGGCGCTTTGTAACTTCCAACCCGGTTACTACTGCTGATCATCAGACTGACCTTACCGCTGGCGTCGATGAGAGTCACAATACCAGAGGGGATACCGATACCGATATTCTTCACCCGATCGGACTTACGAAGGACTTTACCCTCATCCCCTTTGGCGCGCTCATTGGCACCGAGGGTTGCATCGTTTGTTGTATCATGATTGTAAACTGCTTCGGCAGTCGCGTAGTCGATCTGATAAAGGCGGGAGGTTCCGAGGTTGCCGATCTGACAGATATCTAAAGTATTGTCAGGCGACGAGGTGTAGGTCGTATAAAAGACCTGTTTATTAAAGACTAGAGGTGCTGCCAGAACCTTCTCACCGGTATTCTCAAGGTTGACATACCAACCGTAGTTCGTTGTGCTGTCTAATGAGGTCAAGATAGTGCTGATCTCTGCTGCTGTGGCATTACTGTCTTGCAGCGTGTTCGAGGTCATATTGATCAGATTACCGATACTGATATTACTATCGGTCTCCTGGTTCCGATCCCTGACCATAAAGAGACGGTCGACAACCGCCCGGTTGAGAGGATGGGAACGATCACCCGTCCCGAAATAAAGACTGATAACCCCTTTTACAACCGCAACAGCCGGTTTATAAAATAATTTTCGGCCGACACCATCTGGATCACTTGGACCGTTAGCACTGAAAATCCGTTTCGCTGTCCACTCGTCTTTTATTGTCGACCCTATGTTAAAACGCCACATTTGACCACCGGTATCACCAACATAGATCCGGTCAGAAAAGCCGTTTCCATCTGTATCGAGGATTGTTAATTCCGACGGGAACGAATACTTCATCGCCGCATTCATTGAGGCATCGTAACCCCATATTTTCACACCACTATTGGTAAAGCTCGGTTGATATTGACCACTAACGTCTTTGACCAAGGTTGCAACCTCAACAGCATAAAGACCACGGCCTTTTGGATTGAGCTGATTGGCTGTGCCGAGCGAAGAGACGAATCCGGAATTACTATTCGCGGCGCTAGTACTGGTTGTCACTGTCGTGGTGTTCGGGAAGAGATTGTTGTTTCCGTACCGTAAATCTTCATTGTTGTCGTAACCGGCGCCAAAGAACGCAACGACCTTCTCAGAGTAATCGCCTGTACCGATCTTCATCTTGGTTATTCGCGGTTGTCCCCAGGTTTCACCAATTTCACCGAATCCAGCCGTCGTATTGTCAATACGCCAAAGCCATACAGGTGACAGAGGATCTGTGACATCTAGTGCATAATAGGCTCCGCGCGACCCGCTAGCATCGAGAGTATCTTTCCCTCCGCCTTGCCTCAGTCCGAATATAAGTACAACCTTATCACTCCCCTCAATAATTCCGTCACCATTAACATCATGCATATAAGCCGTTGCAGATTCATCAACATAATAATTATGCTGTGCAGTCTTTAAATTTTTCAACTTCGGCAGCAATGTTTCCGGGATATAACTCCAGGCTTCTTCACCGTTACAATCTTTAATCGCGTGGAGCATTCCATCGTTAGCACCAACATAAATCATCGATTTGTTCACCGCACAGTCTGACTCCTGATCCGTGGTAAAGCGACTGTAATTTACAACGAGCGGTTTTGAATGGAGGATATCACCGAAGGGCCAGTCGCGTATCTCATTCGTATTCCCATCCTGATTTTCATCATAACCGTCATAACCGGAAACATACTTAATCAGTTTATCCCTCTCTGCGGCAGTGTCGAGATCAAGGCTCGAATCGTCGTCTGTTATGAGCGAATTCCCTAGAGAAAATGCATTTTGACTATTCGTCAATGCCGTTGAAGTTGAGCCGATCGGGCGTGTATAAATATTACGGGTTCCGCCTGATATCAGTTTAACCTTAAGACTCCCTCCTGCTCCACCGGCGGAGACATTTCCGCCATCACCGCTCACTCCTCCATCAGTTAATGGCAACAGGCCATCGAACGACATAATTTTATCAGAATTATTAGGATCAGATCCCCAATATGATTTGGTTGAAAGGATAAAATCTCCATCGGCGTTCGTTGCAGGATTACCAGCCCGATCAAGGAGTTCGAGGTTACTGCTCACCCCATATTTTTTAAGATTGCCGAGCCAGGGTTTATTGCTCTGGGGCTTAAAGAGTCCGAGATAGACGCGATTACTACTGATCGTCCGGTTGGTGCTACTGGCCGGAACGACCGGAGCCACGAAGGAGGTATCTGCTTCAAGAACAATATTTGCGAGCAGTTCGGTCAACGCTTTGGCCAAAGTGTTCGCATTGTAGACATTATAAAATTGCCCTCCACCTACCTCTGCAGTCCTTGCAGTCAGAGGATCGCTCATCTGAAAGGCCAGAACCGTGTGTGTGACAATATTCTCCTGTTTGTATAGAAAGGCAGCAACATCATCCATATAATGAGTCCCGGCACCGTAAACCGTTTCGTCTGCTCTCCCATCACCGTCTGAATCGACAAGATTTTTATAAGGCCCGTTTGTTGCCTCTGCATTGGGAAGACCGATGGTGATCAGGATGATATGGTTATATTGACAGGGGTTTTTATTGCTATCTAAATATGTATTTGCCATCGTCGAGCCGATACTTTGTCGCGTAAAGGTCGCGTTCGGCAAAGGGAAGACGGCATTCGCAGCAATTGTCCCGGAGGTTGGGTATTTGGCCCCCATATAGTAGCCAGCGTCAAAGAGCGCCTCTGCCTGAGGTCTCTGAGGACCGGCATTAATATAATCCGCACCGATAGGGACAGGAGTTGCAGGGGGTAGGGACATCCGCGGCAGGGCAAGCTTGAAGTTATTAAATTTCGTATTATCGCTTAAATCGTCCATGCCATAAATCACCTTACCCCCCTGGTTATTGGGATTGTAGGTCATGGCGCCGAACTTGACCGCAAAGCGGGCCCCATCGACAACGTTCGCTAACGCATTATAGATCAGCTCCCGGGGAGTCCCGCCGGCAAAAGCGGTTGTGCCACTCGGAATGTAAGTAACTCCTGTCGTCCAGGCCGGAATTGCAGCATCGACAGTCGTTGCCACGGGAGATGAGGTTGCAGAGCAATAGGTCGGCGATGCACTGGCAAGACACCCTCCACTGGTCTGTGTCCAAACGGTCTGCCAGTTTACACCGACCAGAGGTTCAGTGCTGGCATCAGAGGTATGGGTGGTTGTACCGGAGAATAGAAATGTCCCGACGCAGCCATTCGTCACAGTGACCGTCTTAGGGCTGCCGGTCTTTCTCGTCACGCTGCATGTATAGACCTTTTTAACGACATTCGTGCCGGCGGCAGCTGCACTGCCCTCACTGCTCGAACTGAGATAATTCAGATAATTACCCAGGGCATAGGACGCGCCCTTGTTAGCATAGGCACAGGCACCACCACTTAAATTAGGTTCTGCGGTCGTCCCTGACCCTGAGTAGGTGCCACTGGCCAATAAAACATTCTTTATAGACGTACAAGATATCAATTCCAAGGCTGACGTTGTATTGACGATCTCACTCTTATTCGTTGCAAAGGTCCCTTGCTGACTGGCAGGATAGACGGCCCACTTTAGATAAGCCCCATCATAGGGAGTGTCGGGGTCATACTTTACCCCAATGGCCTTGCTTTCGACTGTCGCCTTACTGGTATCGATCAAGAAGAGGACATGGGGTTTAGGACGATTGGAACCAGTATCGATCGCCGAATAGATGGCTGCATCGCCGATGTAGGTATCCCATCCGGCAAATGCTGTTTTGGATACTGTCATCAGAAAGACAAGCAATACTGCAAAAAAATATAAACCTGAGCGTTTCATAATCAACCTCCACCCGTGGTTAAGTAGATACTGTCATTATCATTCTTGAAAATGCGCACAATAGATGTATCAATGTGAACTTCTGCCGCATTCGGTTCATCTTTTTGTTTGGCGGTCACCGAAACCTGGTAAAAGTTGGCGCCGAAATCGGTGCCATAAGCCTCGGCAATCTTGGCCGGCAGGTCGCCAGGTCCAAGATCGCGAATAACACCCTCAGTCAAGACTCCGCCTCCAGCCGCTTCGATGCGCGTTTTGTGCACACCACTATCCGCTGTCATCAGATCAACCTCGGACCCCATGGTCATGAGAATATTACGGCTGGTGGCATACTCAACGGCGCGATCTGCAACCCAGAAAGTCTGTTTGGCAACCTGATAATTCCCTGAGACCTTCATTTCGGTTCCGCTGGACATCAGGACGACTGAACCGAGAATGCTCAAAATCACCAGCATGACGATCGCCAGAATCAAGGCGGCACCGCGCTGATTCCCGACCACGCTGCAAGTTGATTTCCTTGTCTCGGTTTTTCTTCTGTTTACTGCAACCGGCATCATCGACGCCTCCTTTTAGCTTTAAATGTTACGAATTTTTACAGTCGTCTGCAATTCACGGATCTTGCTCCCCCTGGTTTTAGCGTCTTCGGTCAAACCGGTAAGTAAGATCCTTACCCCGACAATTTCATCCCGTCGACTTGCCACCACCGCTGTCTCGACTGTGCCGTCATCCATAAGATATTCAAAACTCAGACCCGAGACATTTGTCGCGATAATCCTTTCATTTGTGTTCCGATTGGCTATGGTGAGGGCAGGTAAACCTGTCCGCCATATCCTGCACAACACCATCATGTTTGGGTCTAAGCTGGCAGGATCATCTTCCAACTGATAGGTCACGACATTGGGATAAGTTGCATCATTAGCAGGACTGGGCACCTGTACGATCATATCACCGGGCACAAAGTTGAGATCAACAAGCGGGGTCGCCAATGGTTCAAGGCGCAGAGAGGAAATAAGTGGCGGCGCGGGAGTATTCACACCTACCACTAAAAAAGCGCCAATCTGATCGCCTGACAACGGATTGACAATACGGACAAAAGAAGAATCTTCAGTAAAAAGCCGCGCCATGGCAGCGTTAGCAACATTAATGGTGACACCGTCAGGATCTCCTGCCGCGAACTTGGTCGCCGTATTAGCGCCACCGGGGGCGTCGATACGCGCAAAGGAATTGAAAGCCGAGGCCGTCATCATCGTGATCTGGCTAGCGCCGGCATCCGTAATCGGCGCCGCAGTCGGAATTAAGAAACCGGCCATCTGGATATCACGAGCCACTTGATCAAGTGCTATCCGCAGCCCTTGCTGCACCTCGACCACTTCCTCGGATGAGGTCGTCGACCGCACAACATTGACATATAAATTAAGAATAACCGTGGACATAACCCCAAAGATTGTCATCACCACGAGAAGCTCTACCAATGAGAATCCCCGACTGTTTGTCCGCATTCTGCCTCCGCGCCCGCTGCTCATTGGGTTTTCCTCAAGCATGTCAAAGTCCGGTTATTTCCGCCCCACGAGGTGAGACCACCGGATGAAGAGATTTCCAGAGTAATTGTTGAGACGTTCTCAATCGGATCATCAATCGACACCGTGTATTGGGCGTTAAAATTCCCACCACCCTGTACAGTTAAAGGATTAATCCCGGCTGTCGTGGGATCAAAATCCCAGAGATGAGGATTCCCGGCAACATCGACGAGCCTGGGATCATCCGACGACCAGGTGAGAATCTCTTCCATGATCCCGGCCGCAGCGGCATTGACGGTAGTCATTTTATGGGCGCCGGCATTGGATTGCAGAGCTGTTATCTGCATACTGGCAGTTGCGAGGAGACCGACCGCGAAGATGGTCACTGCAACCAGCAGTTCAACCAGAGAGAATCCAGCTTGGTTTTCTACGACATTAGGGGTCATGGCAGTTATCCTTACCGATGTTTGTTCTTGCAAAAGCTATTTGCAACAAGCGCGCCAGACAGAGAGAACGGGAAAACTTATTAATTACAAGATATTAACTTTTTCTGAAAATATGTCTGGTCATGATAATGCAATTTTTGCATAGATTGAACGCAAATTTTGCTTCTTACTTCGACCTGCTGACTTTCAAGCTGGCACCCTACCACCCCCAGCCCCTTTTTAACAAAGGAGGGAAGCATAAAATCTGAAATCTTCCCTTGCTTTATGTCAGCCTGCCATCACTCCAGCCCGTACTCCTTCATCTTGTACAACATCCCCCGCAAACTGATCTCCAGCAATTTGGCCGCCTGCGTCTGATTGCCGCCGGTGACCGCCAGGGCTTTACTGATATATTCACGCTCCATTCTTCCCACAGCATTCTTCAGCGACAAATCATCCCTTTCGCCCCGTGCGCGGCGGCGCAATTCGCCGGGGAGATCGCTACTCGCAATAACGTCACCGCGGTTGAAAATCATCGTCTTCTCCATGAAATTCTCCAGCTCGCGCACATTGCCAGGCCAAGGGTATCCGGAAAGCGTTTCCTGGCATTCGGCAGACAGCACGGGGGGCTTCCGCCCTTCCCGTCCGGCAATCCGTGCCAGGAAGTATCGGGTCAGTTCGGGGATATCCTCGCGGCGATCGCGTAGCGGCGGGATCTGGATCTCGACCACGGCCAACCGGTAAAAAAGATCTTCCCGAAAGCTTCCTTTCGCAACCTCATCTCGCACGTTACGGGCCGTGGCAGCTACCACCCGGACATCGATCCGGCGGGGCTGGGTCTCACCGACGCGCAGGATTTCACCTTCCTGCAACACCCGCAACAACTTCGGCTGCAATTCGAGGGGAAGTTCGCCGATTTCGTCGAGAAAAAGGGTACCGCGATGGGCGGCGGCAAAGAGGCCCGAGCGCTCGCGCTCGGCACCGGTGAAGGCCCCCTTGGCGTGGCCAAAGAGTTCACTCTCGATCAGCGTCGGCGAGATGGCGCTGCAATTCACCGCCACAAATGGTCCGTTTTTCCTGTCCCCTTCGGCATGTAAAGCTCGGGCGACCAACTCCTTGCCGGTGCCGGTTTCGCCGGTAATCAGCACCGGCGACGACGATGACGCGACTTTTTGCACCAGCGAAAAGATCTCCTGCATGGCGTCGCTCCGGAAAACAAGAGTCGGCGGCGTACCGCTGCGGGACAACTTTTCTTTCAACACAGCGTTTTCCCGCAGCAAACGGAACCGTTCTTCGGCTTTGCGCAAGGTCAGAATGATCTCGTCAGGTTTAAAGGGTTTGGCAATGTAGTCGTAAGCCCCTTCCTTCATGCAGGCGATCGCCGAGTCGAGGGTGCCGTAAGCACTCATCATGATGACCGTGGACACCGGCGCTCGCTTGATCGCGGTGCGGAGAAAGGCGAGACCGTCCATCTCCGGCATGCGGACATCACAAAGGAGGAGATCGAAGGGTTCCTGATCCATCAGGGCAAGCGCTTCCAACCCGTTGGCGGCGTCGCTGACCTGATACCCTTCGCGCTCAAGGACGATGCGCAACATATGACGCAGGGAGGCTTCATCATCGATGATGAGAATCTTTTCCAGTTCAGGTTTCATCGTTTGTCACCTTCTTCAGCCATAAGATAAATTCCGAACCTTCCCCGGCCGCCGAGCGGATCTCAATGTGCCCACCGGCATCGCTGGCAATGCGGTGACTGACCGAGAGGCCGAGACCGCACCCTTTTCCCGGCGCTTTGGTGGTAAAGAAGGGATCAAAGAGATGGCTCAGATCTTCCGCGGCAATCCCCGTCCCCTGATCGCCCACCGCCAGCCAGACAAAATCCCCATCTTCACCGCCGGCCAGACGAATCTCCCCGCCGGCGGGGGACGCATCCCGGGCGTTCAGCAGAAAATTAACCAGTACCTGGATCAAACGGTGTCTGCCTATCCGCACCAAAGGAAGAGATAACGGCAGGTGGTCACAAAGGCGAAGATGCTCGAAAATCCCTTGATGCAGAAGCAGATCACGCGCTTCAGCAAAGACCTCGGCCGGATCAAGGGTCTCGGGAACGTTGCCGGCCGGGGCGGCATAATCGAGCAAATCCCTGACCAGACGATCGATGCGGGAGGCTTCAATAGCGGCACGGTCGACAAGATCCCGGGGCAGACCAACGAGGACGTCGCTCTTTAACAGTTCCAGATAGCCGATCACCGCCCCCAGGGGGTTGCCGATTTCGTGCGCCATACCGGCAGCGAGGTGCCCGACAGAAGCCATACGCTCGACCCGCAACAATTCATCGCGGGTCTCCTGCAAGGTTTGATTGGCTTGTTCCAGCGAACGGATGGTTGCGCGCGTCTCTTCCCGACTGGTCTTGAGGGCTTCCTGCATGGTGTTGAAAGAATCTGCGACTTCGAGGATTTCCCGGGGACCGCCCTTGAGATCGAGGAGTTGATCGAGATCGCCGGCAGCCACCCGACCACTGGCTGTCATCAAACGTCGGATCGGAGTGACGACGGTGCGGCCGAGCAAGTAAATACCAAAGATGAGGAGAACCCCCCCATAAAGAGCAACATAAATCAGAACGATGTGCCGGGCGGCTACGATGCGCTGGCGAATGTCCGTCAGAGAGAAACGGGCCTGTACCAGGGCAACGAGCTGTTGACGGTCAAAGAGCGGGACGGTAATGACCGCAACATTCTCCACAGAGCTGCCGCCAGGGAGCCAAAGAGAATCATAGCGGAGCTTGACGGAGGTTTCCCCGGTTATCACAACCTGCCGCAATTCGCCGCTGTCGACATCATCTGCAGCCGTTACCGGCTCAAGGGGATTAAGGTTGCGATCGGTCAGGAGGAGGGTGAGGATGTTGGCATTCGAGGGGATAAGTCGCTGCAGCTCGCCGTGGAGAAAACTTTCCGAGGCAGTGAGACTGTCTTTCCGGGAAAGGACCTCCATGATATTTTGCAAGTGACGCAGGCGCTCTTGCAGCAGCTCACGCTCGGTCAAGCGCAACAGGAGAAAGCTGACAAAGAGGAGGGCGGCGGCCATCAGCAGTGCAAGATTGATGATAATCTCGGCGCGGAGGCCGACCGGCCTAGCCATGCGCCGGCCAGACAATCCGCGGAAAGGAAAAGGGGATGGTGTTTATTCGCGCGTCCGTTGATAGCATGATGGCCGTTGTGAATTCAGATAGTTAATGGAACTTTAACACTATGCCGAAAATCCCTGTTCTCGGCAAGAAAATCTGCATGGTCAGCGGCAAGTCTGTTCGCAGATTTCCCTTGAAGGAGAAAGGAGACTTCCGTATATTGTCGAGCAATTATATCCAATGCGGGGCAAATCAAATATGGCCAAGATCGTCCCTTTCCGTGCGTTGCGCTACAATTTAAACCAGATCGGCGATCCCGCCGCAGTCATGGCCCCCCCTTACGATGTCATCTCCCCTGCCCTGCAAGAGCATCTTTACAAACGCAGCCCTTTCAATATTGTCCGGCTGATTCTTGGCAGAACCGACCTTGACGATAATGCCGAAATCAATCGCTACAGTCGCGCTGCGGCCGACTTTGGCGCCTGGCAGCAGCAGGGGGTGCTGGCGCGTGACGATGAGCCATGCCTGTATCTCTACGACCAGACCTATACTCTTGAGGACGGCAGCACTGTCACTCGCAAGGGCTTCATCGCTCTGAGCCGTCTCGAAGATTTCTCCTCCGGCGTGGTTAAAGCGCACGAAAAGACGTTAGCCGGGCCAAAGGTGGACCGCCTCCTCCTCACCCGCGCCTGCCAGGCGAATTTCAGCCCGATCTTCTCCCTTTATGCCGATCCCAGCTGCGCCCTCGAATCCCTCGGCCAGCAGTTCAAAAACACCACTCCGGCGCTGGCTATCGACGATGACGAGGGTGTCCGCCACTGTCTCTGGCCGGTCGATGACTCCTCCTTTGTCCACAGAGTCAAAGACCTGCTCGAAAACAAACCACTCTTTATTGCCAATGGTCATCATCGTTATGAAACATCACTCAAGTATCGGGACGAGATGCGGGCGGCACACCCCGGCTTTTCCGGCAAGGAAGCATTCAACTACGTCCTGATGTACTTTGCCAATATGGAAGATCAAGGAATAACGATTCTGCCGATCCACCGCGTCATCCACAGTCTGGACGACTTTTCTGTCGATGATTTTGTACAGAAGCTCACCGACGACTTTCTGGTCAGCGAAGAAACCATCAACACCTCTGACTGCGCCGCTTTGGGAGGATTACAACAGCGTCTTGCCGCCGCGGGACAAGATCGCCGCACCCTTGGACTTTATCTTGGCAACGGACGGTTCCTGTCCTTGACTCTGAAGAATGAAAAGCGCATGGATCAGCTCTTTGATCCCCGCACGCCATCGGTCCTGCGCACCCTTGATGTCTCAATTCTCCACCGCCTGATTCTGGAGCAATACCTTCAGATCACGGCGCAGGCGCAGGAAGCACAAAGCAATCTTCGCTACTGCAACGGTTTTAACGAACCCTTTGCCCAGATCGACCGAGGCGAAGGACAACTTGCTTTTCTCCTTAATTCGACGCGGATGAACGAGGTCCGGGATGTGGCGAATGCCGGAGAGAAGATGCCGCAGAAATCGACTTATTTTTACCCCAAGCTATTGTCGGGATTGGTGATTTACGCGCACGATTAGTCTCTTATGATTTAAGTCTTTACATTTGTGAGTAAAGCTGGAAAAGCAAAACCGTTTCACACGGATAACTTCGGATAGAATCTGATAAAAATCTGATTGAACAGAAAAAAAGGTATCATCCGCTTTTATCCGAAGTTATCCGATTTGATCCGTGTGAAATTGTCTTTGTTTTTCCTGTTTGGTTCCGGCTTGTCCGGCTTAGGGGACGTTCAGACGAACATAAGCGGGCGCCGCATGCGGCGCCTCATAACAAGGAGTTATTTATGGATATTCTTGCCATTGATATCGGTTTCGGCTTTACCAAAGCCACAGACGGCAATCGGTCCGTCATCTTTAAGTCGGTCCTCGGCGAAGCGACCGATTTGCAGTTTCAGGGATCGATCCTTGATGCCCCTGCGGATGAGCACATGCAGCTTGAAATCGACGGCCGCTCGCTCTTTATCGGCGATTTGGCCGAACGGCAAAGCAATGTCCGCTTTTTCACCCTGGATCAGGAGCAATTTGTCTCCCGTTTCATCAAATACCTGGCCCTGGCGGCAGCGGCCCGACTGGTGAACGGTTTTATCCCGGTCAATCTCGTGACCGGACTGCCGATCGGTTACTACAAACAGTACAAGGATGAACTGGCGACCTTACTGAGCGGCGAGCATCGGGTCTTTTTGACTGACGGTAACGGCAAGCGGGAAGAAAAATCGATCAAAATCAATAAAGTAAAAGTCATCCCCCAGCCCTTTGGTTCCCTCTTCAATCTCATGCTCAACGATCTCGGCGAGGTCGGCGACAAACGATTGGTCAAAGAGAAGATCGGCATCGTCGATATCGGTTTTCGTACCTCGGACTATACGGTTTCAGACAAGATGCGCTATTCAGAAAGGGGGAGCCGCACCACTGATTCAGGGATTGCCCGGGCTTTCAACATCATTGCCACCAAACTGAGGGAAAAGAGCGGGGTGAATATCGAGCTTTATCGCCTGCATGAAGCGGTAGATCGCGGCTCGATCCGTATCCGTGGTAAAGAATACGAACTAAAATCTTTGACCGAACAGGTCTTTGGCCAACTCGCCAGTTCGGTCGCCAACGAAATTGACCGGCTCTGGGCCGACGATTGGGATATGGATACCATCGTCCTGACCGGCGGTGGCGGCGTTGTTCTCGCCAAATATCTGCAACCGCTGATTAACGGCCAGGTGGTGGTCGTCGATGCCGCCAGCGATGCCCGCCTCTGCAACGTAGGCGGTTACTGGAAGTTCGGTAAACATCTCTGGGCAAAAGGGGTGATCCCTGGCCCGTCGGCACCGTCGGCAGGCAATCCTTGAAGCGGAACCGCAACGCCCCGCATCATCGCGAGCTCGAAGGGGAAAGTGTCGTCCCGATGGCAGAGATCCTCACTCTGCTGCAACGCGCGCCGGCCCGGTCGCTGAGCGGGCGCGAAATCCTTGATGCTTTCCCCCTTCTTGATCGCGCCGCCCGCCAGGCAACGCTGCGGGCTCTCGATCGTTGGGTCGGGGAGGAGATTCTTGAACAGCGCAAAGACCGGCGCTACACCTTCCCCTGGAATAAACGGATCGTCACCGGCCCTATCCGCGTCCAACGCGGCGGTTATGGCTTTGTCAGCGGGCCGGAAGGGAGCGATGACATCTTTGTCGCCGCCAGAAACCTCGCCGGTGCGATGGACGGTGACCGGGTCACGACCCTGATTGAAAAACGCCGTGACCGTGCTGACGCCCGCCCGGACGGACGGGTCATCAGCATCGTCGAACGGAGCCGCTCCGAAATTCTCGGCCGTTTTGTTGCCGGCACCCCGAGTGGTCGCTTACTGCCGATCGTCCCGCGTTTTGCCCCGCCCCTGTTGATCGCAAAAGAGGATGAAAACGGCATCCTTCCCGGCCAGGTCGCCATCGCCCGCATCAGCAGCAAGGTCAGCCACAGCGGCGCCCTGACCGGAAAGATCAGCTCCATCCTCGGCACCGCCGACGATCCGGCCGTCGATGTCGCCACCATCGCTTACAAGTACCATCTCCCCACCACCTTTCCCGAAACCGTCATGCACGCGGCCAACGCCATCCCCGCTGCCGTCCTCCCGAGCGAGATCAGTGGCCGGGTTGATCTACGCGAACTCTCCCTGGTGACGATCGACGGCGCCAGTGCCCGGGATTTTGACGATGCCGTGGCGGTCCAGCGCGAAGCGGACGGGCGATTCCGCCTCTGGGTGGCGATTGCGGATGTCGGTCATTATGTGCGCTCTGGTGACGTCATCGACCAGGAAGCGCTCCAGCGCGGCACCAGCGTCTACTTTCCCGATCGTGCCCTGCCTATGCTGCCGGAGCATCTCAGTAACGGCATCTGCTCCCTGCAAGCGGACGTCGACCGCTTGGCGGTGGTAGCGGAGATCCTCTTTTCTCCGGAAGGGGAGAGACTCGACTCCCGCTTCTATCGGGCGGTGATCCGCAGTCGCGCCCGCCTTACCTATGAGCAGGTCTATGCCTGGCTCAGCGATGCCGCGGCCGGGGCAGAAGCGCCGGTCGATCTCCTGGCGCAGACGCAGGTGATGGTGGAGCTTTCGACACGCCTGACAGCGATGCGGACAGCGCGGGGGAGTATCGATTTCGATCTCCCTGAAGCGGAGATTATCGTCAACCTGCGCGGCAAACCGGAAGATATTATCCGCCGCGAACGCAATGAAGCGCATAAGCTCATCGAAGAGTTCATGCTTGCGGCCAACGAAGCAGTCGCCGACTTCCTCACCAATAAAGAAATCCCCTTTCTCTACCGCATCCACGAAGAGCCGGAGCTGGAGAAGATGCTCGAACTCCAGGAATTTACCGCCCCCCTCGGTTATGGTTTTGCCGGCGGCGCGGAAGCATCCCTGCCCCGCGCCCTGCAGGAACTTCTCGCCGCCACGGCGGCGGCGCCGGAAGGACGGGCGATTCATCAACTCGTGCTGCGCAGCATGAAGCAAGCCCGTTATGCCGCGGAGAATGCCGGTCACTTCGGCCTCGCTGCCAGCCACTATTGTCACTTCACCTCGCCGATCCGCCGTTATCCCGACCTGGTCGTTCATCGCGTCCTTTGTCAACTGCTGGAGTCAGCAACCGGGATCGAACCCCGCCAGCGCCAGGAATGGCAGAAAGAATTTCTCCCCCTCGGCGAGGCTTTGTCGAAGCTGGAACGGCGCGCTACCGATGCGGAACGGGAAATGGTCAATCTCTACAAATGTCGCTTTATGGCGGATAAGATCGGTGAAGAGTTCGACGGCATCGTTGCCGGCGTGCAGTCCTACGGTCTCTTTGTCGAACTTGATCAGTGGTTTGTCGAAGGTTTGGTCGCGATTGCCACTCTCACCGATGATTTTTATGAGTTCGACCCCCTCCACCAGACCCTGACCGGGCAGCGCCGCCGCAAGATCTGGCGCGTCGGCGAAGCTATGCGCGTCAAACTGCTGCGCGTCAATCCCGACTGGCGTGAGATCGATTTTTCCCCGGTCGATATGTCCCCCCCCATTGTCGCCCCGCCCCAACGCCAGCAACAGCGTCCGGGAAGATCACGTAAAAGAAGATGAGAATCATTCACGACCTCCAGGAATTGACGGCTGTCCCGCGGCATACCGTTGCCACCATCGGCAATTTTGACGGTGTCCATCTCGGCCATCGCGCCATCTTTCGCAGGGTCGTTGCCGAAGCGCGGCAGGCACAGGGGACGGCAACGGTCATTACCTTCAATCCCCATCCCCTGAAGCTCCTTGCCCCGGAGCGGGCCCCGTTGTTGATCGATACCTATGCGGAGCGGGAACGGCTGATTGCGGCGTCTTGTATCGACCTCCTCGTCTGCCTCCCCTTTACGGCCACCCTGGCAGCGCTGCCGGCAACCACCTTTGTCACCGAGATCCTCCTGGGTTCCCTGGGTCTCAAGCACTTGATTGTCGGCTACGATTACGCATTCGGTCGTGACCGGCAGGGGGACGCGATTTTTTTGCAGGATTGCGGCGAACGCTACGGCTTCACCGTCGAAGTCCTGCCGCCGATCAAGCAAAATCAGGATGTCTACAGCTCGACACGAATCCGTCAACTTCTGCTCGAGGGGGACGTGGAATCGGCGGCATCACTTCTCGGCCGGCACTTTACCCTGGAAGGAGAGGTCATCCATGGCGCCGGCCGGGGCCGGAAACTCGGCTTCCCGACTGCCAACCTGCACACAGGGAAGGAACTTCTCCCCAAAGCAGGGGTTTATGCCGTCAAAGTCCAGCACGGGGCGGCGCTGCTCGACGGCGTCGCCAACATCGGCAAAAACCCGACCTTTGGTGAAAATGAACTGACTGTGGAGGTCCACCTCCTCGATGGACAACCGAATCTTTACGGTGAAACTTTACGCTTCTACTTTGTGCAACGTTTACGGGAGGAAATGCGCTTTGCCGGCGTCCCCGAACTCTGTGCGGCCATTCAGTGCGACATCATCCGTGCCCGGCAAATCCTTTGCCACGCGCAGGTGATTGAATATCAGGAAGATTCCGAACAAGGAGAGAACTAAATGATTGTTCAAGGCACAACCAAGGTCTTTGCAATCCTCGGTGACCCGGTTTCCCACTCCTTGTCGCCGCAATTGCACAATGCCGCCCTCACCGCTGTGGGAATCAACGGCATTTATGTCCCTTTTCATGTTGTCCCTGAGCAGCTTGCCACGGCGGTAGCCGGAGTGCGGGCGCTCCAAATTGCAGGACTCAGTGTGACTGTCCCGCACAAAGAGCGCATCATCCCCTTGCTGGACGAAATCGATCCGGCGGCGCAACGCATCGGCGCTGTCAATACTGTCGTTAATCGCGAGGGGCGCCTGATCGGCTACAATACCGATGCCCCCGGTTTCTTGCAGGCGTTACGCGACACCCTTGACTTTTCACCCTTGCACAAAGAAGTGCTGCTAATCGGTGCCGGCGGCGCAGCGCGGGCCGCCCTTATTGCTTTGGCGCAAGCCGGCGCGACAACGGTTGTCGTTGCAAATCGGACTCCCGATCGGGCGGTCGACTTGATCGCGAGCTGTTGCACGGAATTTCCTGCCTGCCAGATGATGGCAACCAGCCTTGATGCCCTCCATACCGGCGATTTTCTCGGCCGGGCCGACCTCCTCGTCAATACCTCAGCGCTCGGTTTAGCCGGAGAATCCTTCCCGTCTGCCATCATTGCCGGCCTGAAACCTTCAGCCCTGATCTTTGATATGGTCTACAGCCGGACAACGGCGAGTACGCCGTTAGTCCGCCAGGGAGAAAGCGCCGGTCACCGCGCCGCTGATGGTCGCAGCATGCTGATTGCGCAAGGTGAAGCCGCCTTTTCTCTCTGGACAGGGCTGGTCCCTCCCGGCGGGGTGATGAAGGCCGCTTTAAATTTTTAACTCTCTCAATCTACAAGGGAAAATTTCTTTTTTTGGCTTGACCCTCTCCCCCCGAGTCGATACTATACAACGCGGCTTAATCTGACCACACGGGGAACTATGGCAAAGAATCGACTCGGCGAACTGCTGGTTCGCAAACAACTGATCACGGACATCCAGCTCGCCAAAGCCCTTGAGGATCAGAAGGCAAATGGTGGTCGCCTCGGTGCGGTATTGGTTGGTCTCGGCTTCATAAAAGAGGAAACCTTCACCTCTTTCCTTTCCCAGCAATATAGTGTCCCGTCGATCAATCTCAGTGAATTTGAAATCGACCCCGCCGTCATCAAACTCGTCCCCGCAGAGATTGCGCAAAAATACAACCTCATTCCGATTAATCGCACGGGCGCGACCCTGATTATCGCCATGAGCGATCCTTCCGACATCAATGCCATCGACGATCTGCGCTTCCGCACCGGCTACACAGTCGAGGTGGTTGTTGCTTCTGATGCTTCGATCAAGGTCGGCCTTGACCAGTATTACGATCAGAGTGCTTCCTTCAACGAAGCGATGATGATGGACGATATTGATCTTGAGGTCGTCGAAGAGTCGGAAGTTGATACTCACGCTTTAGAGTCTTCTGCCGAAGAAGCGCCCGTCGTCAAGCTGGTTAATCTGATTCTCACCGATGCCATCAAGCGCAAAGCTTCGGATATTCATATTGAGCCGTACGAGCTCTCCTTTCGCGTCCGTTACCGCATCGACGGCGTCCTTTATGAAGTCATGAAGCCGCCGATGAAGCTTAAAAACGCCATTACCTCCCGCGTCAAAATCATGGCGGAAATGGACATTGCCGAACGCCGCCTGCCGCAGGACGGCCGCATCAAGATCAAGCTCCCTCGCGGTGGAGAGATGGATTATCGCGTCAATTGTCTGCCAACCCTCTTTGGTGAAAAGATCTGTTGCCGACTCCTCGACAAGTCAAACCTGCAGCTCGACATGACCAAGCTTGGCTACGAAGCCCAATCCCTTGAATGGTTCAAAAAAGAGATCCACAAGCCTTTCGGCATGGTTCTGGTCACCGGTCCCACCGGTTCAGGAAAGACTGTCTCCCTCTATTCGGCCCTTTCCGAGCTGAACAAAGTCACGGAAAATATCTGTACTGCTGAAGATCCGGTCGAATTCAACTTTGCCGGCATCAACCAGGTACAGATGAATGAAGCTGTCGGCCTCAACTTTGCGTCGGCGCTGCGCGCCTTTCTCCGGCAAGACCCGGATATCATCATGATCGGCGAGATTCGTGACTTTGAAACTGCTGAAATCGGGGTTAAGGCGGCCCTGACCGGACACCTGGTCCTGTCGACACTTCATACCAACGATGCACCGGCAACAATCAACCGTCTTCTCAACATGGGGATTGAACCCTTTCTGGTTGCTTCAGCGGTCAACCTTATTACCGCCCAACGCCTGGGGCGGCGGGTCTGTGGTGAATGCAAGCAACCGGAAGTGATACCGAGACAGGCATTGCTGCAAGCAGAACTTCCCGAAGATGAGATCGACAAGATCATTTGCTATAAAGGGACCGGGTGCCCGACCTGTAACAACACCGGCTACAAGGGCCGGGTCGGTTTCTATCAGGTTATGCCGATGCTCGAATCGATTCGCGAAATGATCCTGTCCGGCGCCAATACCTCCGATATCAAACGCGAATCGATGCGCCTGGGGGTCAAATCCATGCGCCAGGCCGCTTTGACCAAGCTGACCGAAGGGGTGACGAGCTTTGAAGAGGTCTTACGCTGTACGGTCACTGACAATTAAAATCTTGTCAGTATAAATTTTCACATAAATTGTTTTGTAACTGTTGGCACTGCCAATAAAGGAATTCCTATCGTGTCCGAGTCTGTAGTACAAGGGTCAACGAGCCTGAATATGCATCAACTCCTCAAAACGATGGTGGAAAACGGCTCATCGGATTTACATCTGACCACCGGCACTTCTCCACAGATTCGCATCGACGGTCACATTACCCCTATGAAGATGCCGGCACTCCTGCCGAACGATACCAAGCAACTCTGTTACAGTATCCTGACCGATGCCCAGAAGCGTAAATTCGAGGAAGAGAACGAACTCGATCTTTCCTTTGGGGTCAAAGGTCTTGCCCGTTTTCGCGGCAACATTTTTCTGCAGCGCGGCGCCGTCGCCGGGGTCTTTCGTCTGATCCCCTACAAAATATTGACGATGGAAGAATTGAATCTGCCCCCGATCTGCAAGGAGATCTCCCGTAAACCGCGGGGACTGGTGCTCGTGACCGGCCCCACCGGCAGCGGCAAATCAACGACACTGGCAGCGATTATCGATGCGATCAATGCCGAGCGCCGCGAACATATTGTGACCATTGAAGATCCCATCGAGTTTATCCATCCCCATAAAAAGTGTATCGTCAATCAAAGAGAAGTCGGTTCGGACACGATCTCCTTTAAAAGAGCGATCAAATCGATTCTCCGCCAGGATCCCGACATAGTTCTGCTCGGTGAGTTACGAGACCTTGAGACGATCGAGTCGGCTCTGACCATTGCCGAGACCGGACATCTCTGTTTTGCCACGCTGCACACCAACTCCTGCGTGCAGACGATCAACCGCATCGTTGACGTCTTCCCCACCAATCAGCAGCAACAGGTTCGCACCCAACTCGGCTTCGTTTTGGAAGGGGTCCTTTCCCAGTCCCTTCTCCCCAAAGCCAGCGGCAAGGGACGGGCCCTTGCCCTTGAAATTATGATTCCCAACCCGGCGATCCGCTCTCTGATCCGTGATGACAAGATCCATCAAATCTATTCACAGATGCAGATGGGGCAGGATAAATTCGGCATGCAAACGCTCACGCAGTCTCTCTTCATGCTTTACCATACCAAGCAAGTCAGCATGGAGATGGCCTTGTTACGCGCTTCAGACCCTGACGAGCTCAAACAGATGATTGCCAACCCGGCATCGGCGCTCCGGCGCACCACCGGCACTGCGCTGCGTTAAGAAGGAGATAAAGATGCCAACTTATGCCTGGGAAGGGAAAAATCGCCAGGGAGCTACGCAGAAAGGGAACTCTCCGGCAGCGAATGAGGCGGCTCTCTCAGCAGAATTACGCCGCAAAGGCATCATGGTGACGAGTATTCGCCCAAAGAGTGCCATGAAGTTCAGCTTCGGCAGCGCAGGCTCGGTCTCGAGTAAAGACCTGGTGGTCTTTACTCGGCAGTTCTGTACGATGATCGACGCCGGACTCCCCCTGGTGCAATGTCTGGATATCCTCTCCAGACAGCAGGACAACCCCTACTTCAAAAAATGTCTCTTTGAAGTCAAGGAGAGTGTTGAATCAGGCTCAACCTTTGCTGAAGCGCTGGGAAAACATCCGCGAATCTTTGACGAACTCTACGTCAACCTGGTCGCTGCCGGTGAAGTCGGCGGTATTCTCGACACCATACTTAACCGTCTCGCCGCCTACATTGAAAAGAGCCTGAAACTAAAAAAACAGGTCAAGAGTGCCATGACCTACCCGGTGACGATTATCGGCATCGCTTCCGTCGTCGTCGGTGTCATCCTCATCTTCGTTATTCCTTCTTTCGAATCGATGTTTGAAAGTTTCAATCAGGCGTTGCCAATGCCGACGCAGATTGTCATCAATATGAGTCGCGGGCTGAAAAAATATATTATCGTGATTCTCGGCGCCATCTGGCTCTTTATCTTCCTTTGCAAGCGTTTCTATGCGTCACCAAAGGGCAGAGAACTAGTCGATCATTATGCTCTCAAAATGCCGGTCGTCGGGGTATTGATTCGCAAAGTTGCGGTGGCAAAATTTACCCGCACCCTCGGAACAATGATTTCCAGTGGCGTACCGATCCTTGACGGACTCGAAATTGTCGCTAAAACCGCCGGCAACAGAACTGTTGAAAAAGCTATATATCAGGTACGACAAAGTATCAGTGAAGGGAAGACAATTGCTGAACCCCTCACCAAATCCGGAGTCTTCCCGCCGATGGTTTGCCAGATGATCGCCGTTGGTGAGCAGGCCGGAGCGATTGATACCATGCTCAATAAAATTGCCGACTTTTATGACGATGAAGTCGATGATGCCGTCGGCAACCTGACGGCAATGATGGAGCCGCTCCTCATGCTCTTTCTCGGCACCGTCGTCGGGGGACTGGTCATTGCCATGTATCTGCCAATCTTCAAACTTGCCGGCGCTGTCGGCTGATCAACCTGCGTAACAATGCCATCTTTCCGCACTAAACCAGCCGATCTGCCGATCTCCCACCGACAGATCGGCTGGTACCTGGGGGGCAGGGTCCTCACTGCCGCCCTCATCCTGATTGCAACGGTCACCTACCAACAGCTCAATCAGTCTAATCTCGATTTTGATCCTCTCCACTGGCTCTATCTCGCTGCCCTTCTCTTTGGCATCGAGAGTCTTGCCGCCTTTGTCCTCAGCCGCTATTTACGTCGTTTTGAGCTCTTTCTGCAAAGCCAGATCACCTGGGACCTGCTCTTTAGTACCCTTATGGTCTTTTTGACCGGTGGCATTGAAAGCCCCTTTGTCTTTCTCTTTATCCTGGTTATCCTCAGCGCCTCGGTCTTCTTTCAGCAACGACAGACACTGATCGTTGCCGCCGCTTCAGCCATCCTTTATGGCAGCCTGATCAATCTGCAATATTTCGGTTACCTCCCGCTACTCTCCTCATCCCTTCCGGCCGCCCACACCGTTCTTTATGCCGTCTACGCCAACATCCTTGCTTTCTTCCTCACCGCCTTTTTAGGGGGCACCCTGTCTGCGCGCTTGCGTAAAAGCGAAGAGGCACTGAAAGAGAAGGAGATCGATTATGAAGAACTTAATCGCCTCAATCGGGCGATTGTAGCGAATATCGGCAGTGGCTTGATGACCATCAATCCTGCCGGGCAGATTCGCGTCTTTAATCAAGGGGCAGAGCGTATCACCGGACTGCAGCAATCGGACGTTTATGACTGTGATGTGCGCGAAGTTTTTCCGGAACTAACGATCTATGACGGCTCTTTCATGCTCACTCCCAGGAATGAAGGAATTTTCATTGATAGAAACGGGAAGAAGTTGACACTCGGCTTCACAACTACTCTGATCGCCGGCGTTAACAAAAAAGAAGACAACCTACTGGTCTCCTTTCAGGATCTGTCCCATCTTATCGAGATCGAAGAACAGTTGCGGCGCAATGATCGTTTAGTCGCGGTCGGGCAACTCTCTGCGGGACTGGCGCACGAAATTCGCAACCCCCTTGCCTCCATCAGCGGTTCGGTACAACTGCTCCTCGAAGGGGGGAACATGTCGGCTCATGACCAACGCCTGCTGGAGATAGTTTTACGGGAAGTCGGGCGACTGAATCTTCTTCTTAGTGATTTTCTCCGCTTTGCCCGCCCAACTCCCCCAGCGCTGGAACGCCATGATCTGGCACTGATCTTTGACGAGTTAATTGAAGTCGTCAGGAGCGACCCCCGCTTTTCCCGGATTCAATTCCTCAAGGAATATGGCAGCGCAGAGTTTCTCTGTGACGGAAATCAACTACGGCAGGCGTTACTGAATCTGATGATCAATGCGGCCGAAGCCCTTAATGGAATCGGCACGATCCGCCTGTACGCAGATAGCGCCACGGCTTTAATCCGCGTCGAGGACAGTGGCCCGGGGTTTTTGCCTGAGGCGAAAAAACAACTCTTCAACCCCTTCTTCACGACCAAGGAGAATGGCACCGGGCTCGGACTTGCGACCGTCCATGCCATTGTCTCCGCCCATGACGGCAAGATCAAGGTTGCCAGAAGCTCTTTAGGTGGGGTTGCCTTTATCCTTTCCCTTGCTTCCGCACGACGCTGACAGTCACTAATCACCTTTGCCGACAGCAACAAAAAGAGCGGACCATGAAGGTAAGCCGTATCACAAAGGTGTTGTTTTTAGTGCCTAAAAAATAGCAATTAGCTCTATAAGTTTAGATACTTATAGGGCTAATCTTATTTCAAAAGAAATTTTCGGAAGTAACATTAGAGGATTTTGTCTGACAAATCGACCGTTAAGCCCATCTGGCCTGCCACATATGTTCTGGCAGGCCAGATTCATATTTTAGGAAGTAAGATTAAAAAAATATAAACAAGAAATTATCAATGATCAGGTGAGATTTTTCAATTGGTAGGCCGATAATTGTCCCAGAGCCCTCTGGTGGGCCATGTTGCGGTGGTCATGCCGGCCAAGTCGACCTAATGCCCCCAACGTCTGGCTTGCCAACATCGCCACGCCCGTCGAGAATCTCAAGTCTCAGTCCATCCTGAGCAACAATCAATGAAAACATTCACACCCCCCTGAATTTCCAGAATAAACCCTGGAGTTTTAGACATGCATAAAAATCGTGGCTTCACTCTCATCGAAGTGATGGTTGGCCTCTCGATCATCGCCCTGGTTTCCGTGCTTGCAATGCTTGTGATGGGCGACTCCTTCCGGGAGAGCAAAGCGGTCTCCGATGCGATTCGGGTACAACGTGCCACGAGCGTTGTCATGGTCGCCGCTGAACTTTATTACAACAACCGGCTCACCGTGGCCGAGTCTGTCGATGTGCTGGTTAACGAAGGCTATCTACGCACGCTCCCCGAACTTCCCGCGAGCGCCAAGGCGCCCGATGCGCTTGAAGGAACTTTTACCATGAGCATGGTTTCCGAGTTCCCGGCAGGCGTGCCCATTACTGCTTTTGACGGCCCGGAGCAAGATACCGTGCTGATTATCGGGCAAGTTACCGAGGCGGGCTGTCTTAGCTTCAATGAACTCAACGATGTGCCCGGGGGAATTCCGTTAGCCTATGATGCGAGCTACGCGACACAATGTTTTGGTAGCGCCCCCGAGTACACCATTATGGCGAGGGTTCACTCTGACACGATAGCCGCCGGTGGGGCTGGCGGGGGTGAACCTGAACCTGAACCTGAACCTGAACCTGAACCGACAGGTACGGGGACCCTCCGATGGGTATGGGACCGTCCAACTTTTTGTTATTTTGGAATCAATAGTTCTGCGCAATGGTACGTCCAATTGCAATCAGGCGGGCAGTACCTGGCCAATAATACGGAAGTTTGCAACGCGTTTATTGGTATCATAGAGGTACCCCTCCCAGTGAGCGCTACGCCATATAACTTCTGGATCAAAGCTAAAACCAGCTACCAACCAGATTTCATACAGACCTACACAGTCTCTATTACGACCGCCGGCCAAGTTGTCACAATAAACCACTAGCAATGAAGCCTACCGTTAGCCCCTATTCTTTGCCCGCGAAGAGCGTCCGTTCGCAGTCGTTCTTCCCCAACTTCAAGACACAGATACCAGAAAGGCTCTCTTGTGAGGGCCTTTCTGGTATCACGATCGCCGACAAGCCTGTCCGAAAGGTCGGGGTTGTCGTTTTACCAGTGATTTTGACAAAAGGCATAAATCCACATATAGTTTGGTTAAAAAGATGTCGTCAATGGGACGTTACCAACACCTTTGTGATACGCAGAAAAGCCTAAATTTCTAGCTCCAACCAAATAAGAGAGCCACAGTTTATGTGGCTCTCTTATCTTTAACTTTTCTACCTTACCAACACCTTTGTGATACGGCTTACCATGAAGGCCCGCTCTTTTTGTTGCTGTCCATTTTTCAAAGAAGCAATTTAGAGGCCGGCCCGCTGGCGCAGTTCAGCGGCGCGATCGGTCTTCTCCCAGGTGAAATCCGCGAGCTCACGACCAAAATGGCCATAGGCGGCGGTCTTTTTATAGATCGGACGGAGCAGGTCGAGATGTTCGATGATAGCGCGGGGGCGCATATCAAAGACTTCACGAACCAATTCCGCGAGACGGATTTCATCGACCTTGGCGGTGCGAAAAGTATGCACCATAACCGAGACTGGTTCTGCAACGCCGATGGCGTAAGCGATCTGCACTTCACAGCGATCACAGAGGCCGGCGGCGACGAGGTTCTTGGCGACATAACGACCCATGTAAGCAGCGGAACGGTCCACCTTCGAAGGGTCCTTACCGGAGAAAGCACCACCACCATGCCTTCCCATGCCGCCGTAGGTATCAACGATAATCTTGCGACCGGTCAGACCGCAATCGCCCATGGGGCCGCCGATGACAAAACGACCGGTCGGATTGATAAAGTAACGAGTCTTTTCGTCCAGCAAATGCGCCGGGATAATTTTCTTGATAACTAAAGCTATCACCTGCTCTTCTATCTGCTGGTGGGTGACCTCAGGGGTGTGCTGCGTCGAGATGACGACCGTATCGATCCGCGCCGGTTTGCCATCGATATACTGCACTGTCACTTGCGACTTTGAGTCAGGACGCAGGAACGGGAGGGTGCCATCTTTGCGCAGATCAGCTAATTTACTGACGAGTTGATGCGCCAGCAGGATCGGCATCGGCATCAACTCCGGAGTTTCGTTGCAGGCATAGCCGAACATCAGGCCCTGATCCCCAGCCCCCTGCTCTTTATACATCCCCTCACCAGCGGTCACCCCCATGGAGATATCCGGCGATTGCTTGTCGATGGAGACGAGGACAGCACAGGAATCCGCGTCAAAACCCATATCGGAACTGGTATAACCGATCTCCCGAATCGTTTCACGGACAATTGCAGGAATATCAGCATAAGCAGTCGTGGTAATCTCACCGGCAATCACCGCCATGCCGGTCGTCACCATCGTTTCGCAGGCAACACGGGCAGCGGGATCCTGACTGAGAATGGCATCCAGAATTGCATCCGAGATCTGGTCGGCAACCTTGTCAGGGTGCCCTTCCGAGACCGATTCAGAGGTAAAAAGAAAATTATTGACGGACATGGATTACGTCTCCTTTTAGACTTGAAATGTTGAAAAATACTGTAAAAACCGCAAATAAGTCAAATATTTTCTCCCTTGACGATGCATAGACAGAGCGGTCAGGGCGCGGGATCAAATCTCCGGCGGGGGAAAGAGGTCAGGAAAGGAGGTCTGCATGACATCCTCGAGAAGATGCCTAACCTCGGCGCCGGTCGGCAAAGTCAGGAGTGTCGTCAGGAGGGCATCACTGCGATCCTTACGGCTTAAGCGCAGAGCCCGCTTCATCCGCAGAATATCGCCTGGGCTCATCGATAGTTCCGTAAAACCCAGAGCAACAAGAACATTAATATACAGAGGGTCAGAAGCCATCTCACCGCACATGCCGACCGGAATTCCCGCATCCTTACCGGCAGTGCAAATCAGCTGCAAAGCCCGTAAAATAGCCGGATGCAACGGGTCATAAAGATAGGCAAGATGCTCATTACCGCGATCGACAGCCAGGCAGTATTGAATGAGATCGTTCGTCCCGACCGAGAAAAAATCGACTTCTCGGGCGATTAACTCTGCCAGCAGTGCCGCTGACGGCGTTTCTACAACAATCCCGACTTCCATGGCGGCATCAAAGGGCTGATGACGCGCCGACAACTCCTCCATAACGCCGCGTAAATGCGCCCGACAGGCCCGCAGTTCTTCAATACCAGAGATCATCGGAAAGGCGAGCCGAACTTTGCCGAAAGCCGATGCCCGCAGAATCGCGCGTAATTGTGTACGGAAGAGGATCTCCTCTTTAAGGGAAAAGCGGATGGCTCGCAAACCCAGCGCCGGATTTGCCTCTCCAGCGAGGTTAATATGATCGACCAGCTTGTCGCCGCCGACATCCAGGGTCCGGATCATCACCGAGGACGGCGCCATTGCTTCGACCATCTCCTTATAAACCAGAAACTGTTCGTTCTCTGAGGGCGGAAGGGTCCGGTTCATGAACAAAAATTCGGTGCGCATCAAACCAACACCGTTTGCTCCGTTTTTACGCGCCACAGGAATATCGGCCGGGGAATCGAGGTTGGCACGGAGATGAAGCTCAAAGCCGTCTGCGGTTTGTGCTGGGAGATCGCGCAGAAGAACAAGCTCCTGCTCGGCGTATTCATAATGCTGCTTGCGCTGGAGATAATCGCGAAAACTCCCGGCTGAGGGGTGGATAACCACTACCCCTGTAGTCCCGTCGACGATCAAGGGCAGTCCCTGGCTCACCAACTGGGTCACTGACTCCAAGCCAACGATCGCCGGAATCCCCATAGAGCGGGCGAGAATGGCGGTATGCGAAGTCCGGCCCCCGGCATCGGTGACAAAGGCAAGGATCTTGTTGCGATCAAGTTGGAGGGTATCGGCAGGGGAAAGATCGTGGGCGACGAGGATGACCTGTTCGGAAATTTCCTGGAGGAGGTGCTCATGGTAGCCGATGAGATTACGCAATATCCGTTGGCCGACAAACTCCACGTCACTGCGGCGCTCCCGGAGATATTCATCCTCTATCGCCGCGAAGAGATGGCGGATACGTAACAGTGTCCGTCGCAATGCTGTTTCGGCATCGACCAGATCGTTTTCAATGGTTGAGATAGTCTCGGAAACGAGCATGACGTCATCGAGAATCAGGAGATGAGCATCAATGATTAAACCAGGCTCCGGCGTCGGATGATCATCCGCCTGACGGCGAACCGACTCAAGTTGTTGCCGGGAAAGGGTAATCGCGTCATGCAGACGCTGAATTTCGTCAGCGACTTCATCAGGAGTAATCTCACGCTCTGGCGATATATCCGTCGGTCGATGTAACAGGAGGGCGCGTCCGATAGCAATCCCCGGCGAGACACCGATGCCGATCAGAAGTTGATCCTGGACAACTTCAGTCTTCACCGAATTTATCCTCGATTAACTGACTGATGGCGGCAAAAGCAGCGTCAGCATCCTCACCACTGACCCGGACCTCAATCTTTGTCCCGACCGCTGCCGCCAGCATTAAAATCCCCATGATACTCTTGCCATTTACTTCCTCCCCCTCTTTGGAAATGAAGACCTCCGACCGGAAACGGTTGGCGGTTTGGACCAGCTTGGCGGAAGCCCGGGCGTGTAAGCCGAGGCGGTTTTTTATGATAAATTCCTGCACAATCATCAGATGGACCTCTCCGAAATATCAGTAAAAGCCCGGCAGGGCGAGGATCACCGCCACCAGCAAGAGCGTCAGAAGTAAGGGTGAGAGCCGCTGGCGGGCAAGCCCGCCAAGAACAAAGACAGAGGGTACAATGAACCAACCCAAATCCGGGGATAAGCCGGCAACGCTGAGCGTGCTGTACGTCAGCCCGGCACAAAGGATCCCAAGGAGGATCAATGTCCCTTGTTTAAGCCGAATCGCCAGATCCGGGAGGCGACAGCGGGCAAGGAAGTCGACCACTTCCTCCCCGAGTGCAAATCCTTTAGCAAAGCCGACAATCCGCACCAGCAGATGGGGGACATTGAAGACAACCAAAAGGACAATCGGGGCGAGGAGTGACCCATGCAAAGCAAAGAACATGGCTAGAACGGCGGCAAAGGGACGAACGCCTCCCCAAAAAAAAGCATCACCCATTGCCGCGCAGGGAGCCATGAGTAACTGACGATACTCGCCAACACCCTCTGCATCCGCACTATTGATCTCAAGTTGAGCCACCCCGGACAGAATCAGCGGAGCAATAAACGGATGAGTATTAAAATAGCTGAGATGGCGTGCGCAGGCCTGATGCAACTCCTCTCCCTGATAAAGGTTCCGGAGCAGGGGCGACAAAACAAAGAGGGCACCGAGACCTTGCATCTGCTCAAAATTCCAGCTTCCCTGTAAAAAAAAGGAGCGAAAGAGCAGTTTGCGCCGGAGGGGACCGGAGAGCGTGCCAGAAGTCATCATCGCAACACCTTCAACAGAAGAAAGGTAAGAAGAAATCCGCTGAAGAAGAGCACATAAGCACGCCGGACATTAAGTCCCTGCAACAAGGTAGCAACCCCGACGAGAATGAGGGCAAGCTTGATCCAGTCGGCTTGTCGGGTGAGAATATCCAAAAAGTAAGGGCTGCCGGTAACAATCAGCCAGCGACCGAGGAGTATGATGGCAAGATAAGTCGTCAATGCTCCGAGAGCAAAGTTGCCGAGACCCCGCAGATGTAATTTTTCTACGGCGGGGAGATCCCCTTGCTGCAGGGCATGGAGGGCGGCTTCCGGTAAGCGCTGATTACGCGAACGCACCGTCCGTTCGACAACTTGTCCGATCTTCCCAAGAGGAAGGGCGACCAGAAGAGCGCAAAGTGTCAGCCCCACCCCCGGTCCAGCCGTTCCGGACAGAGCGATGGCCAAGGTTGTGGCGCTGACGGATATCTGCGTGTCATCATGGGGAATACTAGCGCCGACCGGCATGCGACAAAGCCAAAGGAGCTCCAGGAGCATCCCGATAGTTAAACCGGTCATAACATTGCCAAGGACCAGTCCGACCAAAGGACCGGCAACCAAAGGGCGGGAGATCATAATCTGCAGAGCTGCTGTCCGGTCAAGTCCGAGGAAAACCGCCATGCCGGCTCCGAGCAGATAAGGGGTAAAGCTCTCCACTTAAACGGCTCCACAACCAGCGAGAACCTTCCAGTCCAGAGCCTCATCAGAAGGGAGACAACGCGCTACAACCCGGACTCCCAAAGTTTCCAGATCGTGGAAGATAGTAAGATCGTCATCACTCAAGCAGATAGTACAGGAAAGCCGACGCTTGCCGTCACCGCCAAGGATATTACCGAGATTCAGCTCTGTGAAAGGGATGCCCAACCGGTAACCCTGCAACGCCGCCCCCGGACTGGAAAACAGGAGGAGGATCCGCCGGGAAGATTCGTTACGGGAAAAAAATTCAGCGATTTCAGCGAGGCTGCCAATAATGACGGGGAGTTCACGCGGCACCGATGCCGCCATCAACTTCTTTTGCAGAGGCTTGGCGGCAACTTCATCACTGGCAACAACAATACAGTCAGCCTGAACAAAGGGGACCCAGGCCTCAAGAACCTGACCATGAATCAGACGGTTATCGATGCGGGCGAGAACGATTCTGTCCTGAGGAAAGTGCAGATTAGTCGGCAATGGATTCACTGACAAGGACGACCCCCTGTTGTCCATAAACCTTGAGCAGGCTGGCCAATTCGCTAAGAGGCGCTTTCGCGCGTTGACTGAAAAACTTAAGAACCATCGGCAGACTCACACCCGTCAGGACTTCGACCTGACCTGGTTGCAACAGAGATAAAGTGATATTTGTCGGGGTTCCGCCAAAAATATCAGTCATCACCAGAACTCCGTCGCCATTCTGACCGAGAGCCGCCACCTTTTTGCGAAGTTCCTTTTCCATATCAACAGGGTCATCGTCCCGCCGGGTGCAGAGAGCCACAGCCCCTTCTTGCGGGCCGATAATCATAAACGCCGCATCGAGGAATCCTTGGGCTAAATCTCCATGAGTGACAATAATTAAACCGGTCATTCTTTATCCTTTGTCGATATCCCGGTGAATCTGCCGGACATCAAAAGCGCGGGCACGAAGCAGGGCGGCAAGATGAGCTGTGACTGCAACACTGCGGTGCCGGCCCCCGGTACAACCGATGGAGATGGTCAGATAGCTTTTTCCCTCTTTTTGATATTGCGGCAGAAGAAAGTCAAGGAGGACCTCAAATCGCTGCAGAAATTCGCGGGCATCAGATTGATTCAGAACATAGCCGGAAACCCTCGGATCAAGACCGGAAAGGGGACGCAATGTTTCAACAAAATGGGGATTTGGTAAGAACCGGATATCCATAACCAGATCGGAACCGGCCGGCAGGCCATAACGAAATCCGAAAGATTGCAGAAGAATCTGCAAAGGAGGTGCTTCGTTATCGCTCCGGACAAAACGTAAAATCTGGGCGCGCAGCTGGTGCGGTGTCAGACCTGTCGAATCGATAAGACGGGTTGCAACCCCCCGCAATTCCAACAGCAACTTGCGCTCCGCAACGATGCCATCCGCGACACTGCCGCCACCCGCGAGGGGATGACTGCGCCGCGTTTCCGAATAGCGCCGCACCAGAGTTTCATCATCAGCCTCAAAGAAAAAGATTTCAACCTGGTGTCCTGCCGCCCTCAGATTCTGCAGATGGAGATCAAGACCGGCGAGAAAATCACGATTACGGGCATCGATGACCACGGCGAGATTACGTTCTTCCATCCCGGATTCTGTACTCAGAGCCAGAAAGGGGGGGAGAAGGGCGGGCGGAAGATTGTCGACAACAAAAAAACCGTCGTCTTCCAGAGCATGGGCGGCGGTACTCTTACCAGAACCGGAAAGACCGGTAATGATTACCAGATGCATCGGCATTACTCCAGGTTATCGCCAATAATGGCACGAGAATGGAGGAGTGCGGTTTCGGCCATTCGCTGTTCAAGGCGATCCTGAAATTCCCGGGCACTGTGATAGCCCATCTCCTTGAGGAGTTGATTGCGCGCCGCAACCTCGACGATCGACGTCATATTACGGCCGGGGCGAATAGGAATGCGCAGAAAGGGGACGGCAATACCAAGGACCGTATAACTCTCTTCGTCGATACCAAGACGATCATACTCGGCCCCTTCCTGCCATTCGACCAATTCGATAACCAGATCGATCTTTTTCCTTTCCCGGATCGAAGCGACGCCAAAGAGGTGTTTGATATTGATGATCCCGAGGCCGCGAATCTCCATGTGATAATTGAGCAGATCCGAGCCTTCGCCGAAGAGGACGGCGGGGAGTTTCATTCTGACCTTGATGACATCGTCCGCGACCAGTCGATGTCCCTTCAAAACCAGGTCCAGAGCACACTCACTCTTGCCAACGCCACTCTTGCCGACAAGCAGGACACCGACACCAAGGACATCGACCAACACTCCGTGCAATGTCGTTGAAGGCAACAAACGCTCTTCGAGATAGGTGGTCAACATCGAAATAAAGGTGGATGACTGGTGGTGCGTGCGCAGTAAAGGGATATGATTTGCTTCGCATCCTTCTGCCAGAAGAGGAGGGGGCGACAAGCCTTTGGTGATGATCAGACTACAGATATTGAGAGTGCAGAGTTCGTGAATATTCTGCTTTGCCTTGTCAGGATTCAAGGTCAAAAGATAAGAGAGTTCTGTCTCCCCCAGAACCTGAATGCGGTCTGGATGAAGATTCGCCGTATAGCCGGCCAAAGCCAACCCCGGTTTTTGAATGCGAGGCACATGAACCGAGCGATCGAGGCCTTTGGCGCCGGCCAAAAGTTCCAGATCAAGCTTCGACTCCTTTTCGGCAAGGAGTTCTTGGATTGTCATTCCGGCCATGTGAAATGTGGGCTCCTCGCAAAAAAGGATGATTAATCTTCCTGGCTCAAAATGCTCAGCAGGGTCGCAGGATCAGGAGCGTCGAAAAGTTGCTGCCGAACATCCTCTTTGCGTAATAATTTCGAAATCCGGGCCAGGGCCTTCAGGTGCAGCGTCGCTTCATTCTCAGGAGCAAGAAGGAGGAAAAAAAGGCGGGCCGGGCGATTATCCATGGAATCGAAATCGATCCCATCACTTTTCCGGCCAAAGGCCATGAGTAAACGATCAAGACCCTTGACTTTGCCATGCGGGATAGCAACCCCGTCGCCGATACCGGTACTGCCAAGCTCTTCGCGGCCGATCAACACTGCCAGCAACTCTGCAGCATCAAGATCCGGCTGTACCCGGCGCAGGAGGGCGATCATCTCGGCTAACACCTCAGTTTTTTTAGTGGCGCTCAACTCGGCTGAGATTGCTTTAATATCGAGAAGGTTGGCTATTTTCATCAAAAACTCTTAGCTCTTTTCCTGAAAAAACAGGGCCGGACAAACAGCTGTCCGGCCCTGTACGGATTAGTGGTTAACCTTTCTGCGGAACGATCAGACCATAATTGCCGTCTTTGCGACGATAGACAACATTAATCTCTTCACTCTTGGCATCGGTAAAGACGAGAAATTCTTTGTCAAGTAAATCCATCTGCATCACAGCTTCTTCAACAGACATCGGCTTGACCGAAAAACTGCGACTGCGAATAATCATCGGTTCGCCGGTGCTGTCTTCGATACTGTCGGCACTGAAGACCGTCTTGCTGACTTCCCGCCCTCTCTCATTCGAAGGTTTGTGCGCCTTGAGTTTTTCTTTATAGCGCTTAAGTTGACGCTCGATCTTGTCGACGACACTGTCAACCGCTGCATACATGTCGTCAGTCTCTTCCGTCCCCTTGATTGTGATCCCTTTGGCAATCAATACAACCTCGGCCTTATGGCGAATCTTCTTCTCCACCGACAAAGAGACCTGCGCCTCGACCGGCTCATCAATGTACTTTTTAACCCGGGACAGCTTCTCTTCAACATAAAGTCGAACCGGCTCGCTGGCTTCCATATGTCTGAACGTCAGGGCTATCTGCATAAAAGAACCTCCTTTTTATTCCCAATGTTGGGGTTGACTACACTGTGCTATTAATCATTATAAACCTGATTATCGCAATTTCTCTTTAAAAAAGACACTTACGTTCACTTGACGAACGAATCCCGATCATCTCCCGATATTTTGTCACTGTCCGCCGGGCGATGGAGATCCCTTTTTTCTCCAGAAGTTCAACAATCTTCTGATCGGAAAACGGCTTTTTCGGATTCTCTTCCGCAACAATCTCTTTAATGCGGCTCTTGACACTCTCCGAGGCTATAAAATCGCCCCCGGTCGTGTTAATGCTGCTGTTAAAAAAATACTTTAGCTCATAGAGACCTTGCGGGGTCTGGACATACTTGTTGGTGGTCACCCGACTGATCGTCGACTCATGCATTTCTATATCTTCAGCGACATCACGCAGGACCAGTGGCATGAGATAATCGATCCCACGATCGAAAAAATCCTTTTGAAACTTGACAATACTCTTGGTCACTTTGTAAATCGTCCGTTGTCGCTGGTGAATACTCTTGATCAGCCAGACCGCGCCACGCATCTTCTCCTGAATATATTCCCCGGTTTTACTGTCAACCGCTTTCCCTCCTGACAGCGCACTACGATAAAAGGAGTTGATCCGCAAATTGGGGAGCCCTTCGTCATTCAACGTGACCACGTATTCGTCGCCGATCCGTTGTACAAAGATATCGGGAAGAACATAGTGCACATCCTCCTGACCATACGCCCTCCCCGGATGAGGATCAAGGGTCGAGATGAAGCGAATCGCAGCGAGGACATCTTCAACCGCAATCTCAAGATCTTTAGCTATGACGTTGAAACGTCGTGCCTCTATACTGTCGATGTGGTCGCGCAACATGATCTCAACCAGCGAGTCCTGCATGTCGAGCTGTCGGATTTGAATCAGCAAGCACTCCTGCAAACTGCGGGCGCCGACGCCGGCAGGATCAAACTTCTGCACCAGTCCGAGAATGCGCTCGACATCATTGACGTTGGCAGAGACCGCCTCGGCAATCTCTTCCAGGGGAATCTTGAGATAGCCGTCTTCGTCAATGTTGCCGATCAGCTCCGTTGCAATGTGACAATCCCGGGGGTGGATGCGGGATAGACCCAACTGCCACAGGAGATGCTCCGCCAGACTTGTCCCCTTGGTCAGCAGGCTTTCGTAAGAAGGACGATCTTCATCCTCTTCGTAGTTATCCGCGGTCGTGCCGCCAATACTGTAGCCTTCGAGATACGACTGCCAGTCAATGTCTGCCAGGCCTTCACTCTCTCCGCTAACTTCCGGAATGGCATCCTGCACCGGCAGCTCTTCACCAACCGAATCGTCAAAGCGCTCGCTCTCGGATAGCCCATCCTCTTCATCCAGAGCCTGATCACCTGTCTCCTCAAGGATTGGATTTTCCTCAAGTTCTTGACGCACCAGGTCAACAAGCTCCAACCGCGACAGTTGCAAGAGTTTGATCGCCTGCTGCAACTGCGGGGTCATCACCAGTTGCTGCGACATCTTCAGTTGTTGTCTGATCTCTAAAGCCATAGATTTTCCATCAGAGTTTGAACTTTTCGCCAAGATAGATGGCGCGGGCACGGGGACTTTCGGCTATCTGTGCCGGTTCACCGTATTCGAGAATCTCACCGCGATTGAGTATGTAGGCCTTGTCGCAGACGCCGAGGGTCTCACGGACATTGTGATCAGAAATCAGTACGCCGATATTGCTCGCCTTCAATTGGGCAATGATATTCTGGATATCGATGACGGCAATCGGGTCGATGCCGGCAAAAGGCTCATCCAGAAGGATAAAGGTCGGCTCAATGACCAAGGCCCGGGCAATTTCGACCCGGCGCCGTTCCCCCCCCGAGAGGGCGTAGCCATAACTCTTTGCCACATGGGTCAGGTGAAATTCTTCGAGGAGATGATCTTTGCGCTCGATACGCTGCGGGACTGTCAGATCAAGGAGTTCCAGAATCGCCAGAAGATTATCTTCGACTGTCATCTTGCGGAAAACCGATGCTTCCTGCGGTAGATACGAGATCCCTGCGGCGGCACGGCGATACATCGGCAGATTCGTCAATTCCAGATCATCAAGAAAAACCTTGCCGGCATCCGGACGAATCAGACCGACTATCATATAAAAAGATGTGGTCTTCCCGGCACCGTTGGGGCCAAGGAGTCCGATAACCTCACCGGTCTGCACCGAGATATCCACGCCGCCGACGACTTCACGGCCCTTGTAACTTTTGCGCAATCCGCGCGCAGACAGGACCCGTTTCAAGGCTTCTCCCCCGACTCACTCGGATGAAAGATCGCCTGCACGCGTCCGCCTTTTTCAGCTTTGATAATGCTCTTCTCTTCATTAATGAGGACTGTAATCTCTTCCCCGGTGATCGAATCCTTTCCCTGAAGAAGTCGAGCCGATCCGGTCAAAACGATCTTTGCCTCTTTCTGATATAGGGTCGCACGCTCGGCTGTGGCAATCCGCTCATTCTGGATAATCCGAACTTCACCACTGGCAACAATTTCCTCAACATCACCCTTTCCTTGCAGATAGGTCACGAGAACCTCTTGGGCATACAGAGTAACATCGCCACGGCGGACGACGACATGACCGATAAACTTAACCTTTCTGGCCATGTCGTCGGCTTCAAGGCGATCAGACACAATTTTAATCGGCAGACTCTGCTTACCCAACGATGACAACGTTTCGCTGACCGGGGCAGCAAAAGCAGAGGTCAGCAGAAAAATCAGCAAAAAGAGTGATAAATATAAATGTTTCATCCCTGTCCATGTCCGGGTTTAAATTTAACCAATCCGGCACCAAATTCTCCACTGACATCATGGAGTAACTGTAAGCGTTCCTGCGCGGGTGCGACGATAAGCCCGCGTCCCCGCAACACTCCCTGCGCCGATTCCAGCAGGACCGTTGCATCGGTCTGCAAACGATCATCATCTTTATTATAGGTCAGGTAATCCGTCTTCAGAACGAACCCCTGAGCGCCCTTCAAAACGACATCCCCACGCAACTTGACAGCTTGATTATTTCCGGAAAGATCACCCTCATCAGCACGCAACCACATCGTCTCACGGCCGTCGGTATCAAAAAAAGTCACCTCGATGTTGTACATCAAAGAGATACCGTGCGCACTGTAGGTGGCAGAGTCTGCCGCCAGAAGATACTTGCGCACCCCTTGACGGGTTTCACTGAAACGAATCCCGGTCAGTTCAACATCCACCCCTGGCTGAAGAGCTTCGATAACCGCACGTCCCTCACCCCCCTGCCAGCGCAACAGCAGGCCGCGGCCAGTCACAACGACAACGGCGAGCACCAGCAAAAGCAGGATGACGGCAAAGAAACGACGCTTATTCATGGGTAGAACTATAACACTGGCAAAATTTCGAGTAAAGTCGTTTTGCGATTATTGGCACGCTATTTGTATCGCTTTTCTAATTATCTGAGATCCCCAGAACCTTTGAGAAAAAATATCCGCTCATCACCGCCTGCCAATCTCCGCGCGCCTTCAAAATCAGGTCGCAGACTTCACGAACAGCCCCGCGTCCGCCACAGCGATTTGTTACATAATGGACATAAGGAAGGATATCCTCAACTGCATCGGCGGTTGCCACGGCAAAACCAACCCGGCGCAGAATCGGCAGATCGACAACATCGTCGCCGATATAAGCGATCTCTTCATCCCGCAACCCGCGCTGCTTGATAATCTCTGCATAAGGGATGTCCTTATCCGCAATCCCCTGGTAAAGGATCTCAATTCCCAGCTCTTTCGCGCGGACATTGACGACCTTTGATGAGCGCCCGGAGATAATCCCGACCTCGATTCCGGCCTTCTGCAACATCTTGATGCCGTGACCGTCCTTGACATCGAAGGTTTTGATCTCGGTCCCGTGCGCATCATAAACAATCCGCCCGTCGGAAAGGACGCCGTCAACATCAAGGAGCAGGAGGCGAATCGGTGCAAGACGCGTCTGCATCTCAGACCACCCCGGCTTTCAGTAGATCGTGTAGGTGAATGATCCCGCAGGGGCGCATGGTCGTGGCGTCATCAAAGACAAAGAGTGAAGTAATGGTGTGAGTCTCCATGAGTTGTACTGCTTTAGCCGCCAACTCGCTACGTCCGATCCGTTTCGGCTGACGCCCCATCAAAGCAGCGACCGGTTGATTGAGCAGGTCAAGCCCCTGAGCAATGGTTCGCCGCAGATCGCCATCCGAGAAGACCCCCACCAGTTCTCCCTGAGAATTACAAACGCCGGTGATCCCCAGTTTCTTACTGGTAATTTCAAAGAGGGCGTCGCGCAGTAAAGTTTCTTCCTTGACCAGCGGCATCGCCGCACCGCCGTGCATTAAATCTTCAACCTTCAGCAACAGCTTTTTACCTAAAGCGCCGCCTGGATGATAAAGAGCAAAATCCTCTGCCTTGAATCCCCGTTTCACCAAAAGGGCGACCGCCAGGGCATCTCCCATAGCCAGGGTCGCGGTGGTACTGGCCGTCGGTGCCAATCCGAGTGGGCAGGCTTCTTTGGCCACGGAGATATCAAGAAAAACGTCACCAGCCTTGGCCAGAGTGCTTTGCGGTCGACCCGCCATGGCGATCAAAGGGAGTCCCATGCGTTTGACAACCGGCAGGATACGGGTCAACTCTTCAGTTTCACCGGAGTTGGAGACGGCGATGACTACATCGCCGCGGGTGATCATGCCGAGATCGCCATGAATCCCTTCGGCGGGATGAAGAAAGAAGGTTGGTGTCCCGGTCGAAGCCATTGTCGCTGCAATTTTTTGACAGATCAGCCCCGATTTCCCCATGCCGGTAATCACGACACGACCCTGGCAACCATAGATCAAATCAACCGCCGCATCGAAGCTGGCGTCAAGACGTTCCATCATCGCTTGCAACGCTTCAATCTCGACCTGAATAACCTCCCGCGCCTCGACAAGAAGACTCACTTTGCAGCCCCCTTCTTGACCAAACGATCGATGGCAACCAACTCTTCGAGCATTGGCCGCAGGCTCGTCAGATCGAGAGAGTTCGGTCCGTCGCAAAGAGCGGCATCAGGATTTTCATGAACTTCCCAGAAAAGGCCATCGACTCCGATCGCCACCGCCGCCCGTGACAGGGCGCCGACATATTGCCGCTGCCCGCCGGAAGAAGTGCCGGCGCCGCCGGGAAGTTGCACTGAATGGGTGGCGTCAAAGATGATCGGGCAGCCGCTGACTTCGCGCATGATCACCAGCGAACGCATATCGACAACCAGATTGTTATAGCCAAAGGTCGCTCCGCGCTCGGTGAGCAGGACATTCTGATTCCCGGTCTCCTGTACCTTGGCAGCCACATTTCGCATATCCCAGGGGGCGAGAAACTGCCCCTTCTTGACATTGATCACCTTGCCGGTGGCACCGGCAGCGGCCAGGAGATCGCTTTGCCGGGACAAAAAGGCGGGAATCTGGATGATATCAAGCACCTTTGCCGCCGCGGCAATCTGCGTCTGATCGTGAATATCCGAGACGACCGGCAGGCCGTACAGCGCTTTAACCTTGGCAAGGATATTTAACCCCTCCGCCATTCCCGGCCCACGAAAGGCACTCGCCGACGTGCGGTTCGCTTTATCAAAAGAGGCCTTAAAGACCAGAGGGATACCGAGTTCACCACACAGGTCCTTGAGAAAAGCAGCGATGCGCAGCGTCAACCCTTCTTCTTCAATGGCACAGGGCCCGGCAATCAGGACAAAAGGACGGTTGCCGCCGAAAGTGACATTGCCGACTTGAACTTCCCGCGAGATCAGCATCGTTACTTCTCCTTACGCTCTTTAATGCAAGCGCCGACAAAAGACTCGAAGAGAGGATGGGGCAGCATCGGACGAGAACGGAACTCGGGATGAAACTGACAGCCGAGGAACCAGGGGTGCTCGGTAATTTCGACGATTTCGACCAGGCCGCCGTCCGGATTCACGCCGGAGATGGTCAGGCCGCAATCTTCCAGCTTTTCCGTATAAGCGTTGTTAAACTCATAACGGTGACGATGCCTTTCCTGAATCTTTTCCTGGCCATAGATGCGACGCGCCAGGGTTCCGACCTTGAGATCACAGGGATAAGCGCCGAGACGCATGGTCCCGCCCTTCCCCTTCACGCCCTTTTGGCTCTCCATGATGTGAATCAGCGGGTGCACAGCATCTTCATGGAATTCGGCAGAGTGCGCTCCCTCCAGATTGCAGACATTGCGGGCGAATTCCACGACCGCCATCTGCATGCCGAGACAGATACCGAAAAAGGGGAGTTTCTGCTCACGGGCATAACGAATCGCTTCGATTTTCCCTTCACTGCCGCGCTCACCAAAACCGCCCGGCACCAGGATACCGTCGACCCCGGCAAAGGTTTCGTCATCGATTCCGTGCCGCTCCAACGATTCCGAATCGATATATTTCAGGTTCACCCTGGCATTATTACCGATGCCGCCATGGGTCAGCGCCTCGGCCAGAGACTTATAACTCTCGGTCAGGTCGACATATTTACCGACAATCGCAATGGTCGTCGTCTCTGCCGGTTCATTGACCCGTTTGACGATCCGCTCCCAGTCGGAAAGATCAGGAGATTTCGTCCAGATATTCAGATAATCGATAATCCGCTCGTCGAGCCCCTGTTCGTGCAGCGCGATCGGCAGTTCGTAGATCGAAGCAACATCGCGCACAGTAATGACCGCTTCTTCTTTGACGTTACAGAAGAGGGCGATCTTCGCCTTCATTTCAAAGGGGATATCGCGATCGCAACGGCAAAGGAGGATATCGGGCTGAATGCCGATCTCTCGCAACTCCTTGACCGAGTGCTGGGTCGGTTTGGTCTTGAGTTCACCGGCGGTGGCAATATAAGGGACGAGCGTGAGGTGGATGTACAAAACATTTTCGTGACCGCGCTCGTAGCGGAACTGCCGGATCGCTTCGAGAAAAGGGAGGGATTCAATATCGCCGACCGTACCGCCGACTTCAACAATCGCCAGATCGACCCCTTTGGCGTTCTCAAGGATCTTGCTCTTGATCTCATTGGTGATATGGGGAATGACCTGCACCGTACCGCCGAGATAATCGCCACGGCGCTCCTTGCGGATAACCGTATCGTAGACCTGACCAGTGGTAAAGTTCGATTTGCGCGTCAGCGGCGCCCGGGTAAAGCGCTCGTAATGGCCAAGATCGAGATCAGTCTCCGCCCCATCGTCAGTGACGAAGACTTCACCGTGTTGAAAAGGGCTCATCGTGCCGGGGTCGACATTGATATACGGATCCATCTTTTGCATGGCGACATGCAGGCCGCGGGCTTCCATCAATGCAGCAATCGACGCAGCCGAGAGTCCTTTGCCAAGGGAAGAGACGACCCCGCCGGTAATAAAGAGAAATTTTGTTTTCATCACAACTCCAGAGATATATTCGAAGACAACAATACGACAAGTAAGAGGCGAAAAACAAAGGTCGGATCATACACAACCTGCGACCGGAAAGAAACTTGTAATGATTAAAAATGCTTCTCGACCGCCGACTTCGCCAGGAGTTGCCGCACCCGCTCGAGATCTTCCGGCGTATCGACGCCGAAAGAGGTCAGCTTGGTCTCGGCGACCTTTATCCGGAAACCATTCTCCAGCGCCCGCAACTGTTCAAGCTTTTCCAATTCTTCGAGAGGAGTCGGCGCCAGCTTATGATAAGTGAGGAGAAAATCACGGCGATAGACATATAGACCGATATGTTTGTAGGCTTCGATCTCGGCGAACCGGGTATCGAGCTGGTCGATGACGTCACGTCCGAAAGGGATCGGAGCCCGGGAGAAGAAGAGGGCGTAGTCGTTGCGGTCGGCCACCACTTTGACGACGTTCGGGCTCAGATACTCCTCTGCCGTCAGAATCCGGCTCTTCAACGTCCCCATCGGCACGCCGGGGTTGCGCCGCATTGGCTCGATCGCTTGCTCTATCATGCGCGGATCGATAAGCGGTTCATCTCCCTGCACGTTGACAATCAAGGCCGAATCTATCTTTGCCGCCACCTCCGCAAGGCGATCGGTCCCGGTCGAATGGTCGGCACGGGTCATCATCACTTCGCCGCCAAAAGCGCGGACAGCGCTGACGATGCGCTCATCGTCAGTAGCGACAATGACGCGATTCACGGCGAGACAGCGCGTTGTGCGCTCGTAAACCCACTGAATCATCGGCTTGCCGCAAATATCGACTAAAGGTTTACCGGGGAAACGGGTCGAAGCGTAGCGAGCGGGAATAACGGCAGTCACACGCATAGCGAAGGTCAATCCTTTCAATCGTTGCGAGAGAACGAAGCTGTCACAGTAAAAAAAAGCGGGGGGGAAGTCAAGGACTCTGGCGGGAGATCAAAGTACGAACTCCGGCGCCGAGCGAAGTCGAAGCGGACGCGGCAGCGCTCTTTTCACTCCCTCAATATCGAGATTAACGAAGGTGATCGTCGTTGAAAAGACATGGTCCTCTTTGCTCGCACCGGGGGCATCGGCATAAATATCGACGCTGTAACGGACTGAAGTCGTACCGACATGCAGTGGCAGAACAGAAAAACGCAGGATCGAACCGTTCTCCACCCGTTTACGAAAAGCAATGGCATCCATGCCGACCGTGACCAGCGAAGAACCGGTAAAGTCACGGGCAGCGACCAGCCAGGCATATTCATCGACCCACTTCAACAGGACACCACCAAAGAGATAGCCATGATGGTTGAGGTGTTCGGGGCGGACCAGGGTAAAGTTATCCATACGCGTCCTTTTTTCTTGTTCAACCTGGAGAAGAATAGCATGAAGAGGGGAAGTCGGGGCAAGGGAGAATATTCATTCGAACAGGGAAAGTTGAGCGGAGGCAAAACGAACCCTTGACCCTTGCCGCATTTCACGACAAAATCGCCGGCAGCTCGAAAACGGCTGCAGCATGCCGCGCCTCTACGCCTTTACCCGTACCCGTGACAGGAAGTATCGCCACCATGATCCAACCGCCATCAAAAATAAAGCGCTGGTTTGAATGGTCACTGATCCTGCTTCTGCCGATCGCGATTGCTATTACCGTCCGTTTTGAGAATCAACTTTTTTATCTGACGCAACGGATCCCCTTCTCCCCGAGCATCCAGATGCTCATCCTCGTCAACATCAATCTGTTGTTGATCATTCTCCTCTTCTTTATCCTTGCCCGCAATATCATTCGCCTCCTTATCGAACGCCAGGAAGGGGTTTCCGGCGCTCGCCTGCGCACCAAGCTGGTCGTCGCCTTTGCCGGCATGTCGTTACTGCCGACGGCCCTCCTCTTTGTCGTGGCATCGGGTTTTATCTCGACCTCGATCGACAACTGGTTTAACAACCAGATTGAAAGCGCTCTGGAAGAATCTCTCGACGTTGCCCGGACCTATTATCAAAACTCGGCAACCAATGCCCTGTATTACGCCAACCAACTCGCGCGCATCGTTAAAGACGAAAAACTTCTCAACCAGGAGAATCTGCCGCGCCTGCGCGAAGTCATTGCCCAGAAGCAACAGGAATACAACCTCGGCATTGTCGAAGTCTTCTCCGCGACCCAGGAAGAACTGGTGCGGGCTTCGAATCCGCAAGTCCCGAAAGGAGATATTACCCCCCCTTCTTCCGAGCTTTTACATAAAGCGATGCAGGGGGAGAGCACCTCTCTGGTGGTTCCCGCCGGCAAAGCCGATTTGATTCGCGGTATTGTGCCGATCCATTCAAACTGGAATCCTGAAGATGTCGTCGGCGCCCTGGTCGTCAACTACTATGTTCCTTATTCCCTCACCAGCAAAATGAACGAAATTTCAACGAATTTCGATCAATATAAAAGTGCCAAACAGTTTAAGGGCCGCGTCCAGAAAGTCTATATTACCGTTCTCTTTCTAATCGTCCTGGTTGTCCTCTTTTTGTCGACCTGGGTTGGCTTCCGTCTAGCCAAAGGGATCACTGAGCCGATTCAAGACCTGGCCGAAGCCACGGAACGGGTCGCCGGCGGCGATCTGACCATGTCTCTCACCCCGCACAGCAACGATGAAATCGGTTATCTTGTGACCGCGTTTAACGGTATGACCGCTGATCTGCGTCAGGGGCAGGAACGTTTACAGGCCGCCAACCTTGAGCTTGAAACCTCGAATCAGGAGATTGAAGCCCGTCGCCTGTATATGGAGATCGTTCTCAAAAACGTCACTGCCGGCGTCCTCTCCATCGATCGCAATGGCCACATCCTCACCATCAACCAATCAGCGGAACGACTCCTCCACATCAACGGGAAAGAGGTTATTAATCGCAACTTCTTTGAAGTCCTCGGCAGCGCCCACTTCCCTCTGGTGCGCGACTTCATCAGCCAGATGACCCATTCCGGTAAAGATTCCCTCCGCCAGATTGTCCCTTTGACAGTCGAAGAGAACGAACTGGTTCTGCAGGTCACGGTCACCGCCCTGCGTGACGAATCCGGCGAAGTGATCGGTTCGGTCATTGTCTTTGACGATCTCACCCAACTGCAAAAGGCGCAGCGGATGGCCGCCTGGCGTGAAGTTGCCAAACGCATTGCCCATGAGATCAAAAATCCGCTCACGCCGATCCAGCTTTCAGCGCAGCGCCTGCGACGCCGCTATCTCGAACGCCTCGGCCCGGAGGAGACGGTCTTTGACGAATGCACTGCCATGATCGTCAAACAGGTTGATGAACTCAAGAATCTGGTCAATGAATTCTCCAGCTTCGCCCGCATGCCTGCCATCAATTCGACCCTGAACGACCTGAACTCGCTGATTGAACAGACCCTGGTTCTCTTTCGCCAGGGACATCCGGAGATCGAAATCATCTTTACCCCTGACCGGGAATTACCGCAGATCAGTCTTGATGCCGAACAGATCAAGCGTGTCCTGATCAACCTGATCGACAACAGCATCGCCGCCAGCGCCGGACAAGGTCGCATCGAATTGGAAACGAGCTTTGATCGCAACCTCAACATGATCGCCATGACGGTGAGTGATCAGGGGTGCGGCATCTCCAACGAAGACAAGCCCCGCCTCTTTGAACCGTACTTTTCAACCAAAAAATCAGGCACCGGCCTCGGCCTCGCCATCGTCGCCACGATCGTTGCCGATCATCACGGTTATATCCGGGTGCGCGACAATCAACCGCACGGCAGCCGCTTTATTGTCGAACTGCCGGTGACTGCACCCGACCTTACCTGACCTCAGCCTTTTGGAGTTTGCATGAAAACGATTTTGATTATTGATGATGAAGACAGCATTCGCGCCAGCCTGCAAGGGATCTTGCAGGATGAGGGCTACCGGGTCCTTCTCGCCGCCGACGGCGGCGCCGGCCTCGACCAGTTGCGGGAAGAGAATGCCGACATCATCCTTCTCGATATCTGGATGCCGGGGATTGACGGCCTCGAAACGCTGCAACGAATTCGCGAAATGAACCCCGAGCAGTTGGTGATCATGATGAGCGGACACGGCACCATCGAAACCGCTGTCAAGGCGACACGTCTCGGCGCCTATGACTTCATCGAAAAACCGTTATCGCTGGAGAAAGTCCTCCTGACCCTGCAAAATGCCCTGCGCGTCAGCGGTCTGATCGAGGAGAACCGCACCCTCAAGGAACAGCTCGGTAAAGAATCGGAGATGATCGGCGAAAGTCCGGCCATCCGTGATCTCAAGGCCCAGATCGCCATCGCCGCTCCGACCAGCGGCTGGGTGCTGATCACCGGCGAGAACGGCACCGGCAAAGAACTGGTCGCCCGCGCCATCCACAGCTTGTCAAAACGTCGCAACAAACCCTTTATCGAAGTCAACTGCGCCGCTATCCCTGAGGAGTTGATTGAATCGGAGCTCTTTGGCCATGAACGCGGCTCCTTTACCGGGGCCACCGCCCAGCGCCGCGGCAAATTCGATCTGGCCCACGAAGGGACCCTCTTTCTTGATGAAATTGCCGACATGAGCCTGAAAACGCAGGCAAAAGTGTTACGCATCCTGCAGGAACGCAAATTTGAGAGAGTCGGCGGCAGCCGCACTATCGAGGTTGACGTGCGCGTCGTCGCCGCCACCAACAAGAATCTCGAAGCCGAGATCAGTGCCGGACGCTTTCGCGAAGACCTTTACTACCGGCTCAACGTCATCCCCTTCCATGTGCCGCCACTGCGCGAACGCAGCCGCGATATCCCCCGCCTCGCCGAAAACTTCCTTGCCCTCTTCTGTCAACAGGAAGGACGCCCGCTCAAGCGCTTTTCCGACGGAGCGATCCGCGCACTCTGCTCTTATCCCTGGCCGGGGAATGTACGGGAGTTAAAGAATATCGTCGAACGCCTGGTGATCATGTCGCCGGATCAGCTCATCACCGAAGCGCAGCTGCCGGCGATCTTCACCGCCTGCGATCGGCTGCAGCCCCACCTGGAGAGTGACGACAGCGAAGCCGGCGAAATTGAAAGCGAGGGAGCAACCCTGCGCGCCGCCCGGGACGAATTTGAAAAGGAATTTATCCTGCAAAAGCTCAAGGAGTACGATTGGAACGTTTCCCGCACCGCTGATGCCATCGAAATCGAACGCTCCAACCTGCACCGCAAGATGAAAGCTTTCGGCATTGAGCCGAAAAAGAGCGCTGGGTGACAAACCTGTGCTCTTTTTCGACCGCGTCCTGTTTTCAACATGAGATGCAAGAAAGCCCCGGTCGCGACCGGGGCTTTCTTGCATCTGAATCCTGTAAAAATAACATCTTAATGATTTGTAATCTTTTGGAGATACGATATAATGCAAAACGAAAAATCCAGCGAATCACAGGGAATACGTTAGCAGCGAGGAGTAGATAATGACAAAAACAGAGCGAGCGGGATAGAGCGTTAAAGGAAGGCACACCCTTTATGTCAGACCAGCAAAGCGATGCCGCCCGACAACTTCGCCAGCGTGCCGAAGAAAAAGCCCGGCAACTCGGAGTGATCGATCTGCAGAGCTTGTCTCCTGAAGAAACGCAGCAGATGCTTCATGAGCTGCGGGTGCACCAGATTGAACTGGAGTTGCAGAATGAAGAACTGCGGCGTACCCAGCATGAACTGGAAATCTCCCGCAGCCGCTACTTCGACCTGTATGATCTGGCGCCGGTCGGTTACCTGACCCTCAACGAACAGGGACTCATCAAGGAAGTGAATCTCGCCACTGCGACCCTGCTCGGCACCGAACGAAAAAACCTACTGAAGCGTCCCATCTCTTCCTTCATCTTCCCTGATGACCAGGATCGCTACTACCTGCAACGTAAAAAATTTCTGGAGACCCACGAAGTACAGGACAGGCAAATACGCTTGTTACGGAGCGATGGTTCGCCGCTATGGGTAAGGTTGCTGGCTGCCCCCCTCCACAACGGCGAGTACGGGATAACCATCATCAATATTACCGAGCGCAAAAGAATTGAAGAAGCATTAATCAAGAGTGAAGAATCGATTCAACACCAAAACAATCTCTTCTCGACCCTGCTCAACAATCTCCCGATCGGCGTCTTTATGGCCGAGGTCCCCTCGGGTAAACCCCTGGTTGTCAATGATGCGGCGGTACAACTCCTGGGACGGGAAATTATTCCTGATGCCTCACGACAGAATCTGGCAGAAGTCTATAAAGCTTTCAAGCAGGGAAGCCACCAGCCCTATCCTGCCGAAGAGATGCCCATCCTCTTAGGGATGAAGGGCGTGCGGTCACATGTCGATGACATGGTGATTGAACGACCGGACGGCAGCGAAGTTCTTTTAGAAATTATCGGCTCTCCGGTAAAAGACGAACAAGGGAAAATCTGGGCCAGTCTCGTGAATTTTTCCGATATCACCGCCCGTAAAGCCGCAGAGAATGAACTGAAAGAAACAAAAAACCTCCTTTCCCTGTTTATCAAGAACTCACCGGTCTACGCTTATATCAAGGAGGTCAATTCCTCCACCTCACGCGTCGTGATGGCCAGTGAAAACTTTCAGGAAATGATCGGCATCCCGGGCTCAAAAATGACCGGAAAGACCATGCAGGAACTCTTTCCGCCGGAAATGGCGGCGAAGATCTTTGCTGACGACAAGGCCGTCGTGACCGGAAATAAAATCCTGCTGTTGGAGGAAGAGTTTAACGACCACTATTATCAGTCCATCAAATTCCCGATTATTCAGGGAAAAAAAACGCTGCTGGCCGGCTACACCATCGACATGACCGAACGCAAACGGGCGGAGAAGGTGTTGCGGGAGAGCTTTGAACGTTTAGCGAACGTACTCGATAACATAGACGCTCTTATATATATTGCAGACATGGAAACTTATGAACTCTTGTTTGTCAATGCATACGGGCGGAAGACCTGGGGGAGCTATCTTGGGCAGAAGTGCTGGAGTGTTTTTCAAAAAGATCAGAACGGACCCTGCGCCTTCTGCACAAATGAGAAACTGCTCAATAAAGACGGACAGCCAACAGGTGTTCATGCCTGGGAGTTTCAGAATACAGCCAACGGAAGATGGTTTGATTGTCGGGATGTGGCCATCCCCTGGACGGATGGACGAACTGTGAGAATGGAGATAGCAACAGACATCACCGAGCGAAAAAAAACCGAAGAAGAACTCATCACCTTAACAAAAGCCGCCGAATCCGCTAATACCGCCAAAAGCCAGTTCCTGGCCAATATGAGCCATGAAATCCGTACCCCGATGAACGCGGTCGTCGGCCTGATCGAACTCCTTTTGAACACAGAGCTGAACAGAGAACAGCGCGAATATGCCGAACTGGTTAAAATTTCAGGTAAAAATCTTGTCGAACTGATCAGTAATATTCTCGACCTATCCAAGATTGAGGCGCACAAGATCGAACTGGAGGAGGCCTGCTTTAATCTCAATCATGTGATGAACGGCACCATGGCCCTCTTTACTTTGCGCGCCAAAGAAAAAGGGCTCAACCTGAGAACAGAGATCGCTCCGGATGTTCCCTTACTGCTCAAAGGCGATGTCGGACGCTTGCGCCAGATCATCACCAATCTCGTCAGCAACGCTATCAAGTTTACTGAAAGAGGTTCTGTTGCCCTGCACATCAGCAAAGAGAAAGAAGACGATCAGCATGCGATGCTGCGCTTTCAGGTGGAAGACAGCGGTATTGGCATTACAGCAGTAAAAATCGAAGAGATCTTCCAGCCCTTTACCCAGGCAGACAACACCACCACACGCCGATACGGCGGGACAGGACTGGGCCTGACGATTGCGCGCCAACTCGCCGAACTGATGGGCGGGACAGTCGGGGTCGTCAGTCAAGAAAATGTCGGGACAACCTTCTGGTTTACGGCCGTCTTCACAACGCAGTCAGAACGAAGACGCGCGCCGCGGAATCTTATTCTGGCGAAGGAAGCGACCGAATCCCCCTTCTCCTCCATAATCGCCCCACCCGGCAACCGCATTCTCATTGCCGAGGATGACTTGACCAATCAGCTTATGATCAAAACCATTTTAGGAAAATTCGGTTACCAGGTCGACGTCGCCAACAATGGCGCGGAAGCTTTGAATCTGCTGGAAAAGGCTGACTATGCCCTGGTCTTGATGGACTGCATGATGCCCGTACTCAACGGCTTCGAAACGACCGCCGTCATCCGAGATCCGACCTCAGCCGTCCGGAACCATGCCATCCCTGTCGTTGCCCTGACCGCCAAGGCCTTTAAGGAAGATCGCGCCAGCTGCCTTGCTGCCGGGATGGATGATTATCTCGCCAAGCCGATTGACATAAAAAAAGTTCTGGCGGTGCTGGAAAAATGGGTGACTTCTTGCCCGATATCAGCCGGGGAGAACTAACAAATTGAAAAAAATATTATTTCGGCTCTCAGCCTCCTCCTCGTCCTCCTGAGCTGCATCCCGGTCTTCGCCGGTGAACCTCGTGTCGTCCGCATCGGCGCATTCGATTATTACCCGGCCATCTTCAAGGACGAAGATGGAGCGATCAAAGGCTTCTATGTTGACGCGTTAGCCAATATTGCCCAAAAGGAGAACATTCGCTTCGAGTATATCTACGGCACCTGGAATGAAGGGCTGGAAAGGATAACATCCGGGGAAGTAGACCTTCTCACCAGTGTTGCCTTCACCCCGGAACGGGCAAAATTTCTCGATTATGGCAGCCAGCCGCTGCAGACGGTGTGGGGGGAACTCTATACACCGCTTGATTCCAAAATTGACGGAATCCGCTCGGTGCAGGGCAAAAAAATAGGCGTAATGAAAGAGGATTTCAATGGCTGGTATTTTAGCGAATTACTGAAAAAATTCGATATAACTTGTGAATTTGTCGAGATGGCGGGTTTTGAAGATATTTTCAAGGCTGTCGCCGCAAATAAGGTTGATGCCGGGATCGTTAACAGCACTTTTGGCGCTGCCAAACAGCACGAATACGGCCTCCGTTCCACCGGTACGGTCTTTAACCCGTTTGAAATCTTCTTTGCCGTCGCCAAAGGGAAAAATCAGGAGGTGCTGGCACTGTTGGATGCCTACCTGAGCAAATGGCAGAGAGAGACAGATTCGCCATATGGTAAAGCCCAGCAGAAATGGTCACACAGCGGTATCGGCACGACGAAAGTCACCCCTCCCTGGCTGCTCAATTCTATCATTGCACTCGGCGGGGTGATTATTATTGCCCTGGCATTTATCATTCTGCTCAGAAGACAAATTCAACGGGCTACCGCCGATATCCTGCAAAGCAAGGCCGTTCTTCTCGAAAGCGAAGCAAAGTTTCGCAGCTATATCGATAATTCGCCAGACGGAATCTTTGTGACCAATGAGAACGGGCGGTGCCTAGAGGTTAATCCGGCCACCACGACTATCACCGGCTATTCCCAGGAAGAACTGCTGGAAATGTCTATTTTCGACCTGATTCCACCGGAATCACTGGAAAACGCTCACCATCATCTCCACGCCCTTAAAGAGCATCATTTTGCCAGCAGCGAATTCGAGTTTTTCAATAAAAACGGTAAAAGAAGCTGGTGGTCCATCGATGCGGTGAAGCTCTCGGCAACGCGTTATCTCGGCTTTACCAAGGACATTACCAACCGCCGGCAAACAGAAGAACAACTGTACCAGGCCATGACCGCCGCAGAAGCTGCCAATATCGCCAAAAGCCGGTTTTTGGCGAATATGAGCCACGAAATTCGCACGCCGATGAACAGCATGATCGGACTGATCGAACTTATGCTGCGCACGGAACTAACCAGAGAACAGCGCGAATATGCCGATCTGATTAAACTCTCCGGGCAAAATCTGGTGCTACTGATCAGCGACATTCTCGATCTCGCCAAAATTGAAGCCCACAAGATTGAGCTTGAAACCCGGGATTTTGATCTGCAGACAGAGATAACCGGCACGATCAAGCTCTTTTCTCTCTCTGCACAAGAAAAAGGCCTGACTTTGGGCGCACAGGTTGATCCCGATGTACCACTCCTGCTGCAAGGGGATGTGCGGCGCCTCTGCCAGATCCTCAATAACATCCTCGGCAACGCCATCAAGTTTACCGCCAACGGTTCGGTCTTGCTGCATATCCGCAAAGAGACGGAAGATGCGGAACAAACCATCCTGCGCTTTCTGGTGACCGACACCGGCATCGGCATTGCTGCTGACAAGCTGGAAACGATATTCGAGCCCTTCACCCAGGCGGACAATTCCACAACCCGTCAATACGGCGGAACCGGATTAGGTTTGACGATTGCGAACCAACTCGTCGGGTTAATGGGGGGGACGGTCGGCGTCGAGAGTGTCGAAGGAAAAGGAACGACCTTCTGGTTTACGGTCGTACTGGCGAAACAGAATCCCTTCCTCCTCCCTGCTCCTCGCCCTCTGGGTGAGAAGACAATGACAGCCTCCCCCAGACAGGAGGAGGATGGAGGGGGAAATACCAGAATACCTCGTATCCTTTTGGCCGAAGATGATCCGATCAATCAACAGATGACAAAAGTATTCCTGACAAAATCCGGATATCATGTCGATGTGGCAAATAATGGCCGCGACGTACTGAAATTGCTGGAAGAGAAGGACTACTCTCTGGTGTTGATGGACTGCATGATGCCGACGCTAAGCGGCCATGAGACGACTGCCATTATCCGCAATCCGGCTTCGGCCGTTAGAAATCATGCCATCCCGGTGATTGCCCTGACTGCCAACGCCATGCAGGAAGACCGGTACAACTGCCTGGCCGCCGGGATGGATGATTATCTCGTCAAGCCGATAGAGGTAGCAAAGGTTTTAGCCGTGCTGGAGAAATGGGCTCCTTTAAACATGTCCCAGGAAGCAGAAACCGGGCGTGACGGAAAATTTTCTCCCTATACGGCGGCCATTTTTGACAAAGAAGAATTCATTGGTCGTGCTATGGGGGATCTCGAACTATCCCGTTATGTAGCGAGCGTATTTGTGGAAAATTCACCGGAATATGTCGAAGCAATCCGCGCAGCACTCGTGGCAGAAGATGCCAGCGCCCTGCGCCAGTCTGCACATAAACTAAAGGGCGCGGCGGCGACGATGGCCTTGCAGCAATTGTCTGAAATCGCCGCATTGCTCGAAGAGTTTGCCGGAACGGGGGGAATGGAGAAAGCGACAGACCTTCTTCCTGAATTGCTCAAGCGATACGAGCAGTCGGTTGAGGCACTACGGGAACTCCACATGACCTCACCAGAGCCGGCTTCTTTATGAACATTCTGATTGCTGAAGATGACACCCCGACCCGTCAGTTGCTGCAATCACTGCTGGTCAAGTGGGGTTACAATGTCACTGTCGCTCGGGACGGGGACGAGGCCTGGCGGATTCTCTGCGAGCCAAAACATCCGCGTCTTCTCATTCTTGACTGGATGATGCCCGGACTCGACGGACCGGAAATCGTCCGGCGACTACGGGAGAAAGAGGACGGCGACCCGCATTACACCATTATTGTGACCTCTGTTCACAATGAGAATGCCGTTATCGAGGCCCTGGCCGCCGGTGCCGACGACTTTATCGCCAAGCCGTTTAACCCGAGTGAACTGCAGGCCAGGGTCGCCGTTGGGCGGCGAATCAAAGACCTGCAGCAGACATTGCTCGATAAACTTGTCAAACTGGAAGACGCCACCGCGACGATCACGCAACTTGCCAGAACCGATGAACTGACCGGACTACACAACCGCCGTTCTTTTCAGCAAATTTTCACTTTGGCCAGAAACGCTGCTCTCCGTCATAATCACCCCCTCTCCTTGATCAGCATCGACCTTGATCATTTCAAAGTTGTCAACGACACACTGGGGCACAGTGCCGGTGATCTGGTTTTAAAGGAATTTTCCAAACTGATGCAGGAGCAGGTGAGAGCCGAAGATATCGTCGTCCGCCAGGGGGGCGAAGAGTTCCTTATCCTGTTGCCGCATGCCGACAGTATGGCCGCCACCGCTTTGGCTGAACGGATCAGGACAGCCTTTGAGCAAAACCCTGGCAGCGCGGCCCCACTGCCCGTGACCGCCAGCTTTGGTGTCGCGCAATTGCAGGAAGGAGAAGAAGAAGAGGTCCTGATTCAGCGGGCAGACACGGCACTTTATCGCGCCAAACATGAAGGGCGGAATCGCGTCGTCACGGCAGAAATATGAGGGAAAATTCTATGGGCAACTCTGTCATCAGCGACAAAGCCAAATATCGCATCCCTATTTTTCTGGCCTTGATCGCCGCCGGTCTCGCCGGAAACCATTTTAACATCCCGATCTTCCTAAATATTGACTTTATTTTCGGCAGCATCTTCGCCCTCCTCGCCCTGCAGTTCTTCGGGCTGAGCCGGGGTATTTTCGCCGGCGCCATCATTGCCGGTTACACCTATTTTCTCTGGAATCAACCCTACTCCATGGTCATCATGACCGCCGAAGTGGCGATGGTCGGCTGGCTGATGGGGCGCCGCAAGATGGGTATGGTGTTGGCTGACGCGCTTTTCTGGCTTTTCATCGGTATGCCACTGGCTTATTTCTTTTTCCACCTCGTTATACAGACGCCCTTCAGTAACACCTCGATTATCATGATCAAAGAAGCGGTCAACGGCATCTTCAATGCCCTGTCAGCCCGGCTGATTTTCACTGTCTTCGCCCTGCGTTTGCGACCACCGCAGATAGCATACAGCGAAATCATCTGCAACCTCCTGACCTTCTTCGTATTGTGCCCGGCACTGATCATGCTGGCGGTTGACAGCAGAGCCGATCTTTCCGAAACCGACCACCATTTTCGCGCTTCACTGACTGAGGACAGCAAGGTTATTACAAAGTACGTGAAAACCTGGGTGGCAAACAGAAAAACTGCCATTATCAATCTGGCAGAGATGGCTGCTTCGCGCTCTCCACAGCAGATGCAACCGTTTCTGGAGTTGGCCAAGAAATCGGATGACAATTTTCTTCGGGTCGCATTGCTGAACAAAGAAGCAACCATCACCGCCATCTTCCCCATGATCGATGAACTTGGTCAGAATAATATCGGTATGAATTTTGCCGATCGCCTTTACAATCAGACACTTCAACAAACTCTTCAGCCGATGCTCTCGGAAGTTCTTCTGGGCCGGGTCGGAGTCCCTAAACCGCATGTGTTGGTCCTCGTGCCGATAGTGGTTCAAGGAGAATACGCCGGTCGCGTTAGCGCTACCCTGTGCCTGAAGAAGATTCAGGAATACCTCGACACGAGCGTCAATATCCATATCTCGCACTACACACTTTTGGATGAAAACGGCAACGTCATTATGACCAACCGTAGCGATCAACAGATTATGTCTCCGTTTATCCCCGCAGAAGGGACGCTCCTTCGGCATAATGCCGGGACCAACCTGTGGACGCCGAATAGTCCTCGCAACACCCCTTATTTTGAACGCTGGAGGAATTCCTTTTATATTACTGAAACGGCCATCGGCGACCTGGCAGAATGGAAACTGATCCTGGAGCAGTCGGTGGCCCCCCACCAGAAAATGCTTTACGATAAATATACCGATAAATTCACCCTGCTTTTTTTGATCTTGCTCGGCGCCCTGGCATTGGCAGAAATATTGGGCCGCAGGACTATTGTTACACTTAAGCAGCTGCGCACGATGACCCACGAACTGCCAGCCAGATTGTCATCAGGCGATAAAGATCTCATTTGGCCGCAGAGCGGCATCAAAGAGAATCAACACTTGATAAATAATTTCAGCAAGATGGCAAAGATACTGGCTGACAAGTTCAGCGAAATCAGGAAAATCAATGAATCGCTGGAACAACGGGTGAAAGAACGGACGAAAAAGTTAGCAGCAGCAAATAAAATGCTGACACTTGAAATTTCCGAACGGAAACGGGTGGAACAAGAACTGGTCGAGTCCACAGCCGCCGCCGAAGCAGCCAACATCGCCAAGAGCCAGTTTCTGGCCAACATGAGCCATGAAATCCGTACCCCGATGAACGGCGTCATCGGCTTGATCGAGCTGTTGCTGAGTACGGAACTGACCAGGGAGCAGCGCGAATATGCCGAACTGGTCAAACTCTCCGGTCGAAATCTGGTGCAACTGATCAGCGACATCCTCGACCTTTCAAAAATTGAAGCCCACAAAATTGATCTGGAAATACGCAATTTTGATCTGCAGACCGAGATCAACGGCACCATCAACCTTCTCAAGCTCAACGCCCAGTCAAAGGGACTAAAACTGAGTGCGCAGATCGATGCGGATGTCCCCCTTCTTCTGCAAGGCGATGCCGGGCGCCTGCGTCAGATCCTCACCAACCTGATCGGCAACGCCATCAAATTTACCGAGCAGGGATTTATCTTGCTCCATATCCGCAAGGATACCGAAAACGAGCAAATGACGACCCTGCGCTTTCTGGTGAGTGACAGCGGCATCGGCATTGCTAAAGACAACCTGGAGAAAATATTCGAGCCCTTCACCCAGGCGGACAGTTCCGCGACCAGACAATACGGTGGCACCGGACTGGGATTGGCTATCGTGCGCCAACTGGCAGAGTTGATGGGGGGAAAAGTCGGGGTTGAGAGTGTGGACGGAGAAGGCGCAACCTTCTGGTTTACAGTCGTATTGACAAAACAGAATGATGCTCCCCTCCTCCTTGCCCCGCCTCCGCTGGGCGATGGGGCAAAGCCAAGGGACGCTGGAGAGGTGAAGACCAGCGACGCCCGCATTCTTCTGGTCGAGGATGACACGATCAATCGACTTATGACTAAATCATTACTGACCCGAGCCGGTTATCACGTTGAGGTCGCCAGTAATGGCAGCGAGGCCATCGATGCACTGGAGAAGAACGATTATTCAGTTGTGTTGATGGACTGCATGATGCCCGTACTCAACGGTTATGAAGCGACCATTGTCATTCGTAATCCCGCATCAGCCGTCAGAAATCATGCTATTCCGGTGATTGCCCTGACCGCCAACGCCATGCAGGAAGACCGTGATTGTTGCCTTGCGGCCGGAATGGATGATTATCTGGCTAAACCGATTGAGATGATAAAAATGCTCGCAATGCTCAAAAAATGGCTCCCCTTTACCACGGTTCAGGGTTTGGAAACAGACAGAAGCTGAATATTATGGAAAATGAAGTATTTCTCCGCATCGCCAGCTTCGTTGGCATCTTATCCTTCATCGCCCTTTGGGAAATTGTCGCGCCACGCCGCCCCTTAACCACCCGCAAAGGGCCGCGCTGGTTTGCCAACCTGAGCATGATCGCCATCGCCACCTTGTTGATCCGTTTCACCTTTCCGCTGTTGCCGGTGGGACTGGCGATCATCGCCCGGGAACAGGGCTGGGGCGTTCTCAACCTGATCTCACTGCCATCATGGCTGGCCGTGACGATCGCACTCCTCGCCCTTGATCTGGTTATCTATCTGCAGCACGTCATGTTTCATTTCCTGCCGACTCTGTGGCGACTGCACCGCATGCATCATAGCGATCTCGATCTCGACGCCAGCTCCGGAAACCGCTTTCACCCCGTGGAGATCATGATCTCCATCGGCATCAAACTCGGAGCCGTCCTGATTATCGGCCCCTCTCCATTCGCTGTCCTCCTTTTTGAAATCCTCCTCAATGCCGCGGCAATCTTCAACCACGGCAACATCCGTATCCCCCTGGGCATCGACCGCTGGCTGCGTAGCGTCGTCGTCACCCCGGACATGCACCGGGTGCATCACTCGATTCTTCCCCGCGAAACCAACAGCAACTTCGGCTTCAGTCTTTCCTGGTGGGATTTTCTTTTCGGCACCTACCGCGCCCAACCGGGCGCCGGCCACCTGGAGATGACCATCGGCCTTAAAGAATATCGCAATCCCGCCCGGCTCACCCTCCCCCGCCTGCTGGTGCAACCCTTTATCACCCCACCACCCCCACCACCTCCCCGCCCCTCCTTGACTAAGGAGGGGAGCTTTTGACCGTCTCCCCCTCCTTAGTCAAGGAGGGGGTCGGGGGGTGGTGAGCTTCCCCGAACAAAGATTAAAATCCCCGACAAAAAGGTTGACTCGAAGCCCGGAACAATGCGAAATAGACCATTGTTTTATTTTTCGCATCACTCCCCCTGAACTGTTTCGATGAGGCCGCCATGAAGTTGCGTAATAAATTTATCCTGCTCCTTGTCGTCTGTTTGTCAGCAGCCCTGCTGGCGACAATCTTTGTTTTAAAACAGGTCAGGGACGAAGCAGCGCGCCAGGCGATGATTGCTCAGGAAAGTCGGCTCAAGACTTTCTGGTCCCTGCTGCGCGACAAAGGTGAAGATTTTTCCTTGATCGACGGTGAATTGCGGGCGGGTGAGTATGTTACCAATAACAATTTCGAGCTTCCTGACAAGATTCGGGAGATCTTCGGCGGGACGGCAACGATCTTTATGGGCGACACCCGGGTCAGCACCAATATCCTCAAGGATGACGGCAGCCGGGCGCTTGGCACCAAACTACAAGGTGCTGCCTATAACGCTGTCTTCAAAGAAGGACGCTCTTATCGCGGCGAAACGGAGATTCTCGGAATTCCTTATTACACTGCCTACGACCCGATCCGCAACCGTCGAGGAGAGACGATCGGCGCCCTCTATGTCGGGGTCAAAAAGAGTGATTTTTTTGCCGCTTATGAAGCCCTGCGCAATAAACTGGTGACTGTCGCCGCGGTCAATGTGACGATCTTTGCCCTGCTATCCCTCTTTCTGGTCAGTCGCGCACTGCGCACCCTCAATCGCCTGACCGTAGCAGCGCAGAGCGTTGCTGACGGCGATCTTGACGTCCAGGTGCCAGTAGAAAGCCAGGATGAAATAGGGATCCTCGCCAATACTTTTAACACCATGACTTCCGTCGTCTTCAAGGGGATGCAGCTTGAGCTCGGCAAAACCAACCGCATGGTCACCAATATCAAAGACGCCATCCAGCAACTCTCCAGCAGTGGCAGCGAGATCATGGCGATCTCAGCCCAGCAGTCCGCCGGTGCGACCCAGCAGGCAACCGCTGTGCAGCAGGCAATGACGACCGCCGAAGAGATTGCCGTCACGGCCCGGCAGGTAGCGGAGAATGCGATTCAGGTCGAGACCCAGGCCCAGAACGCCAATAGCGCCGGGAACAAGAGCAGTATCGCTGTCGAAAACGCTTTACAAGGGATGGGGACGCTCAAGGAGCAAATCATGACCGTCGCCGAAGCGATGGTCGGACTCGGTGCAAACTCCCAACAGATCGGCGGCATCGTCAATATCATCGATGAAATCTCCGCGCAGACAAACTTGCTCTCCCTGAATGCCGCCATCGAGGCGGCTGGCGCCGGCGAGGCGGGGAAACGCTTTAGCATCGTTGCTAACGAAGTCAAACGCCTGGCTGAACGTACCGCCGAAGCGACCAAGCAGATCAAGGGATTGATCGAGCAGATTCAACGCGCCACCAATACCACTATCATCCTCACCGAAGAAGGGACCAAGGGAGTCGATGCCGCCCATCTTCTGGTCACGCGAGTAGCCGATGAATTGCACGCGATCCTCGGCCTGGTCAAAGAGACGACATCAGCGGCACGGGAGATCAAATATTCGACGCAACAGCAGACCAGTGCCAGCGAAGAGTTGGCCTCGACCATTGTCGAAGTGCGCGATGTCGCTGCCCAGGTTGCCTCCAGCGCCGAGGAGACCTCCCAGGCGATCATGGAGTTGACCTCTCTGGCTGAACGGCTGAAGAATATGATGGAGGAGGAGTTACAGGAAAAAGGGAAGGCCAAGACACAGGCCGGGGCACGGATGATGGAACGGATTCTGCTCCAGGCGATAGCCAGCGGCAAACTGACACCGGGAGACCTCTTTGACGAAAATTATCAGCCGATTCCCGGCACCAATCCACAGAAATTCCACAACCGCTTCGACAGCTTCTGCGATGCGACGTTGACCAATAAACAGGATGAATTCCTCAGCGACAGCCAGGTCGCTTTTGCTATTCTCATTGACCGCAACGGCTACGTGCCGACCCATAACAGCCGTTATACTCAGCCTTTAACCGGCGATTACGACAAAGACCTGAAAGGAAATCGCACCAAACGCCTCTTCAACGACAAGGTCGGGATCGCGGCCGCCAGCAACGAAAAGGAGATTCTGGTCCAGGTCTATAATCGCGATACCGGCGAAAGAATCTGGGATATTTCCTCGCCAATTTACATTCAAGGACGCCACTGGGGTGCATTTCGGATCGGCTATACGATGTAACGCCTCTTCGACATTTTCCCGTTGCAGGGAGATTCTTCCTGCGGTAATCTCTTCCGTTGTCAGCTAACGAGATAATGGAAGAAGGAAAGAGATGGCCATCGTAGAAAAGAATAATGTTGAGAGCCTCAGCGGCGAAACCCCTGACATGCTCTCTTTGTGCGGATTCAGCCTTGCCAAAGATTCGCGGCAGTTTAAAAAAGGGGTGGCGCTGTGTGAGAAAGCGATCGCTCTTGATCCGCAGAATATTGACCACTATCTCCATCTCGGACGCGTTCACCTTCTTGCCGGTCACAAGACTCGCGCTATTGCCACCTTTCGTCGCGGACTGAAAATCCGTAAAGACCTCCGCTTGATTAAGGAATTGCAAAAGATCGGCATTCGTAAATCACCCCCCTTTGTCTCGTTATCGCGCACAAATGTTCTCAACATCGTGACCGGAAAACTCCTGCAAATTTTGAAGTTACGCTAAGTCCTTCCGGCTCAATGAGTTGCTTCACATCTTTCAACTTGCCGCCACCTGTCAAGATATTGTACTTTCTTCATCAGTTGCTTCGCTCGGCAATCTAATCAATCTCGTGGAGCCCTTGTGAAAGTTTCACTCCTGCGTCGATTCTGGGTGACATTCGTTGCCACCACCATCGGCCTCTACGCTTCCGGCTGCAATCGCTTTCGCACCAAAGGGAGCGAACATATCCCGCGTCAGGGCGGCGTTCTCTTTGCCGCCAATCATATCTCCGGCTACGAAACCGTCCTTATCCCCTGGGCGATTCTCAAAATACAGCCGTGGCAGATGATCTGGGCTCCAGCCAAAGAAGAACTCTTCAACCACCCCTTCCTCCGTTGGTTTTTCGTTTCTCTCGGCGCTTTCCCGGTCAAACGAGGTCGCGATGTGCGGGCGACCGCCGTTCTCAGCAAACTGTTGAAGACCGAGAAGGTCATGCTCTTCCCGGAAGGGACGCGCCGACCCGATGGCTCGCTCGGCAAAGGGAATCGCGGCGTTGGCAAGCTGATTTACGATGCCCGACCGGTCGTCATCCCGGTCGCTCTCACCGGATTGAATCACTGGCGCTTCCCCGGCATCGGCCAACGCGGCAAAGCACACTTCGGCCCGCCTCTCGATCTGAGCGATCTTTATCTCCTCGACGACCATAAAGAGACGCATCAAATGATCGTCGAGCGGGTGATGGCGGCGATTGCAGATGGACTAGTTAAATCGACCACCCCCAGCCCCTCCTTAAAAAAGGAGGGGCGCTTTTGACCACCTCCCCCTCCTTTTTTAAGGAGGGGGTCGGGGGGTGGTAAACCCTTCACAAGAGGCCAATCATGAGCGAATTGCTGACCATCGCCAAAGGGACTGAAGAGATTGCCATCCTGCCGAAGATGGCCAACCGCCACGGTCTCATCGCCGGCGCCACCGGTACCGGCAAGACCGTGACTCTGCGTGTTCTCGCCGAACAGTTCAGCCGCTGCGGCGTCCCGGTCTTCATGGCCGACGTCAAGGGAGATTTGAGCGGCATCGCCCAGGCCGGCGGCGAGCATCCCAAAGTCCAGGAAAGGGTTGCCCTTCTCCAACTTGATGATTACACCACCGAAGGATTTCCCACCGTCTTCTGGGATCTTTACGGTGAGCAGGGGCACCCGGTGCGGACAACGGTCTCTGAGATGGGTCCCCTCCTCTTTGCCCGCCTCTTCAATCTCAACGAGACCCAGTCCGGCGTTTTAAGCCTGGTCTTCAAGATCGCTGATGATCAGGGCCTTCTCCTTCTGGACCTCAAAGACTTTCAAGAGATGGTCCGCTATGTCGGGGATAACGCCACAGAGTTTCGCACCAGCTACGGCAACATCTCGGCGGCGAGTATCGGCGCTATCCAACGCAGCCTGATGACTTTAGAAGAAGCGGGGGGCGACCGTTTCTTCGGCGAACCGGCTCTCGATCTTGAAGACCTGATTCAGTGTGATGGCGATGGCCGTGGCGTTATTAATATCCTCAATGCCAACCGCCTGATGCAGAACCCGAAACTTTATGCCACCTTCCTCCTCTGGCTGCTGGCGGAACTCTTTGAACGCCTCCCCGAAGCCGGTGATCCGGAGAAGCCGAAACTCGTCTTCTTCTTCGACGAAGCCCACCTCCTTTTCGACAATCCGCCCCGGGCCCTCCTCGACAAGATCGAGCAGGTGGTGCGGCTGATCCGCTCCAAGGGGGTCGGGGTCTACTTTGTCACTCAGAACCCCCTCGACATCCCCGAAGCCATCCTCGGCCAGCTCGGCAACCGCGTCCAGCACGCCCTGCGCGCCTTTACCCCTAAGGACCAACGCGCCGTACGCGCCGCTGCCGAGACCTTCCGCGCCCGCCCCGGTCTTGATGTGGCCACCGCCATCATGGAACTGGAGACCGGCGAAGCGCTGGTCTCGATCCTTGATCGCAAAGGGGCGCCGACCCCGGTCGAGCGCGCCCTCATCTTCCCGCCGCGCAGCCGATTGACACCCCTCACCCCGGCCGAAATGGCCAATGTCATCCGCACCTCACCCCTGGCCGGCCATTATGAAAAGGCGATCGATCGCGAATCCGCCTACGAAAAACTCAAAGCCCGCGCCGAAGCCGAAGTTGTCGCCGTCACCCCGGAACCGCGCGGCCGCAAGGCAGCTCCGGCAGCTCCCGGCGGCGACCTCCTCGCCGCTGCTGCCAAAAGCGCCGCACACGCCATCGGCAGCTCCCTCGGCCGGCAGATTATCCGCGGCGTGCTCGGTTCCTTATTCGGTGGTGGAAAAAAACGTTAAGCCCGGGGGACGCCGAGACAAATGGCGGCGTAAATCCGCGCCGCCGCTTCGACTTCGGCGAGAGAGGTCTGCTCTTCATTGGTGTGGGCAGTCTCCAGCGAGCCCGGCCCGAGGATCAACGGCTGCACACCGGCAGCAAAGAAGAGATTGCCGTCAGAATGAGAACGGAACGGGGTGAGTTGCAGGGGGAGATTGAGCTTGGGATAGATCTTTTCCAGCACCTGCTCCAGCCATTGATGCGCCGCTAACTGGTAGCCACTGGCAGAGAAATCAAAAGTGACCTCAAGATGGAGATCGGGGATGGCATCGCCGGCCCCGGCCAACTGCTCGCTGATCGCTGCTTTCACCTGATCCGGAGAGATCTCCGGGGCGAGATGGAGATCGATGAGGGCTTCGCAGCGATCCGGGACGACAAAGCCGGCGCGGGACGAGCTCAGTTCGCGGATCGAATAAAAGACCTGGAGATTATCGCGGGCAAAGAGGGGGGCCTGCCCGAGTTGCAGCAGGATCTGCAACATCGACTCGACGGCGTTATGCCCGAGTTCCGGCAGCGAAGAATGGCTTCGTCGCCCCCTGGTGACGAGCTGCGCCTCGACATAACCGTAATGACCGAAACAGGGTGAGAGTGAGGTCGGTTCGCCGATCACCACCCAGGTCGGGGTACAACTCTCTAAAAAGCGCTCACTGCCGTCACCGTTCTCTTCTTCACCGACCACCAGCAACAGGCCGACCGCCGGCTGCGCATCTAACGGCAAAGTCGCCAGAGACAGAAAGGCTTCGAGCATGGCGGCACACCCCCCCTTCATATCGGCACTCCCCAGCCCCCGCACAATCCCCCATTCCTCCTTGGCTTCGTAATCGTCAAGATCCCAGGCCGGTACGGTATCGACATGCCCGACCAGATAGAACTGCGGCGGGGTGCTCCCCAAGGTGGCGATGAGATTATAACGATCATCCTCGACGAGTTGTCGCTGCACGCTGAGACCGGCTGCCTGCAAGACCCCTTCGAGATAAAGCTGGATATCCTCCTCCTTGCCGGAAGGGGAATAGATATCGATCATCTCCAGCAGGTGCTGTCGCAGTCGCTGCGGGTTGATGGCACTCCAGACCAGATCGAGACGCGGATCGCCGCTCATTCCGACTTCTCCTTCTTCGGCTTACTTTTTTTCGAGAGATTGAGACTCATGTAGACATGCTCCTGGATATTGCCGAAGCCCTGTTTTTTAAAGAAGTTAATACCGGCCTCGTTATCGGCATCAGTATCGATGAGCATCATCCGCACCCCCTGCTCGATCATCCGCCGCTTGATCTCGCGAAAGAGCTTGGCGCCGGCGCCGCTCTTCTGGATCCCCTTCTTCACCCCGAGCCAGACGAAGTAGCCGTACTTCCAGGCTGAATGAGACTTCTTCACCGTCGTGCCGAGGGCGAAGCCGATGATTTCATCCTCCTGTTCGGCGACCATGCAGAGTTCATTGTCGGAGTTGAAGAGGGTGGTGATTTCATACTCGTCCCAGGTGCGATACATACTCGGCGAATACTCGGAGGTAAAGAGCTTTTCACCGAGATGAAAGACCTCGGAAAGATCGTCAATCGTCATCTCGCGAATGCGGACGCGTTCTTTTATTTCAACTGGTTCACTGTTCATGGTTGCAACCTCACAGAAGGGATAGAATCTGCATTAAGTATAGCCCTCGCCGCTCAAGTTGCATAGTTTTTGTCTTGAAAGCAGGAGTGGGTTACGGCCGTCTGGCCACAACTTCTGCCAGACTGCGCGGGGACTGACCGGTGACCTGCTGCACATCATCGGTGACGATGTCAAACCAGCCGTTGCGCACCCCGCTATAGAGGAGCGCCAGATACTGCGCGGCCGCGGCGGGCAGGCCGTTCTTGATCGCAGCCTGTACCATGTCCTCTTCGCTGATCGACTGGTACTCGACCTTTGTCCCCAGTCCCTGACTAAGGATCGTTGCGACCTCATTATAATCGAGGGCAGCGAGTTTTTGTCCGCCCGCCAAACGTCTGTCGTGCGCAGGGAACCCGCGGAGCGGGCCAGGCGATTGGGGTGCCTTTTCTTGCCTACTTCTTTCCGGCAAGGAAAAGAAGTAGGGCGTCGTCGGGGGCGCAACCCCCGGAACCTGACTGGTTTAGAACGGAAGGACAGAGTGGGCGAGTGGAAAAAGGGACGAATTTATTTTTATGGTTGCTTCGTAGAGAAATTACCGTCCGTTGCCACCAGTACACCACCCAGCGCCACCACGGCGCCGGCCAGCAGGAGCGGCAACATGAAGCTTCCCTGTTGATCGGCCAGCAGCCCGGCCAGGGGCGGACCGACCACCTGACCCGCCCCGAAACAGACGGTCAGAATGGCGGCGGCGCGGCGTCCTTGTATGCCAGCGCGTCTGCCCCCTTCAGCCATGGTCAACGCCACAATCCCGAGGAAGGTACCACCGAAGATAACGGCCGCCAATGCAGTGCTGAAGGCATGCGTTGCGACGCTGCTCAAGACGATGCCGCAGGCTTGCAGCAAAAATGCCAGCGTTAAAGCCGGACGTACCCCTATCCTGCACGCTATCTGCTGCCAGATGATGGTCGAAGGCGCCGCGGCGAGCCCCACCACCACCCAGCTCCAGGGAGCAAAGCGCTCCAGCCCTGGCGTATGCGCAATCATCGTGACCAAAAAGGTGGCGCTGACAATGTAGCCCATCCCTTCCAGGAAATAGGCGCTGGCCAGCCGAGTGATGCCGACAAGATTCCCTCCGGTAGGCGTCGCTCCATCCGGCACCTCAATCGCCCCCCGGCTCTTGCCAGCCAGTGTAATACCGCCCATGGCCAGGAGTACAGAGAGCATGCCCATGCCCAGCCAAGCAGCACGCCAACCGCCCAGCCAATCGAGCAGCGGCACGATTGCACCGCTCATGGCGATGCCCAGCCCGATCCCGCCGTAAAGGGCGCTCGCCCAGCGGCTGTGCCGGCTGCGGACAAGGATTTCCGATACTTCGACAGCTATGACCACAAACAGGATGGCACTGGCAAACCCCGTGACCAGCCGTAAGGCGCACCACCCGAAGGCCGAGTTGGTCAATCCCATCCCCAGAGTTGCGACAATACAGACCCCCAGGGCAGAGACGTTGACGAGCGTGCTCCGGAGCACGCGGGGCCACAGAGCGCAGAGCAGCGCCCCGGCCAGATACCCTGCATAGCTGAGAGAGGCAAGGCTTCCGGCCAGACTGTAGCTGATCCCCAGATCGCGCTGCATCAACGGAAGAATCGGCGTAAAGGCAAAGCGACCGATCCCCATCGCCACCATCATGCCGAGGATCCCGCCAACAAGAACCCGCAGGGCGGAGCGTTGCGACGGTTCCGGCGATTCGGTTATTTTCGCTGCTGTCGTTCTGTTCATGGGGGCATGCTAAACCACGGTCAATCTCAATGCAAAAGTAAATCCTGTCCATAACCATTTCCTCATTTTCCGTTGACATCTCAGAGCACACTTGCCATCCTCACCCTGCCGTGTATACACGTACGGGCCGGTATCTTCACAAACCCGGGAGGACTACCTCTGGAGCGGCCATCGCTCCAATCTTGGCCACTTTTTGCCCCGGCAAGAACGGATTAACCGATGCTAAAAATCCAACATCCAACGATTTACTCTGTGAGTAGAGCTCTGCCCTGGCTCCTAGCCCTGCTTATTCTTCTTTTTCTGAGTGCTGACAGTGCCGCTGCAGCGGCATGTCTTCAGGGGGAGGAGGTCCGGATCTGGAGCGCCCCGCTCCTGCCCCAACCGGGGGAGAAGGTGGAGATCATGGTGGTGGCGACCGACGGCGCGCTGAGCGATCTCACGGTCACCGATCCGGCGGGGCGGCGGACAAAGCTGTCGGCAATGAACGGCGGCGGCCCCCCCTGGAGTCTGCGGGCGCTCCTTCCTGCCGCCGGCCAAGGCCGCTACCGCATCGAAGCGAACCGAGGGAGAAAGGTTGTCGCCTGTAGTGAGATTCAGGTCGGTGCTGGAACCGGCAACCGCGGCAACGGCGAATGGGATCTGGCGACGCAGGCGTTCTACGCCGCCTGGGTCGAACATCTCTTCGACGCCCCCCCGGAGGAATCGTTGAGCTTCCCCTCTCTGGAACCGGTGCTGCGCGATCCGCAGCGCAATTTCCTTTACGATTACCTGAAGAAGGGGGAGGACCTGCAGTTCCCGGCCGAACCCGATTGTGCCGACCTCCCTTACTTTCTGCGCGCCTACTTTGCCTGGAAGCTCGGCCTGCCGGTCAGCTATCGCGCCTGCAACCGCGGCAGTGCCAGTCGCGCGCCGACCTGTGATCCGGCGGAGATCAACCGCACCTTCGTCGGCACCACCGCCTCTGCCGCCGCCTTCCACCAGGTGAGCCGCCGGCTCATGGACCGCGTCACCTCCGGCGGCGGCCGCACCGGCCTCAGCGATGATGCCACCGATTTTTATCCGGTACCGCTCACGCGCGAAGCGTTGTGGCCCGGCACCGTCTTCGCCGACCCCTACGGCCACACCCTGATGATCGTCAAGTGGATTTCGCAGACCAAGGAACGGAGCGGGCTGCTCTTCGCCGTCGATGCCCAGCCTGACAACTCCGTCGCCCGTAAACGCTTTTGGGAAGGGAACTTCCTCTTTGCGCAAACCCCGGCGGCCGGACCCGGATTCAAGGCCTATCGCGTCCCGGTTGCCAACGATGGTAAAGGAGGATGGGCTCCCCTCCCCAACCGCGCTCTGACAGCAGGCTCCGGCCTGACCCCCTATTCGACCGAACAGACCAACATCAGTCCCGAAGACTTTTACGCCCGCATGGAGAAGCTCATTAACCCGCGCGGCCAGAGTCCGGAGGCCGCCTACAACGCCACCCTCGACGCCTTGCTGGAACAGATCGAAACCCGGGTGCGCTCGGTCGACAATGGCGAAGCGTACATGCGCGCCCACCCCGGTACAGTCATCCCGATGCCGCGCGGCCCGGCGATCTTCGAAACCACCGGCCCTTGGGAAGATTACGCCACCCCTTCCCGCGACATGCGTATTCTCATCGCCCTGAAGGTGCTCGCCAATCTCCCCGACCGCATCCGCCGCCATCCTGAACTTTATGTGCTGCGGCATGAAACCGCCGGTGTTGCGGCGACGCGGATCGAACAACTGCATGCCCGGCGGATCAAGGAACGCTTCATCATCTACACCCGCAGCGACGGCTCCCCCTGGAAACTGAGCCTGGCCGAGATCTACGCGCGCCGGCCCGGCATCGAAATCGGTTATAATCCTAACGATTGCGTTGAACGCCGCTGGGGTGCGACTCCGGACTCCCCGGACTTCGCCAGCTGCCGCCGCCAGGCCCCGGCCGCGCAACGTGAACGCATGGAAGAGTACCGCCCCTGGTTCCACGAAGCGCGCCGCCCGCCGCGTTAGCCGGGAGCGAGATGCTAATATCTTTCAGAGATTTACAGCGCGGCGGACTCGTGCTATGAATCTCCTCAAAACTTCTGGCCATCAATGGACTATAAAACATGGCACTCTTCCCTTCGACCGCTGAAATCAACCTGCGCCAGCGGGACCTCGTCTATCTCCTCCCCGGCGGGCTGCTGGTTCTGGGCGGCGTCCTCCTCTTTCATCTCCTCACCCTCCCCGACCAGGTCCGCGGCTTCTTTGCCTACTACCCCGCCCTGGTGCTGTCGCTCGGACTCTTTCTCAGCTGGCGCTTCAATCACACCCGACTCTTCTTTGCACTGGTTCTTTTGACCCTGACCGACCTGTGCCTGCGCCGCTTTCCGGACGGTGAAACCAGCGTGCTCGTCATTGCTGCTGCCGAATTCCTCATCCCTCTGAATCTGGCGATGATCAGCTTCTTTGTCGAACGCGGCTTACTTTCCCGGCCCGGGCTGCTGCGCGCCGGGATGATCGCAGCGCAACCTTTTTGCCTTTATCTCGCATATCTTGCCAGCCCCGCGGCTCTCAGCAACTTCCTGATCGGCAAACCTCTCCCCTGGACGGTTCTCGATCGTCTGCCCCTGGCACAGATCCCTTTGGCTGGGCTCCTCCTCGGGGGCGGAATTTTATTCTTCCGTTTCCCGCGCCACCCCTCGGCGATCGACGGCGGCTTCCTCTGGGCACTGGTTGCCGCTATCGTCCCCCTCGCCGCCGGGGTCTCCGGAGAGACGTTGACCCTCTGGTTCGCCACCTCCGGACTGATCCTCACCGTCTCGCTGGTCGAATCATCGCACCGCATGGCCTATCGTGACGAATTGACCGGTCTGCCGGCGCGGCGGGCGCTGAGCGAGGAATTACTCAAGGTCGGACGCACCTACACCATCGCCATGGTCGATATCGATCATTTCAAGAAGGTCAATGACACGCATGGTCATGACGTCGGTGATCAGATCCTGAAGATGGTCGCGACGCAGATAGAGGAGGTCCGCGGCGGCGGCCGCCCCTATCGCTTCGGCGGCGAAGAGTTTACCGTCTTCTTTCCGAACAAAAGTGCGCGGGAAGCGCTGCCCCACCTCGAAGAGTTACGGCATAGCATCGAGATGAGTGGCTTTACCCTGCGCGACGTCGGCCGGCCCAAAGAGAAACCGGAGGAACCGATTAAAAGCGGCGGAGGAAAGAAATTGAAGGTGACAGCGAGTATCGGCGTAGCCGAACGCAACAACTTCAATCTCACCCCGGAGGCGGTCCTCAAGGCCGCAGACAAAGCCCTGTATCGGGCCAAGGAGCAGGGGCGCAACTGCGTGGTTCGATCCGGCGCGAAGAACAGCTGAGCGAGAACCCTGAGATTACCGGACGGTTTTCCCCAGCGGCAACTAATTCAGGTCTTTTTGCTGCGAGGGACAAGGAGTTAACAAGTGGAATCTAAAAACTTTCGTCTGGAGATGGCGGTGCGCGATTACGAATGCGACCTGCAAGGGGTGGTGAACAACGCCGTTTACCAGAACTATCTGGAACATGCCCGCCACGAATACCTCAAAACGCTCGGCATCGACTTTTCTTCTCTGACAGCGCAGGGCATTAATCTGGTGGTGACACGGGTCGAGATCGATTACAGAACCTCCCTGACCAGCGGCGACACCTTTGTCGTCGAAGTGGTGATGGTGCGGGCTTCGCCGGTGCGAATCACTTTTCTGCAAACGATCTATCGCCAACCCGACCATAAATTGATCGTCAAGGCGCAGGTCACCGGCACCGCCGTCGGCGCCAACGGCCGCCCGAAACTACCGCCGGAACTGACCGCACACCTGGCTTCGCAATGACTCGACAATCGGATATACTAACCTTCAAACGCAAGAATCTTTCCGGCTACCACTATGAAAATACGCAGCTTTAAAAAGATCGAAAAACGTCCCACACCATCCTGCTGTGCGCCGTCGTCGAGTTGCTGCCCGCCAACAGCAGCCCCTGCCCTGGCGGAGAAGCCCCCCTGCTGCGGACCGCCGGCCACCACCCGTGGCGGTGCTATCACCGAACAGGTCCCCGGTTTTCTGCGCTGGCTGTCGACAGCACATGGTCGGGTGCCGCAGATCACCAGTGAACTGACCCTGAGTGATCATCTCGGCGCCTGCAAAGCACGCTGGGGAATCGGCCGGATGCACTATCTTGTCCCCCCCGGACTTTATGCCATCGGCACCCCGGATGCAGAGGCGCCGGTTCTGGTCACTGCCAACTATAAGATGAGTTACGACATCCTGCGCCAGACCCTGCGCGGCCGCAATGTCTGGCTGCTGGTGCTGGAGACCTTCGGCGTCAATGTCTGGTGTGCAGCTGGCAAAGGAACCTTCGGCACCAGTGAACTGCTGACACAAATCAGCGCCACCAACCTCGCGGCTATCGTCAGCCATCGGCAGTTGATCCTGCCGATCCTCGGCGCACCAGGGGTGGCAGCCCACGAGGTGAAGAAACAGAGCGGCTTCACGGTCCGCTACGGGACCATCCGTGCCGCCGATCTCCCTGCCTACCTCGACAACGGTTTGGTGACGACCATGGCGATGCGGGAGCTGACCTTCAGCCTCTACGAACGGCTCGTCCTCCTCCCGGTCGAGATCGTCCATGCCGCGAAATCGGCGACGATCATCACCCTGATCCTCTTCCTCCTCGGCTTCTTCAGCAGCGGCAGCGTCGCTGCCAGCCGGATGATCTTCGCCTATCTCGGCGCCCTTTACACCGGTATCGTTATCGGACCTCTGCTCCTCCCCTGGCTGCCGGGGCGGAGCTTTGCCGTCAAAGGCGCCAGCGTCGGCTTGCTTTGGGCGCTCCTTTACTATCAATTACTCGGCGACGACTGGAGTATCCCCCAGACGCTGGCAGCCTTTCTTGCCCTGCCGGCCGTGAGTGCTTTTTACACTCTCAACTTCACCGGCTGCACGACCTACACTTCTCCGAACGGGGTCAAAAAGGATATGCGGCTGGCGATGCCGCTCATGGGTCTAGCAATTCTGGTCGGCGGTATACTGCTGGCTGTCGGTCACTGGCTGCCCGGGAAAGGATAAAGGGATGAAAAACTTTCACTATTTAAAGAATGTGACGACCCTGCAGCTGCAGGAAGAACTCTGCATCGGCTGCGGTCGCTGTCTGGAAGTCTGCCCGCATCAGGTCTTTATTCTGCAAAAAAAGAAGGCGGCCATCTCCCTTCGCGACGACTGCATGGAGTGCGGCGCCTGCCAGCTAAACTGTCCGGTGGCGGCAATCTCCGTTGACGCCGGGGTCGGCTGTGCCACCGGTCTGATCAATGACTGGCTGCGTGAACATAATCTGCGCGCTCCCGGTGGCGACTGTTGTTCCTGAAGAACTACTTCGCACCATTCCTTTTTCCCGATAATCCGGAGTCTTTGATGTCACAATTTCTGACCGTAGCTGCTCTCTTCCTCCTGCTCCTCTCTTCTTCTCCGGCCGCCGCATCAGAGCAGACGCCCCTGGCGCCGGCGTCAGTCGATGCTTTGACAACAGCGATCAATCGCCTGGCAACGGCCCTGGAAGCCGAACAAAAGAGCACCAACAACAAAGAATCGCTGGAGAGACTCAATCTGGCGATTGCTTATCTGAGTTTTCGCTCGCGGCGCATCGAAGTCGTCGAGCGGGACATTAACGCCTTGAAAAATACCCGTAACAACATTGAAGATGCGCAAAAGACCTGGAGCGAGCGGATTCTCGCCCTGGAGGAACGGCAAAAACAGAGTATGGGAGGAGTAAACGGGGATTTAAGTAAGATGATCGAAGATTCCAAAACACAGATGGCGGCCTTCAAGGAAAGGCAGGCGCGTCTCGGGGAAGAGATTATTCAACTGGAAAACCGCAATTACGAATTGCAAAGAGAGATCAACAGCATCGAAAAGTTTGTCGAACGCCACCTGGATTTTTAGGTGTAGCGTGCAGCAAGAAGATCCCCCCGTCCTGATCACCGCGAACTGCACCGGCTGTGGCCGTTGTGTCGCCGCCTGCCCCCTCCACGCACTCACCCTCGTGACAGAACGCGCCGACGGATTTGGGCGTAAAACCGCTATCGTTAATACGCAGCGCTGTTCCGGCTGCGGCCTCTGCCTCCCCGCCTGCCCGCATCACGCCTTGTGTCTTATTTGACCTATAAAAAAACCCGACCGCCTCATGGCGTCGGGTTCTAGCTATATCGTCCGTTTTTTCCTCAACACCCGCAACCGCAGTTGTGACACACCCGTTTATTCTCCCCGTCCGGTTCAACCATCTCCGGCGCAAAGGCGACGCGACTGACACCGCGGCGGATATCTTCTTCCAGATTGCAGTTGGCACTCTTGCCGAGGACATGACCGAGACAAAGGTTTCCGATACCGTCTTTTGGAGAACTCAGCCGCACACAGTTGAGGAGATCAGCGTAGCCGTTAATTTCAAGGACAACTTCTTCCTGCCAGCGACCATGAACGCTAATCTGGAAAGGGGTGTATTCGCCCTGCAACCTGCTCACCCAGGCATCGATGCTGGCACGGTCGAAATCGATACGCCAATCTTCCCGCAAAAAACGCCGCCCGTAAAAAGTGAGAGTGATCTCTTTACCGCTCATGGTTTAGACACCTCAGGAACAGGAGTCGCGGCCGGTACGAGCAGCTTGACCTCGAGATCCTGCGGCGGTTCATTCTTGAGGGCCGCCCGCACCAGCTGTGCACTCTTCTTACCGGCCACGCCGGGGCGCTGCCAGGTCAGTTTGACCTTGGTGCCAACCTTGCCCCAAAGCCGATTTTTGGTCACATCGGCAAACTTGCTGCCGCGTAATGCCACGCCGTCGACGGCGCTAATCAGATCACCGGGGCGCAGCTTGGCTTTATCAGCCGGAGATTTCGCCAAGACCGCGATGACTACAATCTCACCAGTGGAGATCGGCACCACCTGCAGACCGACGCCCCCCATGTCCGCCGGTTTGGCCGGCGCGGCGGGGGGTGCGGCAACAGAATGCCAACTCAGACAGAAAAGAACGGTCATCGTGGCAAGGAGAAGGCGCGCGCTGCGATACAGCATCAAGTTATCCTTCCGTGATCCAGGAAGTTTCGCCGCAGCCCTGCCGCAACACCTCAATGCGGTCGCCGACCAGGCTGATCACTGTCGAAGGATCGCCCATGAGGATGCCGCCATCGACAACCATATCGAGTTGCTGGCCGAATTCATCCTCAATATCATAAGGATCACACAAGGGATTGCTGCCGGAAAGGTTGACGCTGGTGGTGACAAGGGGCTCGCCGAGTTCGGTCACAATCGCCAGAGCAATGCGATTATCAGGAATACGAATACCGACGGTCTTCTGCTTGGTGGTGAGGATCTCCGGAGTCTGCCGCGTCGTTTCGAGGATAAAGGTAAAAGGACCGGGAAGCCGTTGTTTAAGGATACGAAAAGCGAAGTTGCTGACCTGGGCAAAACGGGTGATCGCGGCCAGATCAGGGCAGATAAAGGCGAAGGGCTTCTTCGGATCGCGTTCCTTGATCCGGTAGATCTGCTGAATCGCTTTGCGATTGGTAATGTCGCAACCGATGCCGTAGATGGTATCAGTCGGATAAGCGATGACCCCGCCTTTGCGCAATGTCTCGACAATGCGGGTGATCTGGCGCGGCTGCGGGTTATCGGCATGAACAGGTATGATCATCGGCTGCCCCGTAAAATTGGATTAGAGGAGGTATTTCAGCTCGGCAAGCTGCTGCAAATCTTTATAGATCGCTTTAAGCTGTTCGACATTCTGCAAACGGACAACAACGGTCACACACTGATACTCCCCTTTGCTGCTCGGGCGCACCTTGATGGCGTCAAGAGGGGCAAAGACGGTGGCGCCGATCGTCGCACGGACGCTGTCCACAAAGGTCTCGTTATTGGGACCAAAGGCTTTAAAGATGTAATCGCAGGGGAATTCAACCAGCTCGTCGAGCGGCTTGTGTGTGCCACAGTCACAGCTATGCGCCATGATTATCCTCCGGTATGGCCGAAGCCGCCGGCATTGCGCCGGGTGGTATCGAGTTCATCGACAGCGACAAATTCCACCCGGACAACCGGGGCAATGATCAGCTGAGCAATACGTTCGCCAGGGGCGATCGTCACTGCGTCCTGTCCGTAATTGATGATGATAATTCCAACTTCGCCTCGATAATCCGCATCGATAGTGCCGGGCGAATTGACCAGTCCTATCCCCTTTTTCAAGGCCAAACCGGAACGGGGCCGTACCTGACCTTCAAACCCGTCAGGGATCGCCAGAGCCAAACCCGTGGGAATGAGAGTTCGCTCCCCTGGTTCGAGGATTATTTCGGATGCTAAATCAGCATGAAGGTCAACACCGGCGGCGAGATCGGTCATGTAGCGGGGCAGAATCGCCGTCGGGGAGAGGCGGCGCACCTGGACGGTCAAAGTCGAGGGAGGCATGCTAGCGTCCCTCGACCGTGAGTTGCGACAGGTCGAAACCGTGCGGCTGGATGCGGCCAAGAATCTGAAGATTCAGGTATTCATCCTTGATAACAAATTCAGCGAGACGATGAATATCTTCCACCGTCACCTTCTCAATGCCCCGCTGCAATTCGCGGACCGGGAAGATGCGACCGAGATAAATTTCGTTGCGCGCCAGCAAAGACATGCAAGTGTCGGAACTTTCCAGCGACAGGAGGATATTCCCCTGCAGCTGATCCTTGGCAACAGCCAATTCATCCGCAAGGATCGGTTGGGCCCTAAATTTTGCCAATTCTTTGAGAATCTCCTCCACCGTCTGCCGGGTATCCGCCGGCGCAACCGCCGCATAAACAACCAAAGCACCGGCATCGGAATGAGCATCGACAGAACTGTAGATCGAGTAAGCCAACCCGAGATTTTCCCGGATCGATTGAAAGAGCCGTGAACTCATGCCGCCGCCGAGGATCATGTTGAGGAGATAGGCAGCGAAACGGTTGGGATGATCCTGGGGGAGGAGACGGGTCCCGAGACAGATATGAACCTGTTCGAGCTCTTTTTCGTGCAGGTGCAGATGTCGACCGTAGTCCGGCAGGAGCGTGGCGACCTCCGGAAGGGTCGGGCTCATGCCGGAAAAAGCCGCCGTGATCAGATCGACGACTTGACGATGATCGACATTCCCGGCAGCAACGATGACAATTCCTTCGCCACAATAGCGCTCATGCACAAAGTCACAGAGATCGTCGCGGGTCAGGGATTCTATGGAGGCGGCCGTGCCGGTGATGGAGTTGCCGAGGGGATGATTTTGCCAGAAGGTCTGGTTAAAGAGGTCGTAACTGAGCTCATCGGGGGAGTCTTCGACCATCCCGATCTCCTGCAGGATGACCCGCCGCTCCTTTTCGAGCTCATCCGGGTCAAAGATCGAATTCTGCACCATGTCGGCGAGCAGATCGATGGCCAGCGGCAGCTTTTCGCCAAGAACCTTAGCGTAATAACAGGTATATTCCCGACTGGTGAAACCGTTGAGAACGCCGCCGACCGAATCGATGGTTTTAGCAATCGTCCGGGCATCACGCGTCTGCGTCCCCTTGAAAAGCATGTGCTCGACAAGGTGAGATATGCCGCTGACCTGCGGCATTTCATGGCGAGCACCGGTCTCGATCCAGATCCCGACGGCCGCAGAGCGAACCGCCGGGATCTTTTCACTAACTATCCGGATACCGTTATCGAGAACCGATTTCTGGATCATAGCCGCGACGATTTACTCGCCAGCGGTTTCAGGCTTACCAAGGGCTTCCTTGCGGGAGAGCTTAATCTTCCCTTGCTTGTCGATGCCGATACACTTGACCAGAATCGAATCGCCTTCGGCCACAACATCGGAGACGTTCTTGACCCGCTCATGCGCGAGTTCAGAAACGTGTACCAAGCCATCGGTGCCGGGATAGATTTCAACAAAAGCGCCGAATTCCATGATTTTGCGCACGGTCCCCTGATAAATCTTGCCGACTTCGGCTTCCTGGGTGAGATCGCGAATCATCTTGATCGCTTTTTTGCAGGCATCGCCATCAGCCGAGGCAATATTGATCCGGCCGTCATCTTCGATGTCGATCGAGCAACCGGTCGCTTCGATAATGCCGCGGATATTTTTGCCGCCCGAACCGATAACGGTGCGGACCTGGTCGGATTTCACGTAGATGGTGGTGATCCGCGGCGCGTACTGTGACAGATCGCCACGGGGGGTCGCGATCGCTTCGGCCATCTTGCCGAGGATATGGATGCGGCCGGCTTTCGCCTGCTCCAGCGCCTGCTTCATGATTGCCCGGTCGACACCGGTAATCTTGATATCCATCTGCAGGGCGGCAATGCCAGTGGCAGTACCGGTGACTTTGAAGTCCATATCGCCGAGGTGATCTTCATCGCCGAGGATGTCGGAAAGGACGGCAACATCATCCCCTTCCTTGATGAGACCCATGGCAATCCCCGCCACCGGAGCTGTCAAGGGGACACCGGCATCCATCAGTGCCATGGAAGCGCCGCAGACACTCGCCATCGACGAAGAACCATTCGACTCGAGAACATCGGAGACGATGCGGATGGTATAAGGGAAGGCATCATGCTGGGGGAGCACTTTGGCAATCGAGCGCTCGGCAAGATAGCCGTGGCCGATTTCGCGACGGCCCGGGAAGAGACGCATGCTGGTCTCGCCGACCGAGAAAGGAGGAAAGTTGTAATGGAGCATGAACTTCTTGAACTCCATCCCCTGAATGTTATCCATGCGCTGTTCATCGCTGGAGGTGCCGAGGGTCGCGGCTACCAGAGCCTGGGTCTCGCCGCGGGTAAAGAGAGCGCTGCCGTGGGTGCGGGGGAGATTTCCAACTTCGCTGACGATCGGACGAATCGTCGTCATATCGCGACCGTCGATGCGGACCTTCTCCTTGGTGACCATCTGCCGTAAGGTGCGCTTCGAAATCGAATTGAGGATGGCGGAGACTTCATTACCGCGTCCGGCGTGCTCGACTTCCATCAGCTCTTTAATCTCGGTTTTAATCTGATCGATAGCGGCATAGCGCTCCTGTTTCGAGCGGATTTTGCTCGCGGCCTTGAGACGCTCAGCAGCCAACGGGGTGATCTTGGTTTCGAGTTCAGTATCCGCCTTGGCGACTTCGAAAGCACGTTTGCTGACGCCGACCAGTGCTTGCAATTTGGACTGCAGTTCAATCAGCGGCTGCAGAGCATTGTGACCGTAGAAGATCGCTTCGAGCATATCATCTTCGGAGATGAGATCGGCTTCGCCTTCGACCATCATCACCGCTTCTTTTGAGCCCGAAACGATAATATCGAGATCGCTGGCGGCCATCTGCTCGCGCGTCGGATTGGCGATTAACTCGCCGGCGACCCGGCCGACGCGTACAGCGGCAATCGGGCCAGCAAAGGGGATGTCGGAAATGACGACCGAAGCCGAGGCGGCAACCATCGCCAGGGTATCGGGGTCATTGATCAGATCCGCGGAGATGACCGTCGGCATAATCTGGGTCTCGAACATATAGCCCTTGGGAAAGAGCGGACGCATCGGACGGTCAATCAGGCGGCAGATCAGCGTTTCGCGCTCTGAAGAGCCCCGCTCACGACGGAAGAAAGATCCGGGAATCTTGCCGGCGGCGTAGAATTTTTCCTGATAGTTTACGGTCAGCGGGAAGAAATCTTGCCCTTCACGCATCTTGCTGGCAGAAACGACGGTGCAAAGGACTTTGGTATCGCCATAAGTGACGATAACCGCGCCGTGCGCCTGGCGCGCCATTTTGCCGGTTTCGATCGTCAACGGCTGGCCGTTAAACTGCATTTCAACTTGATGATAGGTTGCTTCAAACATGGTCATACTCCTTGTCTACTGAAAAACTCTCAATCATTCCATAATGATTGAGTTTTTCAACGGTTTAGCACGGTGAAAATAGACTAGGGAGGTTGGCCTGAGACAGTCTTCAATGCGCTAGACCAGCACATTAAAAACTCTCTCGGGACAGCCTCCCGAGTCGCCGACGGTGGAAAGAGATAAGCGCACTCCTCACCGCAAGGAGTGCGCTTATCTGTATTATCTGCGGATTTTAAGGGCCTTGATCACTGTCCGATAGCGCTCGACATCTTTGCTCTTCAAGTAGTCGAGAAGACGCCGACGTTGTCCAACGATCTTAAGCAATCCGCGCCGCGAATGATGATCCTTGGCATGGGAGCGAAAATGCTCGGTCAGATAAAGGATGCGCTCTGAAAGCAGAGCAATCTGGACTTCGGGCGAACCGGTGTCCCCTTCGTGAGTCTTAAACTGTTCGATGATTTCCTGTTTGCGTTCCGTGGCCAGCACTGTGCCACCTCCTTACTAGTATTATTGCCTGTACCGGACTTCAAATGGCCGGTGGTCATGAAGCCTTGATCTTTTATCACAGAAGAAAAAGGCTGTAAAGTTATTATGCGTTGAACGGGAAGACCCGTAGCAGAACAAAATCGCCGCGCGCCTCGTTTTGACGTTCAGGTTCAAAGCGGGCAACTGCGACCAACTGCCGGTCACGACAGAGAGTAACGAGGCTACCGGCCGTCGGAAACGGCTGCATAGTGATGATTTCACTTTGTTGCGGCGGCACCCCGTTCTTCAAACGAACCAGCGCCTCTGTTGACAAATCGAGGACCGGCAGAGCTGCAAGGGCGGCCGAAACCGGCAAAAACTGCACAGTCTCCGGTTCACACCGCAGGCGATCAAGGGGGATCGCCTCTCCTTCGGAGAAGGCGCCGCTCTTCAGGCGGCGCAACGCGGTCAAATGAGCGCCGCAGCCGAGACGGGCACCAAGATCATGAGCGAGAGTGCGAACATAAGTCCCCTTGGAACAGGTGACTTCAAACGTTATAAAGGGAAGCTCGACCAAACAGAGCGCAAAACGATAAATTTCAATCGAGCGCAGAGCCCTTTCGACCTCAATCCCTTTACGCGCCAACTCATACAGAGGTACACCGTCACGCTTGAGCGCCGAATACATCGGCGGCATCTGCTGGATAGGCCCGAGCAGAGTAGCGATTGCGGCCTCTATCTGTGCCCGGTCGATACCATCGATCGCAGTGCAGCGGAGAATGGTCCCATCCGCATCCTGAGTATCGGTTGTCTCGCCCAGCTTCAAGGTGCCACGATAGACCTTCTCGCCATCCATGACGAACTCAACCAAACGCGTCGCTTCACCGATGGCAACCGGCAGAACTCCAGTCGCCATCGGATCGAGAGTGCCGCAATGGCCAACGCGCCGCACCTTGAAGGCACGACGTATCGTCCGCACCACATCAAAGGACGTGACCCCCTGGGGCTTATCGACAACCAGAAAACCGTTCAATGGCAGCTATCGAGGAGCTGATCAACACGCTTAAAAACGATACTGCGCACAGATTCAAGATCCCCCGCGAGTTGAGCTCCGGCGGCATTATGATGGCCACCACCACCAAATTCACGGGAGATTGCGCCAACATCAATGCGGCCCTTGGAGCGGAAACCGACCTTGAATTGCTCCGGACCAATCTGTCGGAAGAAGAGTCCAACCTCGACACCATGGATAGAGCGCGGGTAATTGACAAAACCATCGGTGTGCTCGGCGCGGGCGCCGGTGGCACCGTACATATCGGTTGTCACACTCACTGAACCATAACGGCCGCAAGTGGAGATGGTCAAGGTTTGCAGGGCGAGAGCAAGAAGACGCAGACGCAGTTCCGGTTGGCTTTCATAAAGTCCGGCCGCGGCATCCCAGGGATTGACGCCCAGCGCAATCATTTCACCGGCAACACGAAAAGCCTCTGCATCGGCATTGGAGTAGCGAAACGAACCGGTGTCGGCCAAGATGGCCGCATAAACACAGAAAGCAACCTCGCGGGGCAGAGGGATATTTCCGGCCAGCAGCAGACGATAGATCAGGACGCCGGTGGCGCTGGCCTGTTCATCAACATAATGGAGCGGGGTAAAATGCTCGGAAAATGGGTGATGATCGATGTTGACGAGAAGATCACAGCGTTGTGCCAAATGCGTTCCAGCCCGACGCAACTCCCCGGCATCCAGGATGAAACCGACATCGAAACGTTCGTCGGGTTCCAGGGTGCAGCGAATCGTTGTCGACTCTGGAAGGAAAGCCAGGGCATCAGGAACGCCATCGCAATTATAAGCGACAACCTCCTTGCCAAGAGAACGCAGGGCCAGAGTCAAAGCCAGCGTCGAGGCAATGGCATCACCGTCCGGTCCTTCGTGCGAAGCCACGAGAAAGCGGCGGTTCTCATTAATTGTCTTGAGAATCGCCCGAACCATCCTCTTCTTTCTCCTGAATCCCTTTAAGCAACGATTCAATATGATGCCCGTAATCGATCGATGTATCGTAATGAAAGACAACCTCAGGGACAACCCGCAACCGTAACTGCTTGCCGATTTCACGCCGGATATACGGGATGGCACTTTTGAGCCCGGCCGCAGAGTCCTTCCGGGCCTTGTCATCACCAATCACTGTAAAGAAGACCTTGGCCAAGGAAAGATCCGAGGTGACGTCAACAGCGGTGATGGTGACGAAACCGACCCGGGGATCTTTCAACCCCTTGATGATCAGGGAGGAGATCTCTTTTTGAATCGCTTCAGCGACCTTTTGTGCCCGTTGTATTCCCAAACTTAGCTACCTTTGCTCATAATGACATAGGAGGAAACTACGATTAAACTTTTCGAACGAACACCCCAAGATTACAGGGTCGTCTTGATCGCTTCCATCTCAAAGGCTTCGACAATATCTCCGACCTTGAGATCGTTATAGTTTTCAAGACCGATACCGCATTCATAATTGCTGGCGACTTCCCGCACGTCATCCTTGAAGCGCTTGAGGGAAGAGAGCTTTCCAGTCCAGACAACAATGTTATCACGGACCAGTCGGACCTGGGCATTGCGGACAATCTTGCCATCGGTAACAAAGGAACCGGCAATCGTCCCGATCTTGGTGATCGAGAAGATGTCACGCACGATCGCTTTACCCAAAGGCTTCTCGCGATAGGTCGGTTCGAGGAGTCCTTCCATGGCATTACGGATGTCGGCCACCGCATCGTAAATGATGGTGTAGAGACGGATGTCGACCCCTTCACTCTCGGCCAATGCCGCAGCCTTGGCTTCCGGTCGAATATTGAAGCCGAGTACAATCGCATCCGAAGCGGAGGCAAGAGTAATATCACTTTCGATAATGCCGCCGACCGCAGTATGAATGACAACCAGACGGCAGGCTTCAGTAGAAAGTTTCAGTAAAGAATCCCGTACTGCTTCAACCGAGCCCTGCACGTCACCCTTGATAATAACCTTGAGTTCTTTCGCTTCGCCCTCCTGAATCCGGGCATAGAGTTGTTCAAGCGAAATCTTGCTGTGTTTGGCGAGTTCGACTTCGCGCAGTTTCTGCTCACGATGCTGGGCAACATCACGAGCCATACGCTCATCTTCAACTGCATAGAAGGTATCGCCAGCACCCGGCACGCCGGTCAAACCGGTGACTTCGACCGGAACCGAAGGACCGGCCGCCTCAAGGCGGTTACCGCGATCATCGGTCATGGTGCGCACGCGACCGTAATACAGGCCGGAAACGACGGGATCGCCGATCTTCAACGTTCCTTCCTGCACAAGAACCGTGGCGACTGGACCGCGACCACGATCAATGCGGGCTTCGACGATTGTCCCTTTTGCCCGCTTGTTCGGATTCGCTTTAAGGTCAAGGACTTCAGCCTGAAGCAGGAGCATTTCGAGCAACTGTTCAAGATTTGTCCGCTGCTTGGCGGAAACTTCACAGAAAATTGTCTCGCCGCCCCAGTCCTCGCTGACCAGCCCGAACTCTGTCAATTCCTGCTTGACACGATCGATGTTAATGTTGGGTTTATCAATTTTATTAATGGCAACAACGATAGGGACACCGGCTGCCTTGGCATGGTTGATCGCCTCTCGGGTTTGCGGCATGACTCCATCGTCGGCAGCGACAACAAGGATAACGATATCCGTGACCTTGGCACCACGGGAACGCATCGCCGTAAAGGCTTCGTGACCAGGGGTATCAAGGAAGGTAATCTTGCGGCCATTCAATTCGACGTCATAGGCGCCGATATGCTGAGTGATGCCGCCAGCCTCCCCATCCGTAACATTGGCCGTACGAATAGCATCAAGAAGACTGGTCTTACCATGATCGACGTGACCCATGATCGTTACGACCGGCGGACGGGGCTGCAGGTTTTCAGCTTCCTCCACATCGGTCTGCTTAATCACGGCGGCATCGAGGATGGTATCTTCATCAAAAGCGACGTTTTCAACTTCATACTGGAAGTCGGCGGCCAGAATTGCAGCCGTATCAAAGTCGAGGGGATGATTAATCGTCACCATCGTCCCCTGACGCATCAACTCCTTGATCAAGTCGTTTGCCTTGACGCCCATGCGCTTGGCAAGCTCGCCAACGGTAATCGCATCACTGATACGGATAATCCGCTTAATAGCCTTGGAAACCGTCAACTCGGTCTTCTTGGCAACCGGCTTCTGACTCCGTTTCTGCCGCCGTTGCCGATCGCCGTGATCCGGTTCAAAGACATCACGCCGGCCAACGCGACCTTTAGCACCTGCACCATCAGCAGTCGGCCCGGCGGTATAGTCAGTCTTGCCTTTGGATTTCTTTTTATTGCGCTGTTCCTTCCCCGGGAAGAGCTCCGCAGGGGGGGGAGTCATGCCCGGACGGGAGGGGCCACCGCCAGGACGACCGGCAGCTCCACCAGGTCCACCGGGACGGGGCGGGCCACCTGGACGGCTACCCGGCCCTCCAGTGCCAGTCGGGGCACCGGGACGTGTAAAACCACCCGGACGACCGGCACCGCTCGGGCCGCCAGGACCGGCCGGACGCGACGGCGCTCCGTCAGGGCGGGGAGGACGAGCAGTTCCTCCCTCGGGACGGGGCGAGGGGGGACGTCGATCGGCAGGGCGCGCGCCGGCCTGATCAGCCGGTCGTACAGGCCGTGGGCCATTATTGATAAATTCTTCGCGGCGACGGGGTGCAACCGGAGGAGGAAGTTCGACGCGGCCGAGGATCCGGGCCCGACCGGGAACATGTTTCTCCGCCTGCGTCATATCGTGCAATACCGGCGCATGCTTGCCTGACTTTTCGTCACCAACGGCTTCCGGTGAGATGACTTCAGTCTTGGATACAGAAGAAGCCGCCGCAACAACCGGGGCAGATTCCTTATTGGTATCTTTGGGCGTAGCAGCTTCTGCAGGGGGAACATCCCGGACCGCCGACTCGACCTTAGGCGGCGACGCAACTTGTGCACCAGCGACAACCGGAGCCACCTTTGTCTCCGCAGTCGCCCTGACTGCTTCCACTACAGGAGGAACCGCTTCAGTAACCGGAGCCTTGACTGCTGTTACTTCAGGGGGGGGAGGTGCCACGACTGGAGTTGCAACAGGAGGAATAACCGCTGCTTCCGGAAGGTCAACGGGACTAGCAGCCTCAACTTCAGGCGCCGTATCCTTGCGGCGGCGACGAATAATCCCGCCACTGATCCGCTCTTCATCAACCTTCTTGTCGCTCTGAGCAGCTGCCTCAAACTTCTTGAGATCGCCCTCTTCAAGGACACTTTGGTGGCTCTTGGCGTCGATTCCGGCCTTATGCAAACGCTCAATCATCTCTTTGTTTTCAAGTCCGAGCTTCTTGGCCAGTTCGAAAACTTTTGTCTTTCCCATCAATACTCCCCTGCAATTCGCTGGTAACGTTCCAGTTCAACTCTGATCGCTGCTGCGAGCGACCCTGGCACCAAAGCAAGGACGCTCCGTTGCCCCGTCCCGAGAAGACGGCCGAGAAACTCTTTTTCAAACATTCGGTAATAACGGACGGATCGGTTTGTGGCACGACCAACAACTTTTTCGCCAATGCCATCTGAAACATCGCTGGCAATCACAACAAAGGCCAGAGGGGCACCCGCAGAAAGACGATCAAGGATCAAACTACTCCCGGAGAGGAGTTGATGCGCTTTACGCGCCATGCCAATCAACCCGCTGATCCGTTCTTGAATCTGTCGGGACAGCTCACGGGAGATATAATCATCCGTGACCGGCAGTAGCTCCCGTTTAAACGTTCGGGCAAACTGGCGACGACGGAATGCTTCGGCAATACAGCCAGGATCGACACAGGTATATGCACCGCGCCCCGGCAGTCGCCCTTTGTAATCGACCAGCAACTCGCCCTGCGGCGCCAGAACATAGCGCAATAGATCCTTGCGGGCAAAGGCCTTACGGCACCCAAGACAGGTGCGCTGTGGACCGCGTTCTTCGTCAGAGGTCAATCCTTGGCCTCTTCGTCATCAACGCCAGAGTCAAGCGGCGCTTCGTCGCCAGAGACTTCGTCTGCAACAAGGTCATCGCCCGCAATATTCCCGCCGACAAGCTCTTTATCTTCGGCAAGATCACCTTCTTCGTCGTCGCCGTCGAGCTCAGCCTGCGCTTCAGCCGCACGAGTCTCGCTCTTGATATCGATCTTCCAGCCGGTCAACTTGGCAGCAAGGCGGACATTCTGCCCTTTCTTGCCGATCGCCAAAGAAAGCTGGTCGTCAGGGACGATAATTTCCAGGGACTGCTCATCATTGTCTACATAGACCCGATTGACTTCCGCTGGAGCAAGAGCAAAACAGGAAAAGCGGGCAATATCCGGCGTCCAGGGGATGATATCAATCTTTTCCCCACGGAGTTCCGAGACCACATTCTGCACCCGTGCACCACGCATACCGACACAGGCGCCGACCGGATCAACATCGGGATCGTGAGAAACGACAGCGATCTTCGCCCGGCTTCCCGGCTCACGAGCCACAGCCTTGATCTCGACAATCCCTTCGGCAATCTCTGGAACTTCGGATTTAAAGAGAGCGGCAACAACGCCGGGATGGGTGCGGGAAATAATGATTTGAGGACCCTTGGTCGCCATGCGGACATCGGAGATATACGCGCGGACACGGTCGCCCTGGCGATAATTCTCCCGGGGGACCTGTTCCTTTTGCGGCAAGAGCGCTTCAGCCCGGCCGAGATCAATCACCAGATCACCGCGCTCATAACGGCGAACGATGCCATTGACCATCTCGCCAATCCGATCGCGGAATTCGTTATAGATACCATCGCGCTCGGCTTCACGAACCTTCTGAATGATCACCTGCTTCGCCGTCTGGGCGGCGATTCGACTAAAGTTTCCGGCATCAAGTTTCATGCCGAGCGAGTCGCCGACCTCAACCTCGGGATCAATTTCATGCGCCTCGGCAAGATCAATCTCTTTATAAGAATCGAGAACCTCATCGACAACGGTGACAAATTCGAAGAGCTCCACTTCGCCAAGTTCATCATTATAATGAGCTTCAAGCTCGCGGGTATTGCGATATTTTTTATTAGCAGCTGAAAGGACTGCGGATTCAAGGGCCTCGACAAGGATAACCCGATCAATTCCTTTTTCTTTAACCACTTGATCTATTATATGATTGAGATTTGCCAACATCGGTCTAACTCCTGGTTACAGTCTGGGCGAACAATCTTACAAACATTCACCTTTATGAAGTCCCCGCCAATGAGGCGGTAAACGCTAAAATTCTATTTCAAGGTTGGCCTTGGCAATCGCCACAAACGGAAAACTGACAATCCCACCTTTTTTATCGTTCTGTTCAAGACTGACAACATCGTCCTGAAAGCTGCGCAAGGTACCGACAAAGGTCTTACGTTCATGCCCGCGACCGTCGGGATCAAGCTTTTCATAGGTCTTGATCTTCACCAACCGGCCGATGAAACGCTCATAATCTGCTGCCTTCTTCAGAGGGCGATCAAGCCCCGGCGAAGAGACCTCAAGATGATAGGCTGCCGAAACCGGATCTTCAACCTCCAGGATCGACGACACTTCCCGACTGACCCCGGCGCAATCATCAAGTGTGACTCCGCCTTCTTTATCAATAAAAAGGCGCAGAAACCAGTCCTGACCCTCACGCTTGAACTCAAGGTCGACCAGCTCCATAGACAACTCGTCGAGCACCGGCTTGACAAGGTTTTGAACGCGATTATGTACACTTTCGCTATCCATACTACCCCAAAAAATAAAAAAAGTGAGCATGACTTGCCCACTTTGTGCCAGTGAACTAAACTTTACCCTAAACCTACTACCATAGGGCAGAGTTGCACGCAAGTATTTTTTTCAGATCATCCCCTTGACAGGGAGCGTTTTGCGATTAGTTTATGGCTCTAATATCACACTGAAAAGGAGGTTTTTTAATGGCATGCGGGAGGATAAAAACAAGTAATCTGTCGCTACGCAAAAGCCCTTGGCAAAGGATGATTTCGTACATCTTCGCACTGCTCATCCCTCTGTGCCTCACCCTAGTTACCGGCTGTAAAGAAAGGCCGGTAATTGAGGTAGTAGAATTTCCACAATCCTTTGCAGACCTGGTCGACAGAGTTCAACCGGCAGTGGTCAACATCAGCACAACTACGACGGTCAGGGTTCCGGGGCACCCCTTTCAGCACTTCTTTGAGCAGAACCGGAATGATCCCTTTGGAGACTTTTTTGAGAACTTCTTCGGCGCAGTGCCAGATCGCGAACTAAAACAGCGCAGTCTCGGCACCGGTTTTATCATCGACAAGAACGGTTTGATCATTACCAATAGCCACGTTGTCGAACGTGCCGACGAAATCAAGGTCAAACTCACTGATAGTCGGGAATTCAAGGCGGCAGTGATTGGCCGGGACCCCAAGACCGACCTTGCGCTGATCAAGATCTCTTCGCCCTTCGAGAAACTGCCCGTCCTCCTGCTCGGCGACTCGGACAATATCCGCGTCGGCGACTGGGTCCTCGCCATCGGCAACCCCTTTGGCCTTGAGCACACTGTCACCAAGGGGATTATCAGTGCCACCGGTAGGGTGATCGGCTCCGGACCTTATGATAACTTCCTGCAAATTGATGCGCCGATTAATCCCGGCAACAGTGGCGGTCCGCTCATCAACCTCCACGGCGAAGTCGTCGGCATCAACACGGCCATCGTCCCCGGCGGTCAGGGTCTCGGCTTTGCCATCCCCAGCAACATGGCGAAAGCGATTGCCACACAACTTGCCGACAAAGGGATCGTGACCAGAGGCTGGCTGGGCGTCAGCATCCAGAAAGTGACGCCGGAACTGGCTGAGTCCTTTGGCCACCGAGAGAGCCAGGGTGCCCTGGTGACCGACGTTGTGCCGCAAAGTCCGGCAGAACGGGCCGGGATCAAAACCGGAGACATTATCATCAACTTTGCCGGACGAAAGATAAAGGAAGCCGGCGACCTTTCAAGGTTTGTTGCCGAATCGCCGATCCAGAAAGAGGTCGTCGTCAAGCTTTTCCGCGCCGGACAGGAGGTCAACCTCAATGTCCGCCTGGAGGAGTTTTCCGAAGAAAAAATCAGCCGTCACAGTCATGCGGCAACTGACGAATTAGGGATGGAACTGGCTGTCCTCGATAGCAACTGGCGGAGAAAATTAGGCGTCCGTGATCTTGCCGGCGTGGTCGTTGTAGCTGTGGAAGCAAAGAGTCCTGCCGCCGCTGCGGGGATTGAGCGTGGCGATATTATTAAAGAAGTGAACCGGCGTCCGATCAAAACTCCGGACGATTTTTACGCAGCGCTCGGCGACAGAGCACGGGAACAATCCCTGCTCTTACTGCTCAAGAAGAACGGAGGGGCGGTCTATTTACTTCTCTAAAAAGAGTCCAGGATATAACTTGTTTGCTGAAAAACTACTGTTATTTTTTGGAAAATACGTTATATTTTGCGCCATTAATACTTGGGAGCGGCCTCCGCCGCCCCGCAAGGAGCGCATTATGCAGCGAATCATTGTCCTCTCCTTCCTGATCCTGACTCTCGCCCTGTCGGCGCATGCAGAAAGCCGTTACGTCACCGACCAACTGATCATCGCCCTGCGGCCCGCCCAAGACGACACCTCCCTCCCCCTGGAATATTTAACGACCGGCATGCAGGTTGAGGTGGTCAAAGATTATGGGTCCTTTCTCAAGATCAAATCCCCGACCGGCACGGTCGGTTTTGCCCGCAGCAAATATTTCGTTCCGACACCGCCAGAAAGAACAATAGAAGCGACCAGCGCCGTACAGGAGCAACTGACAGCGGCACAGCAACGCATTTCCGAGTTGAGTGCCGAAGTAGAACAGCTGAAATCGACGCCGGCAGTCCTCGCCACTCCCGAAAAGTCGCAAGAACTGGAAAAGAGTCGCGCTGAAATTACGACCCTCCAGCAAGAACGGGATCAGCTTCTGCAAGAAGTTGCCAAGCTAAAAGAAACTGCCAAGGAGAAAGGTCTCCTGCCGGATCTGACCGATATCAGTCAACTACAATGGTTTCTGGCGGGTGCAGCCATTCTGCTTCTCGGCTGGTTTGCCGGCAAATCCTCCCGCTCGAAACGCCGTTACTGACCGTACCATCCCCTCCCCGGCACTATCATTCAATCATCTCCGTCTCATATCGACAGATATGCACGCCGGGCGACCAGTAATCGGCGGCAAGTCCGGCTTTACGTTTGAGTTGCGTTAAAAAGAGCTGCGGGGTCGTCAATTCAGCCCAGACCGACGGCAGAAAAGTACCGCGGCAGTGACCGTCCGATAAGATTAATCCATCCACCCCGGGTCGGAGTTGGGCAAGAAGATCGTCCTCAGAGCTGAAGGTCATGGCGACCGGCGGGGTCAGCAGGGAGAGATGAATTTCCAGTTCCTCAACTTCGTCGTCTTGCACCGGAGGAAAACGGGGATCACGGAAAGCTGCGGCAAAAGCATTCTCGACGACATCAACGGCGAGGGGGCGCCAAGCTTCGAGGGAACCGATACAACCGCGTAACCGGCCGTTTTTCTCCAGAGTGACGAAGCTGGCGCGCGGCATCACCAATTCGTCAGTCAGCTCTTCCAGGACAACCATGAGAGGGCGCCCCGCCTGCACTCCATGGCGAATCGACGCGCGCGCCAGATCAAGAAGAAGAAGCTGATCCGTCCGAATCAAACGACATTCAGACAAAACCGTAAGCTCCATAACCGACAACCCGATCCCGGTCGCCAGCAGTATCCCCGGAGTTACGCAGATCGTAGGGGGTTACGGTTAATCCCAACTTTTTCGCCACCAGCAGCAGGCCGTTCATCGGCAACCGGCCGCAGGCATCATGATAATCGATGGCTTCAGGATTAAGCTTTTCGATCGCCTGCGACGTCGCGGCATCATGCTGCTTCGCCGTCGCATAATCCTCATAATGACTGAGATCGGAACTGATCACGACCAGAGTCTCAGGCCCGCCCCACAGCGCCTCAATGACCTTGGCAACAGCCTCTGCCGGGGCATTGCCGACCACAATCGGGACAAGGGAAAAATCTGACAACACCTCCTGGAGAAACGGGAGCTGCACCTCCAGACTGTGTTCGAGCGCATGCGCCTTATCGAGAATTTGCACGCCCGGCAGGGACAACAGCGCAATGTTCGACGGGCGATCGAGGGGGACAGAACCGAGGGGAGTGGTAAAGGAATCGGCGCTGCTCAACGCCAGACCATGAAAGGCAAGACGGTGAGCAGGGCCAAGGAGGACAACCCGCCGAATGGTGTCACGCCCGTAAGCAACGCGCGCATAAGCAGTGGCGGCAATCGACCCGGAATAGATATAGCCGGCATGGGGCACGATAATCGCCTTTGGACAAGGGGGAGAAACGGCCGGCACAGCTCCAAGGAAGGAGGCTATGAGGGTGCGCAACTGCCGGGCATCAGCCGGATAGAAGCTGCCATCCACTACCGGGGGACGGGTCGAAGTCATCGTCTCCTCCAACTTTGTAACAATTTGCACCGCTGAACAGCTCTCTCTTTCCGAAAGCTAGCATACTTTCCGGTAAAATCCAGACGTTCTTAGCGATGCAAAGAATAATCCGCCGCTTTTAAATCCGCGCAAGAGTGAATGGGTGCTCTTTCGTCTCGGCATTGGCACGCAGCAAGGTCTCTTCACCGGCGATGACAGAGATCGCACTCTGGCTGCGCTGTTCGAGAAGGTAGAGTTCAGCCACGCGCATCAAATCGTTCCGGGTCACCGCCAGGAGGCGGTCGCGACACTCTTGACGAATTTCCAGCGTCAAACCCTGCTGCCAGTTGGCAAACTCACGGGCACCACAACCGCCGGGCGAAAGAGGGCGATCGAGTTCGGCAAAGACCGCCAGCAGGGCTTCTTCGAGATCAGCAGCACTAAACATCCCCCTCGCGCCCCACTCGGCTGCCGCGACAAAGACCTCCAGAGTTCGCAGCAAGTGGGGATCCCGATAAGAAAGGCAGGAGAAGAGGCCGGACTCCGCATCGTAACTCGCCATCCCCCCGTATGCCCCGCCTTTTTCGCGAATCTCCCGATGCAGATATGCGGCTCGTAACATTTTTGCCAGCAGAGAGAGGGCTGCACCGTCCGGATGCGCCAAGGGAACGCCGGTCCAGACCTGGGCGACAAAATTAACCGGGGTGTTAAAACTCCAACCGAGACGAACGGACTGCGGCGACAAAGGAGGCGGGACACTGTGGCTGGCAGGCAGGAGCGGCAAACGTTGTTGAAAGTGGGCCAGTGGGACATCGATCGCCGCAAATTTTCCCGCTTCAGCCGTCACCCCGAAGTGCAGTGTCGAAGAATCGATCAGGGCAGCGCTGATCGCTGCCAGATCACCGGCAAAGCGGCTCAAAGTCTCTGCGTTGCCGGCGAGGGCACGCACCCGCTGCAGCAAAGAAATCCCCCCCCATTCTTCCCGCTGGCGCGCCGCCACCGTCAGATGTGCTGCCGCTGCCCGGGCAGCATAACTGTGTCCGGCCGTCACGATCGAATTTTCCAGATTTGCCTGGACTTGCCCCAAAAGTGTCGATAAACGTTCGCGATCGCTGAAGTCCGGGGCGGTACAGAAATCGCCGAGCAGTCGGAAAAGCTCTTCCTGCAAAGGGAGAAGAGCCTTACCTCGCATCGCGATGACTGGAGTAAAGCGCTGCATTGAATGGATATCGTCGAGAATCTCACAGGAGAATTGAATCCCGCCGGTCTGGGCTTCGATCCGTTCGGCAATCTGCACATACGAAGATCCAGCGGCGCCGAGTTGTGGCAACAGGGCGCACCACAACGGTAGAAACGGGCGAAGGTTAGGGGGCACGCGCTCGGCGGAAAAGTGTCCTGCGACATAACCGATGCCATTGGTCGGGGCGACAAAATGGGCAACTCCTTGCTCTATCGCGCCATAAAGAGGGGCAAGAGCTTCCTCTTTCCGGGGGATATCTGCCCGCGTCAGGGTTGGCAAGGAAGAGAGATCCTGTTCCCGCTCCTGCTCGGCCTGCAACTGCTGTGCAGCCGTCACTAACGCCTCAACCGCCGCAGCCGGCAACTCTGCCTTCACGCGCTGCAATTCTGCAGTAATCTCCGCCTCTTCACGAGCGCGCAGCCCGGTATCAGGAGCAAGGATCAGGGTCACGCGATGCGGATTTTCAAGAAACCAGTGACGGATGAGATTCTGTAAAAAAGGGCCGGCAGCGATTTCATTGCGCAAGCGCTCAAGATTGGCCCCCAACTGGAGTCCTGACAGGGGATCATCATTATGCAACCACGGGCCGAGCATACGAAAGAGGAGGGTGAGGGCATAGGGATAGGAATTCCCTGTCACTTCACGATGTTCGAATTCGAGGCGCTGGATCGCTCCGGCGATCCGCTCCGGAGTGAAGCCCTGCTCCGCCACGTCGGTCAGAGTCGTCAGGATCAACGGCTCGACCTCTGCCGCACTGGCGCTGCTGCAGCCCTGCAGGCCGACGGTAAAGGCGGTGGTACGATTATCATCGTGGTAGCCGCAACCGGGCGCAAGATTTTCACCGAGGCGCGATTCCAGGAGGGCCCGATATAGGGGCGCCGCCGGATTACCGATAAGCAGGCTCGACAGCAGCGACAAAGCCAGACGTTCAAAACTATCGACGACATCGCAGGTCAGCCAGCCGATCTGGACGAAGGTCTTCTTTTCGGCGTCTTCTTCAGTCTCAACTGGATAAAATTCGACCACCTCCCTTGGCGCCGATAAACGCGTCTCTGGCGGGATAGCGCTCTCCACCTGCCGTGGGCCGAAGTGACAAAGGACTTCGTCCTGGATTTGCTGCAGATGCCCTTCCAGCGGGAGATTACCGTAAGTAAAGAACCAGGCATTTGACGGGTGATAGTAATCGTCATGAAAAGCCCGCAAATCTTCCCAGGTCAACTTGGGGATTTCCGAAGGTTCCCCCCCCGAATTAAAGTGATAAGTAGTGTGCGGATAAAGTGCACGACTCATCCGCCGCGACAGGAGTGAAGACGGAGAAGCCATCGCCCCCTGCATCTCATTGTAAACAATCCCCCGGCGCTGCAGCGGCGTTGAAGGATCACCAGGATCGGTAAATTCGAGACGATGCCCTTCCTGGCGGAAATCCTCTTCCCGCAGCAACGGGAAGAAGGTCGCATCGAGGTAGATGGCCAGAAGATTACGCACATCCTGAGGATTCTGGGAAGCAAAGGGGTAAAAAGTCCAGTCGCTGGCGGTCATGGCATTCATGAAGGTATTGAGACTGCGCTTGATCATGGCGAAGAAGGGATCGCGCACCGGAAAACGCCGGGAACCGCAAAGCGTGGTGTGTTCGAGGATATGGGCAACGCCGCTGGAGTCAGAGGGTGGAGTGCGAAAACCGATGGCACACAGGTTGTTGCGGTCTTGCGTTTGGATGTGGACATGCCGCGCCCCGGTCACCTGGTGTCGCAATTCGATCATGGTAGCATTCAGTTCAGGAAGAGGATGCAGGGCACGGACGATATAACCGGAGAAGGTCGAACCCGGCGGAGAAAAAGAAAGGGGCATCAGAGCACTCCGGAGAAGTCAGAGAAGGGGATCAGGTACGAATCAGAATGAGTACGGCGGTGGCGAAGAGTCGCCACCGCCGCAGAGACAACGTTGCACAGTCAGGAGAAAGACCGCGAGACTAAAGCTTGAGACCGGTCAAACGGAAAAGAGCTTCTTCGTACTTCTCTCCGGTCTTGCGGAGAATCTCTTCGGGGAGCGCCGGCGCCGGCGCGGTCTTCCCCCAATCGAGAGTTTCAAGGTAATCGCGGAGAAACTGTTTGTCGAAACTCGGCTGTGCTCCCCCCGGTTTATATTGATCCTTCGGCCAGAAACGGGAGGAATCCGGGGTGAGAGCTTCGTCGATCCAGAGGAGTTTACCTTCATACATACCGAATTCAAATTTAGTGTCAGCAATGATGATACCCCGCTCTGCGGCAATATCCCGGGCCCGGCTGTAAATCGCCAGAGTCGTATCGCGAATCTGGGTGGCAATCTCTTCCCCACACAATTCGACGGTCGTCGCAAAGGAGATATTTTCGTCGTGCGAGCCGAGATCCGCTTTGGTCGAAGGGGTGAAGAGCGGCTGCGGCAACTGAGCGCTTTCAAGCAGGCCAACCGGCAGGGGAATGCCACAAATCGCTCCGGTTGCCTGATAATCCTTCCAGCCGGATCCGGAGACATAGCCGCGGGCGATACATTCGACCGGCAGCGGTTTAGCCTTCTTCACCAACATCGAGCGACCTTCGAGTTCCTGGCGATATTTGTGTGTTTCCACCGGGAAATCATCGACATCGACGGCAATGATATGGTTGGGAATGAGATCCACCATCTGCTTGAACCACCAGATCGAAATCTGGGTGAGGACCTGCCCTTTTTTCGGTATCCCTTCATTCATAATCACATCAAAGGCCGAAATCCGGTCCGAGGTGACTATGAGAAGATGTTCGCCGAGATCGTAAATATCCCTGACTTTACCGCGCGTGATCAGCTTGAGATCAGGAAAATTGGTCTGCATGATAACGGACATGAATTATTATCCTTTCTGGTCTGAGACCACAGCGGCAGAATATTCGATCTGTGCTTTTTCTCGTAGATCTTTAAGAGTTTTTTCGAGAATCTCCTGCTTTTTGCGCTCGACCACTGCCTGTCGCATTTCGTCACGGACCAGCGTCGTCAGGCCGGCAAGCTCGGCATTCTGTCGTTCTTTCAGCTGCACTACAACAATATCGCCATCAACATCAAAGGTCTTGGCCGGCAACGGTGCAGCTGCGGTCAGAGCAAAAGCGGCATTGCTCAGTTCTTCATTGGCTCCGACCATCGGCACAAAGAAGGTCTGGCTGCGGGGGAAGAGGCCGGTTTCACTCACGGGCAGGGAGCGCTTCGCTGCCGCGGCCACAAGATCACTGCCGGCGCGAAGTTCTGCCAGAATCAGATTCCCTTCGCTGCGGGCGAGATCCTTCGCCTTGCTTTGGCGATAAGCGGCTTCCACCGCCGGACGGACTTCCGTCAGCTCAGGGATATGAGCCGCGCGCTTCTCCTTCAACGCGTAGAACAAAACCCCCTGAGGTACAAGAGTGGGGCGACCAATCTCGCCGGGCTGCAGGGCAAAGATCGCATTAGCCACCTCTTTACTGAGGGGAGTATTCGCCACGGCTGCCTTGTCTGCGGGAAAGAAAGCGGTTTCTTGTACTTTGATGGCAAATTCCTGGGCAATCGCGTCGAGAGAACCGCCTTTACGATTAACATTATAAAGGTCCATGGCCTTTTCCAGCGCCAGTTCCCGGCTTTTCTCTGCCTTTGCCCCGGCCCGGACCTCTTCAATGACTGCGGCCAGAGGCTTGATCTGCGCCTCTTGACGAGCAATCGGACGAATGAGGTGATAACCGAAGTCTGTCGTCACTACCTCGCTGAGTGACCCGACGTTCAGGGAAAAAGCGGCTCTTTCAAAAGCGGGGACCATTATGCCGCGGGCGAAGAAGCCGAGATCGCCGCCTTGTGCACCGCTGCCGGTATCTTCTGAATACGTCCGGGCCAAAGCTGCAAAATCTTCACCCTGCAACGCCCGCTCCCGCAATTTTTCGATAAGAGCTCGCTTCTCGGCCTGCACCGCTGCCGTAGCTGCTTGCGGCACTCGAATCAAAAGATGTGCGGCGCGTACCTGCTCAGGGACTTCAAAGCGGTCAATATGACGTTGATAATATTTTTCGAGGTCGGCATCGTTCAGTTCGACACTGGCAGCAAAGGGCTTGCTGTCGACGATCAGATAAGAAATTCTCGCGGTTTCAGGAAGGCGAAATGCATCTTTTCGTTCAGCAAAGAAATTCTCCAGACCGGCCGGGTCGACCTTGACCTTCCCCTCAAAAAGGACCGGATCGATTCGTAACAGCGCCAGATTCACCTTCTCGTTACGTTCTTTGTACTCCAACTCAACATCGACATCACTCGCCACGGCTCCGCCCCCCAGAGATTGCCGGGCCTTTTCGACGAGGAGCTCTTGTTCCTGCATCATTTCGTACTGGTCAGGCGTTAAACGCTGGGCGCGCAATACCTGAACATATAGATCGCGGTTGAAAGCGCCGTTACTTTGAAAAGCAGGAATCGCGGCGATCGCCGCAACAATCTCCTGCTTGCTGACCTTCAGCTTCAAACGCTCAGCTTCCTGCAGTAACAGCATCTGATCGATCAAAGAATCGAGAGCCACCTTGCGCAGATTGAGAGTACTCTCAATCTGCGGGGTAAAAGCTTCGCCGTAAAGATTTTGATACATGCGATAGATATTTTCATAGGAACGTTGATAGTCGATCATTGCAATGGTGGTGCCGTTGATCTTGGCGGCAAAATCATCACTGGAAGAGGACGCATCATCCCCTTTGCCCCAGACGAGGAAGATCGTCCCGACAAAGGTAGCGATAATTGCCCAAAAGACAATCTGCACAAAGAAAGATTTTTGTTTTTGACGAATAATTCCAAGCATTTGAGGCTCCTCACAAACAAACTGATTATTAAAGGCTTAAAAAACTCCCCGATGTTAGACAAAGAGGGGTCGAAATGCAACTCCCTTTTTAAGTTTTCTCCTTGAAATGCCTTGATGATTTTGTTACGGTGACCTGCATTTTCACTCTTAGTCGAAGATGCCGGCTACGGCCGAGGAAAGGAGCTTCAACTTATAATGTTCAACATATTTGATTATGTCCTCGGCATGTTCTCCAACGACCTCGCCATCGATCTCGGTACCGCCAACACCCTGGTCTACCTCAAAGGCAAAGGGATCGTCGTCAGCGAACCGTCGGTGGTCGCAGTACAAAAAGATTATAACGGCCAGAAAAAAGTGCTAGCAGTCGGGGCGGAAGCCAAGAAGATGCTCGGCCGCACCCCCGGCAGCATCGTTGCCATTCGCCCGATGAAGGACGGCGTCATTGCCGACTTTGACATCACCGAAGAGATGTTGCGTCACTTTATCCTCAAAGTCCACAATCGCAAGACGTTGGTAAGGCCGCGCATCGTCATCTGTGTCCCTTCCGGAATCACCCAGGTCGAAAAGAGGGCGGTAAGAGAATCCGCTGAATCGGCCGGCGCCCGCGAAGTCTACCTGATCGAAGAACCGATGGCGGCGGCAATCGGTGCCGGCCTGCCGATCACCGAAGCCTCCGGCAACATGATAGTCGATATCGGCGGCGGCACAACCGAGGTCGCGGTTATCTCCCTTGCCGGGATTGTTTACGCCAAGAGCGTCCGGGTCGGTGGCGACAAACTCGACGAAGCGATCGTGCAGTACATCAAACGAAAATACAACATGCTCATCGGCGAACGCACTGCCGAAGAGATCAAAATGCGCATCGGCAACGCCTATCCTGATCCGGCAATTCTAACCATGGATATCAAAGGGCGGGACTTGGTCAGCGGTATCCCCAAGACGCTGAGTATCGATTCGGTCGAAATCCGCGAAGCAATTTCTGAACCGATCAATGCCATTGTCGATGCGGTCCGTGTCGCCCTGGAACAAACCCCTCCGGAATTGGCCGCTGACATCGTTGATCACGGCATTACCCTGGCCGGCGGCGGCGCCCTTTTACAGGGGCTCGACAAACTGATTCACGAAGAGACCGGGCTGCCGGTCTTTATCGCCGACGATCCTCTCTCCTGTGTCGTCCTGGGCTCGGGAAAGGTTCTCGACGAACTCGATCTGCTGCGACAGGTCACCACCCGCAACTAGTCACAGACTGTCGCTGACGGAACTCTTCTTTACGGCGGCACCGACTTTCCTGGTGCCGCCGTACGACGTTAATACATGCGCGAACTGTTTAAAAAATACTGGAGACTCGTTTCCCTCGGATTCCTTCTGATCGCATCTTTGAGCTATTACAGCTCGCACCTGCGCCACAAAGATACCCCCTCGTCGCTCGAGCGCAAACTCCTCACCGTTGTTTACCCCCTGCAAAAGAGTGTCATGCTCGTCGGCGACGGTGTCATGGCGGTCCGCACCAACCTTTTCGGTTCCCCGGAGGCAACAACGGCCCGTCTGCGTAACGAAAACGCGCTGCTCAAGGAACAACTCGTCGGTCATGAAGAACGACTGAAGGAGAATGAGCGCCTGAAAAAACTCCTTTCTTTCAGTGCGCAGCGGGAAGAAAGGATGGTGACTGCCCGGGTGATCGGCGTCGATGCCACCAGCTGGTTTCGCAGCATCACCATCGACCGCGGCAGCTCGGACCAGATCAGCTCAGGGATGGCCGTTGTCTCCGCTTACGGGGTCGTCGGCCGGGTCGTCACCTCTACTCCCCATTCTTCGCGGGTTCTTCTGGTTGTCGATGCCGCATCGAAACTCTCGACTATTACCGAGCGGACGCGTGCCCGTGCCATCTGCCGCGGCGACGGCGACGGCATGAGCCTCGACTATCTCCCCCTCACCGACGATGTGCAGGTCGGCGATCTCCTCCTCACTTCCGGTCTCGGCGGCGGCTTCCCCAAAGGACTGATCGTCGGAGCCGTGACCCGCGTCGACAAGCGGGGCTTTGATATGTTCCAAACCGTCGAAGTCGAACCGGCTGTCGACTTCGAGCATCTGGAAGAGGTCCTTGTCATCTTCTCTACCGAGGTGCCATCCTCTCTCCCCGTCGGCAAACCATGACCCGCCTCCTGGTTCTCCTGACCTGTGCTCTCTTGTTTCTGCTTGGTCAAACGACGTTGCTGCCGACACTCCTCCCCCACTACTTCAAGCCCGAGCTCCTGCTCCTTTTAGTCGTCTATCTGTGTCTGACTGAAAATGTCATGCGTGGCGCTTTCCTGTCCTGGGGAATCGGCCTTCTTCTCGACAGCTGCGGCGGCACACATTTCGGGTTGCATGCCACCATCTATCTGAGCATCTTCATCGTCGGCCGTTCTTCCATACAAGCAGTGAACACTGAGAGCCCCCTCCTTTTGCTCTTTATGGTCTTTTGCGCTTCCCTGCTGCAGAGTGGACTAATGATCCTCTTCGGCAGCTTTGCTGATCTGCAACGGATGACCCCCCTCCTTCTCCAGCGCGCCACCTTTCAGGGGAGTATTAATGTCCTCACCGCCCTTCTTCTCATCTCCTTGATTACGGGTCTGCGAAGACGATTCGCACCACGACTGTCGATCCCCGGCTTTGACCACCTGCGGGAGGGTGTTCATGGGGCTTAATTCTCCTGGATCATCTGCATCCGCTCTGCGCCGCCGCTTCTATGTTCTCTCCCTGGTCGCCGCCAGTTTTTTTCTCCTCCTCCTCGGCCGACTGTGGTATCTGCAGGTTATCCAGAGCGATGAATATGTCTCCCTTTCCGATCGCAACCGCACCCGCCTCATCCCCATCGAACCGCCGCGCGGCACAATCTTCGACCGCAACGGCGAGCTCCTCGTCGAGAACCGTCCCTCCTTCAGCGTCGCCCTCATCCGTCAGGAGATCGAGGACCCTGATCTCCTGCTACTGCGCCTCAGCACGCTCCTCGGTGTTCCCTACAACGATCTGCAGCGGAAATACACCTTACTTAAACGCTATCCCCCCTACCTGCCGGCCCCACTTGTCAACGACATCAGTCGCGACACCATGGAGATCCTCCAGGAGAACGATCTGCATCTCCCCGGCGTCATGATCAAGGTTATACCGGTACGCACCTATACTCAGAAGGAAAGAGGCGCACACCTCTTCGGTTATACCGGCGAGATCAGCGAAAAGGACCTGCAAGATCCCAATTTCACTGGATACCGCCCCGGCGACATGGTCGGCAAGACCGGCTTGGAGAAGCATCTCGAAAAGGAACTGCGCGGCATCAGCGGCGAACGCCGCGTCGAAGTCGATGCCCATGGCCGCGAACTGCGCCAGCTACAGGGATTTGCACCGGTCCCTGGCAAGAAGATTTATCTCTCCCTCGACAGTCAACTTCAAAAAGTTGCCGAAGAAGCCTTTGGCGAAGAGAGCGGCGCCGCCGTCGCCATTGACGTCGAGACCGGCGAAGTCTTAGCCATGGCGAGCCGGCCGACCTTCGACCCGGCCCTCTTCTCCGGCGGGATTTCACTCAAAGAATGGAATGCCCTACGCGACGACCCGCTCAAACCGCTGCAGAACCGCGCCATCTCCGGTCAGTACCCCCCCGGTTCGACCTTTAAACTCGTTACCGCCATTGCCGCGCTGCGTAACGGCGCCGCCACCGCCGGGACCACCGTTCACTGCGGCGGCAGCATCACCATCGGCAAACACAATCAAGTCATCCGTTGCTGGAAGCGCGACGGACATGGCAGCGTCGATTTACGCCGGGCAATCAAAGAAAGTTGTGACGTCTGGTTCTATGAAGTCGGTCTCAAACTCGGCATTGACAAGCTTGCCGCCACCGCTCTGGAGATGGGGATGGGGCAAAACTACGACTTCCCCCTCGACAGCGTCAAGAAGGGACTGATCCCGACCAAAGAGTGGAAGAAGAAACGTTTTAACCAGAGCTGGTTCAACGGTGAAACGGCGATTGCCTCCATCGGCCAGGGGTATGTCTTAACCACCCCTCTGCAGCTGGCAGTGATGACTGCCGCGGTTGCCAATGGCGGGAAAGTTCTGCGCCCGCAGGTGGTCAAGCGCATCGAAGACCTCAACGGCCGGGTCATTTTTAACACTGCCCCCGACACTTTCAACATTCTTGATGTACCACCAGGCATGTTTGCCAGCGTTCGCGCCGGGATGGAGGCGGTGGTCCATGAAGCCGGCGGAACCGGCGCCGCCAGTCGGATCCCCGGCCTGCGGATAGCCGGCAAGACCGGGACGGCCCAGGTCATTCAAAGCAAGACCGCTGTCGCCAATGGCGATCGAAAAATACTGCGCGATCACGCCCTCTTTGTGGCTTATGCCCCGGTCGACAAACCGAAGATCGCCGTGGCGGTGATTGTCGAACATGGTGGTCACGGCGGCAGTGCTGCCGCCCCGGTGGCCCGCGCCATCTTTGCCGAATATTTCGGACTCAAGGATGTGGTCACGCCGGCGCTCAAAGCCGAACCCATAGCACCCGCCCCGGAAACCCTCGACCCGGAAGTCTCCCCTTCTGAACTCCCGGAAGAGGTTGAGGCGATCCCTCCCCTCCCTGATGAGCCGGCGGCCGTGTCGCCCTTTGGAGACTAATTGATGTTCGACCGTCGCCTCGTCACCCACTTCGACTGGATGCTTTTGGGATTAATCGTCGCGGTTGCCGGCCTCGGCATCCTCAACCTCTGCAGTGTAACCGCAGACTGGTCCGGGGCCACCCCTGTCTACCTCAAACAGCTTACCTGGTTCGCACTCGGCCTCGGCATCGCCTTCTCACTCTGTCTCTTTGATTATCGTCACCTTGAATATTCCGCTTTTTTCGCTTACGGCTTCACTCTCTTCCTGTTACTGGCAGTCATGCTCGTTGGCAAGACCGCGATGGGAGCGACCCGCTGGCTCAGCCTTGGACCGATCAATCTGCAGCCGAGTGAAATTGCCAAGGTGGTGATTATCATCACCCTGGCCCGCTACTTTGCCCTGCATGGCCGGCTTGGCGGCCTCAATCTCAAAGAGTTACTGATTCCTCTTGGCTTGGTCCTGCTGCCGGTCGCCTTCATCCTCAAACAACCCGACCTCGGCACAGCCATGATGCTCCTCTTTATCGGCTCCACCATGATTCTCTTTGCCGGTGTCAAGCTCCGCACCTTTGTCACCCTGGCCGGTGCCGCCGTCGTCGCGGCCTGGATCGGCTGGTCCTTCCTGCACGATTATCAACGTCAACGCATCTTTACCTTCTTAAACCCCGAAGCTGACCCCCGCGGCAGCGGCTACCACATTATCCAGTCAAAGATCGCTATCGGCTCCGGCAGCTTCACCGGCAAAGGCTTCATGGAGGGGACACAGTCACAACTCGCCTTCCTCCCCGAACGCCATACCGACTTTGCCTTTTCCGTCTTCGCCGAAGAATGGGGGTTTATCGGCACTGCAGTCCTTTTGACCCTGTATCTCCTGATCATCATCTGGGGAATCTATATCGCCCGCCGTGCCTCAGACCGTTTCGGCATGTATCTCGCCGTCGGCGTCACCGCCATGCTCTTTTGGCACATCATTATCAATCTCGGCATGGTCACCGGTCTGCTGCCCGTTGTCGGCATCCCCCTCCCCCTCTTTTCCTACGGCGGCACCAGCATGTTGACAACGATGATCGGCACAGGATTACTTCTCAATGTCAGCATGCGGCGCTTTATGTTTTAAACAGTGGTATAAAATATATGCATGACACATCATCGCAACTGACTGGAGGCCGAAGATGTTCCGAAAATCCCTGCCCTGCCTACTGCTGTTATTTCAGTTCCTGTTCATGCCGGACCTTTCTTGGAGCGCGGTTCCAGTTTACCCGAACTCGGCGGCGAGCACGGAAGGGGTCGTTATCTATCCCGACCGGGCCATGCTCAAAAAAACGCTGCCGGTAGCGGTGATCAAAGGGGAAAACATTCTCGAACTCACCGCTCTGTCGCCAGGAATCATCGATGATTCCGTCCAGGCCGGCATTCGCAGCGCCGGAAAAGTCCGGATCATCGATATCGAGGTACGGCGTACCGCCCTGTTCAAGGCCGATCAAGAACGGACCAAAGAGGTGCAGGCCCGGATCGACAAAATCGACCAAGAACTCATCCGCCAGGGGAACCTCCTGACGGTACAGAAAAACTCCCTGGCTTTCTTGCAAAAAGTCATCCCTTTCTCGCAGGATCAGAACACCTCCTTCCCCACCGTCCGTGACTACCTGCTCGCCATGGAACAGACCATGACCGAGCGTCTGGGGAGGATTGCAGAGCTCGAAGAGAGTATGACCGACCTCAGCAAGAAGAAAGCTGATCTCGAAAAAGAGAAGCGTAATCTCGGGGCCGGCCGGGAGGAGTCGAAAAGCATCCTGGTCACCGTCTTTGCCGAGACCGCAACATCTTTTAATCTCGACTACTCCTACTTTTTGAGCGGTGTCGAATGGACGCCGAAATATGAGGTACGGGCCGATTCCCTGAGCCAACGCCTCGAACTTAACTTCTTCGCCATCGTCAAACAGGCCAGCGGGGAGGATTTCAGCGGCAGCAATATCGAGATTTCCACAGCCCGACCGGCGCTCTCCGGTGAACTTCCCGAGCTGGCTCCCTGGCGTCTCGACATCTACCAGCCGCCGGTTTACCAGAGCTACGGACGAGCCAAGATGATGGAAATGTCCGAAGCGCCACAAGCCACCATGCTCGCCGCGCCCTTTGACGACATGGCACTCCCCGAAAGCAGAAGTGAAGCAACATCGACGAGCTATGTCCTGACGCAGAAGATCGTCCTCCCCTCCGACAATCAACCCCACAAGATCCTCGTCTCCTCCTCCGGCGCCGAAGGAAAATTCGAATATCTCGCGATCCCGAAGCTGGCGAAATACGCATCACTGACTGCTGAACTCAAAAATCCCTTTGTCTTCCCGCTGCCGCAAGGTGAACTGAACATCTTTCTCGATGGCCGCTTTGTCAGTACCCAAAGGGTAGAGAAACCGATCCTTGCCGGCGACGAGATGCGTCTGACCCTCGGCCGGGATGAAACGATCTTTGCCAGCAGCAAGCTGCAGAAACAGTTTACCGAGCGCATCGGGGCTTTTAACAAAAAGGTCCGGAAACATTACGAATATGAAGCCGAGATCGTCAACGGCAAGTCGCGGCCGATCACCTTGCTGGTGCGCGAGCAGGTACCGGTCTCCGCCCATGAAGAGATCACGGTGGAAATCACTTCCCCCACCCCAAAAGAAGCAGAGATAGGTAGCGACGGTATCCTGACCTGGACTTTAACCCTGGCTCCAGGCGAAAGACGTCATTTAATGACCGTATTCGATGTGACCTATCCGGAGGATCAGGAGATCAGCGGACTCTGAAAAAGAGCCGGATGAAGATGGCCAAAGAAGGGGGATTGAGTGACAATTTCCACAAGTGGCGATCTGTCCTTGTCATGACTCATTTATAGACGAACGCCAGCATCCTGTGATAGAAAAATCTGTATTTGCTAATATGTCGTTGGCCATACAAATGTAATTGCCAACCACGAAGGGATTCTCCGCTTGCGTATCTTAGGTGAAATCAATCAACCAGAATTGCGCAAATTGTTGAGTGTGGTACTGCCTCGCAAATAACCCATCTTCATTACGAAAGAAAAAACACTCCATGAGCCGACTGCGCTTCTTCCTGTTCCTGACCCTGCTACTGGGCTGTGTGACACCTCTTCTTGCCGCCGTGTCCCTCCTTGAGCCGGGAGCAAAGAGCAAATGTGCCGTATGCGGCATGTTCGTTACTCGTCATCCTGACTGGTCTGCGGCGCTCGAAGTTGAAGGAGCCAGTCCCGAGTTCTTTTGCTCCCCCAAGGATCTCTTAAAATTTATCCACTTCCCCAAGCGCTATCTGCCGGAAATCTCAAGGCAACATATTAAAAATATTCAAGTCAAGGATTACTACACTCTCAACGCTATCGATGGTCGCCGGGCCTGGTATGTCACGGGGAGCGACGTCCTTGGCCCCATGGGGCACGATCTCGTTCCCTTCCTTCGCCGGGAAGACGCCGAGGGCTTTTTGCAAGATCATATCGGCCGTCAGATCGTCACATTTGAGCAAATCACCCCGCCTCTGTTAAAAGAGTTGGATTAGCGCATGCGCCGCTCTGATCTCTTTGCTGTCACGATATTCGGCTGCCTCAGCCTGGCTCTGCTCGGGGGACTCTGGGGAGAATTTCAACAGCACCGGCATCAAGCGATCAGGGAGCGTAACCGTCAACTTGCCCGCAGCCTCAGTTTAACCGACCTGGCCCTGTTTACCGAAGCTCGCTATACCCGGCATCTAAGTCAGGCCGATAACCATGCGGCTTTTCAGGACCATCCCCTGGCCCTTGAACACTTTCCCAGCGGCTCGTTGATCTTTCCGCCCCGTCCCTTTCGAGGCCGGCAATGAACCGTAATCTCGAACGCCAACGTAACATCCTCGATTTCACTCTTGCCTCCCTTGAACGACGGAGAGGAAAGAATCTCTCGCTCCTGCTGATCTACAGTCTTGTCATTTTTTTACTGGCCTCGGTGATGTTTTTCACCGCAGCGATAAAGAATGAAGCTGCCAGCTTACTGGCCGATGCCCCCGACATGGTGGTGCAGCGGCTCTCTGCCGGCCGCCACGCCCTCATCCCCCTTGATTATATAAGCACCATTTCTGAAATTCGCGGGGTGCGAGCAGTAGCCCCCCGACTTTGGGGATACTATTTCGATCCGGTCACCGGCGCTAACTACACAGTGCAGGTGCCAGACAATCGCGATGTTGCCGAGGGGGAGATAGTCATCGGTGCCGGCATTGCCCGCAGTCGCGGAATAGAAGTGAATGATTTTCTATCCTTCCGCTCCTCCCGTGGTGAAATCCTACTCTTTCCTGTTTCCCGACTATTGTCGAGCGAGTCAGAATTAGTGACCAGCGATCTGGTCCTGATCTCTGAAAATGATTTCAGGGCCTTGTTCAATCTGCCGACGGAACTTGCCGTCGATCTGGCGGTCAGCGTCGCCAACCAGCGGGAACTGATCACGATCGCCGAGAAAATTATTGAACATTTTCCTGATAGCCGCCCCATTCTGAAAAACGAAATACTCCGCACCTACGATGCTATCTTTGACTGGCGGAGCGGCATGATGGTTGTGCTTCTGCTGACCTCGGTCTGTGCCTTCCTGATTTTTGCCTGGGATAAAGCCTCCGGTCTGAGCGCCGAAGAGAAACGGGAGATCGGTATCCTCAAATCAGTCGGATGGGAAACCAGCGATGTCCTGTTGCTCAAATTCTGGGAAGGAGCCAGCGTCTCTCTTTGTGCTTTCCTTATTGGCGTTATCGCCGCTTATGGTCATGTTTATTTCTTTTCAGCCGGAATCTTTGAACCAGCCCTCAAGGGCTGGGCCGTTATCTATCCAGAGTTTCGCCTTATCCCGAGAGTGGAATTTGATAAACTGGCGACCCTCTTTTTCCTGACGACAGTCCCCTACACCCTGGCGACCATCATACCGTCATGGCGGGCGGCGACCATCGACCCCGATGCCGCTCTGAGGCAATAAGATGATTGAGTTGATCGACGTCTGCAAAACCTACAACCAGGGGCAAGCCAACGAGTTCACGGCCCTGCGCCAGATCTCAGTGTCCATCGCCCAACAGAAAATTACAGTGCTCAAGGGACCGAGCGGCTCAGGAAAAACCACCCTGCTCAGCTTGCTCGGATGCATGAGCCGGCCGAGTTCTGGCCGTATTCGTCTGCGGGGGGTGCGAGCGAGTTGGCTGCCGCCGGAAGAGGAGCCGTCAGAACTCGATGTCAGCGCTCTTCCTGAGCGGTTCCTCACAGATATTCGTAGGCACACCTTCGGCTTCATCTTTCAACAATTCAACCTGGTACGCGGCATCAACGTGCTGGAAAACGTCCTGCTGCCGGCACTGCCGACTGGTGAACCACGGCGCGAAAGCAGCGAACGCGCCCTGAGGCTGCTGGAACGTTTCGGCCTGGCCGCCAAACGCCACCAACGCAGCGAACTCCTGTCCGGCGGCGAGGCCCAGCGCGTCGCCATAGCACGGGCCCTGATCAACAATCCCCGGGTACTGATCGCTGATGAACCGACTGCCCATCTTGATCGCCAGCTCTCCCTCAGTTTTTTAGCCTTGGTCGAGGAATTACGCGACGAAGGCAAGACCCTGGTGATTGCCAGTCATGACCCCCTGATCTATTCTGCGTCGCAGGTCGATTCCCTCATCGAACTGCACGACGGCACCTTGGAAAACCGGTGACCCTGCATCCGGCCATCATTGCCCTGCTGGCAGGGGCTCTGGCGGTCAACGCCCTTGTCCTTTACGCCGCCTGGCATGCCCTTGCCATCTTACGCCACTGGGACCCGAACAGCGGCTCCGAGCGGCAATTGCAACTGGAGCGCCGGACCTATCTCGTCTCAACCCTGCTCGGCAACGCCTTCCTCTTCGAGATCCTCTCCCTGGCACTCCTGGTCTTCGTTGCCGACCGACTCCACCTGCAAATCAACGGCGCGATGTGTGCTGTCGGCACCTTTAACGCCAATGCCTGGGGATATCCGGCCCTGCTCCTCAAGGTTTTCAACGTACTTGGCGCCGGCCTCTGGCTGACTCTGAACTTTGCCGACAGCCGAGCCTACGATTATCCGCTGGTGCGCGTGAAGAACCGGCTTTTACTGCTCCTCGCCTTGCCTGTGAGCCTCGAGACCCTCGCTCTTTGGTATTTTTTTCGCAACCTGAAAGGGGATGTGATCACCTCCTGCTGTGGCAGTCTGTTCAGCGCCGGCGGCAACCAGGTGGCCGCCGATCTGGCCGGTTTGCCGCCACTGCCGACCGCCCTGCTCTTCTACCTGTTGTTGCTACTGACGATCGCCTTTGGCGTCCTGTTCCTGCGTGGTCACGGCAAGGGTCAGATCTTCACCATCTTTGCCACCCTGACCTTCAGCGTAGGCATTGCCGCCCTGATCTCGGTCTTTGGCCCGATCTTTTATGAATTGCCGCATCATCACTGCCCCTTTTGCATCTTACAGAGTGAGTATCTCCACGTCGGCTATCTCCTTTACACCGCCCTCTTTACCGGAGTGCTTGCCGGACTCGGTTGCGGTGTCCTCTCCCCCTTCCGCAACCGTCCCAGTCTGCACAATTTCATACCGAGGTTGCAGCGATACCTGACCATTATATGCCTCTTGTCTTATGCGCTCTTTGCCCTGGCTGTCACCCTGCGTTTCTTGATCAGCGACTTTCAGTTGTTTTCTTGATCTTTTCTTCCACCGCCGATCCGGATCGCGGTAATCAACAGCTGTACAAAGCAAAGCGGCTGCCCTCTTTCAAGGACAGCCGCTTTGCTTTATACGTTGGAGGGGAAAATAACTCCCCTGAGGTTACATCATCAATTTGCCAGCTTGACAAAACCCTGGCTAGCGCTGCGGCCGACGACCAGATTATTGTTGTTGATGTCGAAAGCCTGACTGTCTGTAGCGATCAAGGTCGCTTTCCCGGTGGGATTATTCCAGCTTGTCGCCAGACTGACCGCGGAGGCATTGTTTTCCCAACCAGCAGCACGACCGGCATTGTTCACTGCGGAAGCGCTGCTGCTGCGATCAGTCGTGCCGAGATCGGTTACGGTTATATTATTGCCGGCATCAATGCTCCAGCGCACAGCATGAGTTAATCCACTGAGGCCATCATCGGACACTTCGCCAACAACGAGCAGAGGTTGATCAGGTGCGGGGCTATTGAGGTCAAGAGCCACAGCGTGGTCAAAACCGACTGGAACGGTCAGATTGAGAGCAGTATAGGAAACTCCATCCCATTTCCACACAACTGCATGGGAAATACCGGCAGCGTCAACCAACTCCCCGGCAACATGATTGTCAGCATTGACAGCGTTTGCTTCAGCCTCCCAACCTGCGGGGACTCCGGGAAGGAGAGAAGGTCCGGTGAGCGTCCCGTCAACAGCCCGCTGCCAGCGGACCGCCTGAAGCAAACCGTCAATATTTTCTGAGGTGCCGACAATCCGCCCGGTGTCGTTGATGCCATAAGCCGCCGCAAAAAAACCGCCAGCGAGGTTATTCAGAAGAGCCGGGGCGGCATCTTTATCGCCCCAGACAACGGCACGGAGACTGGTATCGATATTCGCGGCATTACCGACGATGACCCCGGCAGCATTGATGTCATGAGCAGCGGCGAAGCCATCCACAACAACAGTAACCATCGCCGTCGGGGAGACCGTGGCCGCCCCTTCGTCATCGACGAGCCAGAAAGTCGGTTTCAGTACACCCCCGGCTTCGGCTTCAGCGCTACCGACGATTTGATTGCTATCATTGATCGCCGCCGGCACAGCAAAGACAGCCGGAGGGGTCGCAGAATTGTTGTCATCAATCGGCGCTACGGTTATTCCCACCGGATTAGTGACTCCCGGCGCAGCAGGTGAATTATTACTGCTACCACAGCCGGAAAGGAACAGCGTTGCAGCAGCAATGAGAATCAATAATTTTTTATAATGATTACACATGGTCATATCTCCTTGTCTCATGCCTAGCGAACCTGAACGTTAAACGGACCGGATGCCGGCGCGCCGACACGACTGGGAATAACGTAAATACGAACCGTCCCAGCCGGCGGTGCCGTGGTCGAGGTGGCGCTCAATCTCCAGAGACCGCCAGTGACGGTCGTCGTGCCGATGACGGTGCCGGTGGGGCTATTAAGACGGACGATCAAGGTCTGCCCCTCGGTGGTTGTATTTCCGGTGCCACGGATATCCCAACGCAATTTGCGGCGATCGAGCTGGGCACGATTCACGCCGAAGTTCTCGACAGGCTGCACGGTGACGGTGACTGTAGTAGGGGGATCGGAGACTTCCCCGGCGGCGGCGACGTAGGTGAAGGTATCGGTCCCGGTAAAGCCCGAAGTGGCCGTGTAAGTAAAGGTTTTATCTCCATTGAGGACCGCATTACCGTTCGCCCCATTAGTCATACGCGTAACTGTCACATCCCCCGGCACGACTGGTGCGCCGGCGAGGGTATCATTCGCCAACACGTTGATATTGACCGGAGTCGTGGTGATAGTCGTCGCGACATCAGCATTCGCCACAGGGGTGGTCGCTAAGGCAAAGGTACGGAAGGTCGCGGGGGTGTAAACGCGACCCGAGATGTTGAAATCATTTGTACGGACATCAATGCCATTAGGGCCGATGACGCGGAAGTAATTGACCACCTCATTAGCAGCAGCAACAAAGTTACCGCCGGTCACGGTGTGCGCAATCGCCGGATCACCGACATAATGCACGGTGTTGTAGATCGGTTGACCAGCGACGAGAATAGGTGAACCATCCGGGTTGACTGCCTGCTCCTGCTTGATCAGGAGAGGATCGTTGTTCTGCAGGGTCGGATCAAAGGTAGGCCAGGTCAGGAAGTTCGGGCCAATTTCACTAAAGAGAGCGCCGATAAAAGCGTAATCTGGGTCGGCCGGATCAGAAATACCGATATCTCCGGTGTAGTTGATGGCGCCCCGACCGGCCGGGACATTATTGAATTGCTTCATGCCGTAAGGGTAAATGACCGTGTAATTGCCGGCCACCGGAGTATCGATACGAATACGGGTGCGGCCGAAGGCGATTTGAGCGCCATCCACCAAGGCACCGCTGCCACCGAAGGTTCCTTCGGTACCGAGCACCAGCAGAGCATCGACGCCGTTTTGATCAATGCCGGCATCGGCCGACCACCAGAAACTTTCGCCCCCGGTGTTGAGTGCCTGCTGTGCCGGGTCACTGGCGTTGACCGGGTCAGAGATACACATGGGATTGCCGCCCTGACAGATAGTGAGCTGCAGTCCGCTACCATCCTCATAGTAGGTGGGGTAGCCAAGGGAGTAGCCGGCGGTGGTGCCGTCGGTGACAAAAGCGCCGGCGGGAAAGAGCGTAGCCGCAATGGTAGCAACGCTTCCATCCGATCCGAAATCGGTCAGACGGTTGATCGGGCCAACGGCTGCCAGATTCAGGGCAGGCGGCTCCGGATACCCGGCAAAAGCGGCCGGAGGGTTGCCATTCCAAACCTTGCCCATCACACCGAAGAGATCAGTTTCGGCGATCACGCCGGTCGGACCGATCACCCGAAAAAAGTTGTTCCCGCTGGGGCTGCCGGTGACGACATGAGGTGTATTGAGATCACCGACGTACTGAGCAAGTAAGGGGCCGGGCGCACCTGTGTCAGGATCAACGGGCCCACGCACCTGCAGGGTGGGATCGTTCTGATAATCGGGCCAGGTCAGAAATGGTCCGATTTTACTGCCCAGGGTGCCGGCGAAGCCTGCCTCCACATCAAAAAAGTTGGCAGCGCCGAAGTCGGCGGTGTAGTTGATGCCGTCGGCGACCGTGACGTTTTCAAAAACCAACGTGCCGAAGGGGTGAAGAACCGTATAAGTACCGTCGACCGGAACATCGACCCGGACCCGGACCCGGCCAAAGGAAATTTGCTGGCCGTTGACTACCGCTCCAGGACCGCCAAAGGTCCCCTCGATTCCCAGTACCAGAACCGCGCGCCCAGTCGGCACGCCGGTTACCGGGGCGACCGCATCACCCATCCACCAGAAGACTTCGCCACCGATACCGAGGTTAACCTGAACCGGATCGGCCGGATCGACAGGATCAAAGAAGCACCAGCCTTCATCCAGACAGAGTTCAAGGCTCAAGTTGTTGCTGTCCGTGTAGTAAAGGGGGAAACCATGCGGACCCGAAACCGGCCCGACCGCCTGTAAGGCGGCCCAGGTCGGCGATGCCAGCCCGACGATTAACAACACGCCGGCCAGAATTTGAAATATTCTCTTCATCATGATCTGTTCTCCTGTTTTTGAGGTAAAAATCCTCTGCCGCACTCAACAGGACAAAACATTCGATTGAGTAGGCGCCATTTGTATCGACTAAACTTTAGTAGCAAAATATAACCTAAACGGTTTTATTTAATTTAAATCTTTTGGACTGAAACTGTTAAGAAGAAACAGCGAAATGCCCCTCGACGAAAGGCGGGAGATCGTGTTACTGCGGTAGGGCCGCGAACGCCTGAGTGCCGCTGACCCCGACGACCTGATTGCCGGCATTAATCCCATAGGCCTGGCTGAATGCAACGGCAAGACTCTTTTTGTCGAGAATATTGGCAACGCTCCAGATTGATGAGATATCGCTGCCACTGCGGGCCTCGCTATAGCCGACCATCCGACTGGAATCATTGATCGCCTGCAGCGAAGTGTTGGCACCCAATGACTTGGCCACACTGCCATTGGCGTTCCAGACCACTCCCTCGATTACGCCACTCGCCAGTTCGACCTCACCGACGATACGCCCAAACTTGTCAACACCAAGGGCCACACTGCTGCTCTGGTTATCAACCGGATCCAGGACAATCGGATCGTCATAGCCGGCAGTCAACAACATCGGCATCCAGACCACAGCCTTTGTCTTACTATTGTCCCCTTCAGCTTCACCAACAATCCGCCCATCGACACCGATGAAATAGGCTGAGCTAAAATCCCCACCAGTCAGGTTGTCGAGAATAAGCGGGGCAGCAGTGTTACTTTCCCAGTAGATCGCTACAGTGTTACCGGCGTCATTCACTGCCTCGCCGACAATTTCTCCATCAATGTTGATAGAAAAGGCGGCGCTCGGTCCGGCGACGTTGATCCCGGAGGTATCCAATCTTAATGCAACAGGAGTACTGTCAGCCCAGTAGACCGCTACGGTATTCGTATCGGTATTCACACCTGATTCGCCGACAGAGACACCAGCGGCGTTGACTCCATAAGCAGCGCTGTAGCTATTTCCGTCCAAAGGAGGAAGGACCGTGGCAGCGGCGGGGGAAGCATCCGTCACCATCCACTTGGCCCCCCGGATACTTGTCCCGTTATCGGAAAAACCGACCGCCAAACCATTGTCATTGATAGCGATACCTGCGCTGAACTCGCTACCATCAAAGCCGGCGAGCTCAATCATGTTAAAAGTAGTTGCTGCCACTGTCGGCTCACCGCCTCCGCCGCCACCCCCGCCACCGCAACCGGCCAGAGTCAAAACCCCTGCCGTCATTAATCCTGCCAGAAGAAATCCAAATTTTTTCATGACGTCGTCTCCTTTGCCTGTTTTACAAGTTTATTGATCTCAAAAATGCGTCTTATTTTTCGGTCATGGTTGATAATGAAAGTCGGTACTGCTCATGCCGGCCGGCGCCAGGAAGGGTCGCAAAGGAGGCAAACCCTGCGCCGGGCGACCATTGGCACCGACCGCCGGAATCTCGACCATCCGGTCAACGAGCACCCGCGACCGTTTGGGGTTGCCGGCGATGCGCTCTTCATGGCCATCCGGGATAATGAGTTGCGGGTGATCAAAGGGCGCCCGCTCCTGGCGTACCCGCTCATCCGTCAGAGCCAAAAGAAAATCGACCAACTCCTCCTGCCGCTCTTCATCACCTTGTAACTGACCGATGGTGTTGATGAAGGGATCAAGATCGGCAAGATTCTCGGCGTGAAAGTTCCCCCCGCGGGTATAAAAATCGACGACCTGCATCAAGGTCACCATGCTGCCGTCGTGCATATAAGGACCGGTCAACTCGATATTACGCAGCCCCGGCGTCTTAAAGGCACCCTTCACCGCTTGACGGGTGATAGTGTCGGCGGTCGGGGGACAGATGGTCGGCGGATTCGCGAGAAAATTATTAATGCAGCCCGGTTGCGCCACTGGATTAAAGGGCAGAGTGGCGCGCTCGAACCATTGGCCGGTAAAGGAGAGGGGCAGACTCAGTCCATTCAGAGTCACCCGGCCGCCGCGACCCAGATCATCATTCGTCCGGGTGGCGCCGATATTGTAATAACCGATGTCGTAGTTAGCTAAAGCGCCGTTCCCCATGGTCATCAACTCGATAAGACCGGCCTCACCGGGAGCGCGCGCCAGGCTGACCGAGGCGCCGGTCAACTCCGGGCCGATGTGGCAAGCGAAACAGGCGGCGCCACCGGACTGAAAGATACTCCAGCCCTTTTGGGCGCGCTCACTCATCGCTCCATTATCCCCCTGCAAAAAGCGGTCAAAAGGGGTCTGGTCAGCGACCAGGGTCGCCTGATAAAGCTGCAAAGCCAGGCCGAAGAAGAGGGAGAAGTTACTCTCCATCTGACTGTAACCGCCAACGAGTGCCGGGCTATTGAAAAATTCCGGCCGGAAGGCCGCCTGAATCATCGCGCTATAGGTGGTGTTCAGCCCCAGGCCGTTGGCGACGCGCCAGGGCGCTAAGCGGCTGTCGTTAGCATGGACCTGTTGGTTGGCCAGAGGCTTGAGGGTCAACATCTTCCGCCCGACCTCGGGCCAGCTCCGGCCGATCCACGACATCTCGATATCTGACAGCACCGGTCCGACAGCCTGCGAAGCGAGGCTGGCGTTATCCAGTGCATACGGATTAGTTAACAGCTGACGGGTAAGGTCGAGCTGCGCCAGCCCGTTGCCGGTATTGATATGCACCCGCGCGGCGGTATCCATGCCCCCAAAGGGGGTGACACCGTTAAAATAGTGGTTGGCACGGCCATCCCAGAAGTTGGCAAAGTTAAAGACCGCATTGATCACGCTCGGCGCATTGCGGCCGGTACTCTGGCGGACGTTCCGGCCGTTCCGGTGGAATTCGTTGTCGCGGACGATGCGCCCCAGTTCTACTTTGTCGCCGGTGTTGATGCCGAGGGAGCGGGATTTATTCACCCCTTGCGAGCCGACCCGGTCGTCACGAACAGTGCGGGCCGAAGTGCGATCATCGGCAACCGCAAAGGTGACAAAGGGAAAGTCATCTCCCCTCAGGTCGGCATTAGACCGGCTGTGACCGTTGTCAAACTTGCCATCTACTCCGGGGTGGAGAGTATTGCGGCTGCGGCTGTCGGCCCCGGCATGGAAATGACAGGTGGCACAAGCGGTCTGACCGTCGCTGCCGACCTGCATATCCCAGAACAGGGCCTTGCCGAGACGGATAGCGGCATTCTTGTCCTGAACAAAGAGCCCGAGATTGGCCGGTTCCGGAACCGGCACCTGGCTGAGAGCTACCGGAGCAGCGGCGCCCGCCGGGGCGGCGAGGGCAAAGACGGTTAACAGCAGCAAAACCGGCAGTGATAACTTGACTGTTCCTTGTCGGGGCATCAAACCTCCAACCGGGTGTTAACCCGGCTATGCAGAAGCAACCGTAATCGGCAGACGCACGGTGCGCAGTACAAGACCCGTGATCCAGTGGCGGAATTCGATCTCCACCATATGGGTGCCAAAGGAGCTACCGGCGGTATCGATGAGTATGTCCCAGCGCCGGGCGGTGGTCAGCATGAATTCATGGTTGATGCTCGCCAGAGAAAAAGGCTCGGAGTAGGAGCCGAAACCCGTGCTACTGCGCCCCAGGGTCCGGGCGTCGACGGCGGTGACGGTCCCCGACAGCGTTTCAGGGAATTTCCAGACCGTGGTGCAGTAACTGGCATTGAGGGCGCGCACCAGCAATTTTTGTCCGCCGACGACCGTCTTGCCTCTGGCCACAATCGTATTGTTTTGTGCCGGGTCGGCGGCAACACCACTGACGACGAAACCATCCGGGCGAAAATCGTTGAGTCTCGGATTAGCAGGGTCGTTCCAAGCCATGAAGACCGGCTGACCATTCACCAAACCGGGGGCAGCAATACCGGCACTCTTGTCGAGAGCCCGCCAACGGCTATCGATGTCGTCGGCCACCCAGATCGCCTCGCTCTGATAATTGGCAATATCGTCGCCGAGAAAGGTGGCACCGGCTCCGCCATCGGCAAAAGGTGCTCCGGGGACGGCGGGATCGACAATCAGCATGCCGTACATTCCCAATTCAAAATGGAGGACGGTATTGCGGTGACAGTGATAAAAATAGGTGCCGGCTTCGGCGGCCTGCCACTGATAGATATAATTACCACCCGCCACCTCGAAGGTAAGATGACCGACGCCGTCATTCATTGCCGTCGGCTCGATACCGTGATGGTGAATGGTGTGAGGACCATGATTGTTATTCATTTCCGAATGAACCAGCTGCCCCTCTCTCAGGCGGATGGTCGGTGCCGGCCAGGTTGCAATATTATTGATGGTGTCACGAAAACTCCAGGTATCGACCGGGCCGACACCGGGGATATTAATTACTACGAGCTCTCTGCCGCTACGGCCGAAGGTGCGACCGGGGGAAGCGATAAAGTCCGGAGTCGGAAAGACGGGAGCGGTGGGGTCCAACCCGGCGACCAGCGACGGTTTGAACATCCGCGCCGCACGCACGCTGTTGGCGTTGGGAAGCGCTGGCGGCGTGTTAACCGCTGTAATCATGCCTTGCGTGCTCGGCACGTCGGTGCCGAACCCGTCAAATTCTGCCAGTTGTAACGGTATGGTCGGGTCGAAAGGGACACCCAGGTCGCGAGGAATTAATGCCATATCTATCGTCTCCTGTAGAGAAGTTCAGTTTTATCCGGTTGACGGTCAGCGCACTTTCAGCGGCACACTGGCGAGTACGTGTTCCATACCCGTTATCTCATCATGATGCATGATGGTCAGAGTCCGGGTTGCCAATGCCTTGAGGGCACGACCGCGGAAATGGAAGCGGAAGCGGCCATCACTACCGGCTTCATTTCCAACGTGGATCATTTGATTAAGCATGGGGCCACTATGCCCGCCGCCATGCATCGCCAACATCAAACCCGGGACCGTACAACGCCCCTCGATCAGGAGCTGGCCGGTCTTGAGTCGCACTTCGGCCTTGTCGATTCTCACCACCGCCGTGTCCGGATTGCTGGAATCATAGGGACCGTCAATCTGCCAGTGGGTCGCTGCGCCGAAGGGATAATTCCCCCCTGCCGCCGTATTGGAGAGCTCGTTATGATCATGCATCGGATAAACCAGCGGAAAAAGTTCATCGCTAGTGTCGTTGGCAAGCCGAGACCAGGTGGCGGCGGGGATATCTGGCGGCTGAATAAAGGGGAGGAGCACATCCTTGATATCGCCGGGAGCGATGCTCCAGGTATCGAGCATCGTCAAATTGTTAGAGATCTGGCGACTGCCGCTGAGTGCGTTAGCGTGACTGAGGGGGTAAACGTGGTTGCCGTGAATATGCGGCGATTGCCACATGAGGCCGACATTCAAGGTACGAATCAGCATTGGCTGTCCCACCGAGCCACGGGCAGAGATATTTCTCTGCAGGTCGAACAACCCCTCGGCAAAGGAGGTTCTCGTCTCTTCTTCGTGCTCCGTTATGTCCCCGGTCATGCCATGAGCGTGCTGGGCGGAGAAGTAACCGCTCTTGCCATTGATGGTAAAATACTGCGGCAAAAATCCGGTGAGAAAGACGGTCGGATTAATAGCCGCGGCGACAGCGGCGGCGGCGCACTTGACCGGGTCAATAACGTTGAACATCCAAACGACATTGCGCATCGGATCCCAGGGGTTACCGGGGAAATGGGCGGTGCTGCCGAGGTCGTCGAAGAGTCGCTGCACGCGGTTGGTCGGGTTGCCGTAAGGGGTATTATTCCCAATGGGATTAGGCAGCACGATAAATGACCCGTGCAGACCCATAACCCGGTTGACCGGAGCATTAAGCGGGTCGAGATACATATAGGTCCCGGCCGCAGGGGCGGTAAATTCGATATCGACATGATCCCCGCCTGACGGAATGGTCACCTGATTGACAATAGTGCCAGCGACTGTCAGAGGAACCCCGGGAATGGCGAAACCGTGCGCACCGCCCTGGCCGACAGAGTTCGTGATGCGCAGACGAATGCGATCACCCTCCAAGGCAATCAACCCTGTCCCGGGGATGCGGGCGCCACCGACCATAGCTGCATGTCCCGTCTCTGCAAGCGTGAATGCCCACATGGGAACCAAGACTCCGTCGACCATTTCGGCATCGACCGCCACCATGTCGAGCTCCAATCGACCGCGGGCAAGGTGTGAAGCATAAGCCGGTGAACCGGAGAGAAGCAGAGGCCAATCCGCCATAGTTCCGACCGCCACCATCGTCAATCCGCTGGCACCCATTTTCAGGAAATCACGTCTATTCATTGCTTCCCTTCCTTTTTTGAACGTTGTATTTGTTTTATTGAAATCCTGCAAAATCTCTTTACGGGTCAGCGTAATCGCAGCGGTGTGCCAAGGAGTCGAACACCGTTGGACGACTCGACATTGACACTCTGCAGCGTACCAGGACTGGCGAAAGAACGACCCTTGAACTCCCAGGCGCCGGCGACGACAGGGGCGCTGCCGATGACCGACTGCTGAATCTGGCCGCGTATCTCCCCGGCGGGGAAGGCCGTGGTACGCACATTGACGTAGGCCTGACCGGAGAGGATGGCATTGATCGCATCGTTGAAACTGCTGATGCCGCTGGCCGGCTGCGGTTGCAGATTGAATGCGGTCAGGGCACCACTTAGCACACCGGTAAAGGGGACGCCAAAACCACTGAAGTACAACGTGAAGATGATCGGCCCGTTGCTCCCGGCGGCGCCGACATGAATATGTGCCGCCGTCACAGTGCTGACCGGGAGGGGGTCGATATTAAGCCGATATTCGACGGCATTATCGCTCACCAGCAGCGCGACATTGCCGCGGGCAGAGCTGGATACCGCCGGAATCTGCACTTCCTGCTCCGGGGTCAGCCGCGCCCGCGGTCCGGCATAAAGGGTGACTGCGTTATCACTACTGTCACTGCTCGAACCACGCAGATGCCAATTGCCGAAACGGGGCCGGTAGTCGGCGCGGTCAACCTGCAGGCTTTCCACGGTGATATTAACCGTAGCCGGGGCAGAGATCAGACCACCGCTATCCTGCACAACGTACTGGAAGCTATCAATGCCGGCAAAATCGACAGCAGGCGGCGTATAAAAGAAAGTAGTCTTTCCCGTCGGAATGCTGGTGACGCGGCGCACGCTGCCGCCTGCGGTCGTCGGCTGGGTTTCTGTCAACTGCGGCATCCCGGACGCTGCAAAAGCATAGACCGAACCTGTCAGATCATTAACCAGCGCCAGCGCCTGAGGGTTGATACTGTGTGCATTGCCGGCACCAACAACATCGGTGTCGTTGCCCACCACGTCGATGTTGACACTGCGACCCACACTCGTTGCGGCCACATCGTCGAATGCGACAGGAACTACGTTAGCAGCGTCATTGAAGACCTTGCCGACCATCAGGAAGTCGTCAAACTGGACGAGTTGGGAAGATGCATTTTGGTTGAGAAAAAACTCAGCGGGAGGATCTAAGAGTTCTATCCGGAAATAGTTTGTGCCAAAGGGACTGCCGGTCACCGGCTGAAAGATATCAATCGGCACCGTCGGAGCAGCGGGATTGGCCGGGGCAAAGGGGAGCGCTATGTAGGTCGCACCAGCCACGGTGATCGGACCGCCGGCGAATGTGGCAGGATTATTAGCATTAAAGGCGCCGCCATGAGGGTTCGCTGGCACCAGCAATAAGGGGCCGATGGTGGCACCGTCGGCGTTGACAATCGGCGTCGCCCCGTTATTCATGGCAGCCAGGAAATTCTGTGCGACATCGAGACCCAAATCCTGCGTTGTGTCGATAAAGAGTCCACCAAGAGTGGTTACGTTGTAATCAAAGGTTCCATAGGGATGAGTCACCCGATAGGTACCGGCTACAGGCACATCGACACGGATGCGAATACGGCTGAAAGTCGCTTGATTGCCATCGTTCAGAGCTGCCTCGTTCGCGCCGGTCGCTTCGAGGGCGAGAACGAGCAGAGCGGAATTATTGGAACTGTCACTACTGACATAGTTGCCAAGAACGGCAGCGGTCCAGTAGATCGCTTCAGCGCCAAAATTTCCGGGGAAGGACGGCGGTGCCGCGGTGGGAGGTTCGTATTCGCAAGGATTGACAACCACGCCCGGAGCAACCTCAAGGGTAGTGTCGAGGCAGAGTTGCAGCTTCAGACCCGCCTCATCCTGATACCAAAGAGGAAAACCGTTGACGAGACTGACGGCAACAGTGCCTGAGTCACCATTACCCGAAAGCTCACTCAACTCAGCCGGATCGCCAACCTGAAGGCCGGAGACCGAAGTCAGCGCCGCCTGGGCAGGGAGGACGAGGCCGACAAAGAATACGATTTGCAACAAAACAATCTTTAAATGAAGCGACATATCAACACCAGCTTCCCATGAAAGGCTCATCATCTCTCATCGTGAGAGGTGTGAAACTTTTCACAAATTTGCTAAATCGTCTTACCTGAAAAGAGACACCGCACTGGTCAAAAAAGTAAAAAACTGTTCCCACAACATCAAAAAATTCGAGATATGAATTTCACGATGTTTTATCACCGTTATAGTAATAAATTAACTCAGATATCAAACGCAGGTCTATGGGGCCCCTCCCCCAAAAGGCAGGGGGGGAACTACCCGTTTATTGAATTTTTGAACCAAGGGGATTACGACGGGAGGAGAATGCAGTGAACCAGGTTTTTACGGGGTGGGGGAAAAGGGCTCTTCAATTTTTCCAGAAGTCGGGATCGACGAGTCCCCAACGGATGGCGTATTTAATCATCTCTACCGGGCTGCCGATACCGAGTTTTTTACTGATGCTCGCGCGATGCTTTTCCACAGTCTTTGGGCTTAGACAAAGAATTTTACCCATCTGCGGCGAGGAATTCCCTTCGATGAGAAGAAAGAAAACTTGTTTTTCCCGATCGGTCAAGGTTTCAAAGCCGGTCGTGACGGGCTCCCGGTTGTGACCTTTCAAATAACTTTGAATGACCTCTTCATGGACATTTTTACTGAAATAATAACGGCCGGAATTGGCGGAACGTATCGCCTCCAGCATATCGGCACTTGACTCCCCTTTGAGGACATAACCGAAAGCACCAGCCTGCAGTACATGGTGAGCGTAAGCCTCCTTTTCATACATAGAGAGGACAACAATGCGACACTCAGGGACAGCGTCGCGAATCAGGCTCACCGCCTCAAGACCACTCATGCGCGGCATGGCAATATCGAGAAGCACCACATCCGGCTTAAGTTTACGGGCTAACTCCAGAGCCTCGACCCCATCGCAAGCTTCACCGACAACGGTTATATCACTTTGGGTTTCGAGCAACTGTCTTAATCCTTCGCGGACCACCGCATGGTCGTCAGCGACCAATACACGAATCGGTTTCATTCTTTCTCCTCTTTGGCAAGTGAGAGTTGCACCCGCACGGTCGTTCCTTCAACTGGACTAGAGACGACAGAAAAATCTCCTCCCAGTTCAGCAATCCGTTCACGCATCCCGAGAAGGCCGTATCTTTGATAATCATTCGCAGGGGAATAACAGGGGTCAGCCTCAAAACCATTACCGTCATCCTCGATCGCCAGAGTCAACAGCGTCTTTGTCCGAATCATTGTGATCCGAACCACACGGGCCTTAGCGTGCTTGGCGACATTATTTAAACTTTCCTGACACACCCGGTAGAGAGCAATTTCGATCTCCGGAGCTAAACGCTCAGATTCATCCACGACCTGCATATCAAGACGTATCCCGGGATATCTTTCACTAAACTGTTGCGAGAACCAACGCAAAGTCGGCACAAACCCAAGGCTGTCGAGCATCGAGGGGCGGAGTTCGGTGGTCATGCTGCGCACATGGTTTCCGAGTTGTGCGATCATTACACTCAAGCGGCGACAAAGAGCGAGTTCTTTCTCTTGACCAAGGGGGAGGGAGTTTCTCAGGGTTTCGATGCCTAATTGCAAAGCGGTCAGACCTTGGCCGAACTCGTCGTGCAGGTCTCTCGCCAAACGGGTGCGGGTCATCTCCTCGGAGTGAATCAGCTGTCGCGACAAACGTCGGATTTCATCCTCCCGCCGCTGCCGTTCCAGCCAAAAAGGGCGGTAAAGACAGAAATAGACAGGCGAAAGGAGGGTTAAAAGTATAGTGGAATCGAGCAAGGCTTCCCGGTATGGGGACAGTGGCGGCAACAGATTCAGCAGAAACATGGCGAACACTTCAGAAAAAAAGATCAATACGGCAAGGAGGATCAGCATCCACTTCGGTGTCATTTTAAACAAGAAACGTCCAAACCGACCCGGTTCTACACATTCGCGGCGGGACGATCTCGTCCTTACTGAAGACTTTCCGTTATGCGCTTCCTGCGTCATTATTCATGATCTTTCAGGTATGGGTTCAATTTTTCTATAAATTAATCCTAGGGAGCCAAGATAACACTGATGCAAATAACTGCGCAAGACTGAGAGCCCCTCATACAGTCTAGACCCACCCCTTGCGACGGAAGAAGACGAACATGCCGCCGACACAGCCGAGCATCACCCCCCACAGGGCAAAATAACCCCATCGCCAGTGCAACTCGGGGATGTTATCGAAATTCATCCCGTAGACACCGACGAGAAAGGTCAGGGGGATAAAGAGGGTCGACATGATCGTCAAAACCTTCATGATCTCGTTCATCCGGTTGCTGATTGACGACAGATAAAGGTCGAGGAGGCCGGTAATGACATCGCGGTAGGTCTCAACAGTATCGATAATCTGGATGGTGTGATCATAAAGGTCGCGCAAAAAAGGCTGCACCGCCGGCGAGATATTGCCAGAGTCGGCGCGTTGCAGACCGCTGATCACTTCGCGCAGAGGCCAGACCGCACGGCGCAGCAGGATCATCTCCCGCTTGGCAAGATGAATACGGTGCAGAAGCGGGCGGTCGGGCCGGGCAAGGAGTTCTTCTTCGAGTTTCTCAATGTGATCGCCCATCTGCTCGAGGATGACGAAATAGTGATCGACAATGGTGTCGAGGAGACGATAAGCGAGATAATCCGCCCCCATCTTGCGCACCCGTCCCTGATCGGTCTTTATGCGCTGGCGTAACGAGTCAAAGAGGTCGCCGGGTTTTTCCTGAAAGGAGAGAACATAACCGGGAGCGATGACCAAACTGATCTGCTCGGAAAGAATTTCATCCCGCTCGGGATGGAGAGTCAGCATCTTGGCGACAATAAAGAGACAGTTATCGCCGACTTCGAGTTTGGGGCGATGGTCGGTGTTGAGAATGTCCTCGAGTATGAGGGGATGCAGGCTAAAAGAACTCCCCAGCGATTCGATGAGTTTAACGTCATGCAGGCCATCGACATTGACCCAGGTCACACTCTGCGGCGACACAGTCGCAGCGATCTGCATCACATCGAGACGGGAAAGATCTTCGACACCGCCGGGATGATAGCGCAGCACCGAAAGTTGCGGTACCGCGTCACTGACTTCACCGATATGGATCAGCGACCCCGGCGAAACACCAATCTTGCCCGTCCGCTTCTTCATGATTCTGCGACTGCCCATGACCACCTCACCCCTTGATTTAACCAAAAATTGAAGATCTTTTACCAAATTTACTGCCCGCTGCGCTTTTTTGTATGTCGGGTGGCGACGGCGCTCCAGGGATCGTCGGGCCAGGGATGTTTCGGGTAGCGGCCGCGCATCTCCTTCTTCACCTCGGGGTAGACCTGATCCCAGAAGCTGCGCAGGTCCTGCGTCACCGCCAGAGGACGGCGCGCCGGGGAGAGGAGATGGAGGACGACCGCAATCCGCTGACCGCCGATGCGGGGATTCTCGCCGAGACCGAAGAGTTCCTGTAGCTTAACCTCAAGATGCGGCGCGGCGTCAAGGGGATAGTCAAGCGGCAGGATCGAGCCGCTCGGCACACTCAATTTCTCCGGGGCCAATTCATCGAGGCGGCGCTGTTGTTGCCAATCGAGCAGAGCCGAAAGCGCCGGCTGCGGATCGCAGCGTTCGAGATCAGCGCGGCTGCGACAATTACAAAGAAATGGACCGAGCCAGGCTTCGAGGGTGGCCAGCAGCGTCGCATCACTCAGATCCGGCCAGCCGCTTTCACCGGGGAGAGAAGCGACAAAACGCACCCGGCCGCGTAGCTGCTGTGCTGCCCGGCTCCAGCTCAGACGCTCTAAACCGAGTCGCCGCACGCCGCTGCACAGGGCCGCCACAACTTCTTCCGGCCGCGGTGTCACCAGCTTTTCGCTGAGGAGAATCGCCCCGAAACGTCGCACCTCCCGAGCAACCACCCGCTCGGCCCGCTCATCCCAGCCGACTTCCCGCCCTGCCGTTGCTTGAGGAGCGATGATCTCCTCCAAAGTCACCGGATCAAGGGGGGTGGCGAGATCGATCTCCCCTTCCCCACTGCGACCGGCGCGGAGTTGTAGGGCAAGGAGCCAAGGGGTCGGTTTGAGGCGGGAGCGCGACGAAAGCTGCGCGCCGACGCCGCTGGCAAGGAGATAATGCCCTTGCTGCCCGTCCCTTTCCCGACCGATGCGGTCAGGAAAAGCCGGCGCCAAAAGCCGGGCCAAAGATTCCGGCGGCGTAACTGCAAGAGTCCGTTCCTCCCGGACTCCAAGGAGCTGGCGAAATTGCCGGGCCGCGCGCCCGATCGCAGCACAAGCGGCCGCATCTCCGTTCTCGCTCCGGCCGGCGCAGAGTTCGAGACGATCACTGACATCGCTGCCGCTGCCGTGCGGCAGTGAAGCTCCGGCGCGCAGCGGATCGCGTTCCGACAGCAGGGCGGCGAGGGTAGCGCCAAGCGCGCCATCTCCGGCGTCTTGCGCCGCAAGGAGGAGACGGGACAGGCGGGGATGGGCCGGAAGTTCAGCCATGCGTTCGCCAAGGGGGGTAATACGCCCGGCAGAATCGAGAGCCCCGAGCTGCACCAGTAAAGCGCGGGCGGCGGCGAGATGTCCGGCGGGAGGAGGATCGAGCCAGCACAGGGTCGCAGCATCCATAATCCCCCAGCGCGCCAGCTCCAGCGCCAGGGGGGCAAGATCGGCGCTGCGGATCTCCGGCGGCGTGTGCGGCAGCAGCGTCCCCTCTTCGCCGGCACTCCACAGGCGGTAACAGCGACCGGGGGCGAGCCGCCCGGCGCGGCCGGCGCGCTGCACGGCACTCGACAGCGAAATACGGACGGTGTCGAGCGCGCTCATCCCCCGCGCCGCGTCAAAACGGGGACGTCTTTCCAATCCGCTATCGATGACGATCTTCACTCCCTCGATGGTCAGGCTGGTCTCGGCAATATTCGTCGCCAGAACAATCTTGCGCCGGCCGGGATCCGGCAGTATCGCCTTTTCCTGTGCGGCAAAGGGGAGGTCGGCATACAGAGGGCAGACCAGCAGCTCATCACTCAAATCAGCAAGGAGCCGTTCGCTGCGCTTGATTTCGGCGACACCGGGGAGGAAGACAAGCAGATCCCCTTCCCCCTCCTTGAGGGCGCGACGGATGGCGACGTTGATGGCTGCGGCTAAAGGAGTCCGGGGTGACGGGGAACCGAGATGGATAATCTCCACCGGGTAGGCGCGGCCGCTGCTGCTGAGGAGGGGGGCATCGCCGAGGAGTTTGGCGAGCGGCGCGGCATCGAGAGTGGCGGACATGGCGAGAAGGCGGAGCTCAGGACGGAGGCCGAGCTGGGCATCGCGGCACAGCGCCAAGGCAAGATCGCTGTTGAGGTTCCGTTCGTGAATTTCGTCGAAGATCACCAGCCCGACTCCGGACAATTCGGGATCGCTCTGCAAGCGGCGAGTGAGAATGCCCTCGGTGACAACCTCGATACGCGTCAGACTGGAAACCCTGCGCTCAAAACGGATGGTGTAGCCGACCCGGGCGCCGACCTGTTCACCGAGTTGGGCGGCGAGATAGTGGGCGGCGTTGGTCGCCGCCAAACGGCGCGGTTCCAAAAGGATGATCGACTGGCCGGCGAGCCATGGGGCGTTGAGGAGTTCGAGGGGGACACGCGTTGTCTTGCCGGCGCCAGGCGGGGCTTGCAGCACGCAGGCCGGTGTGCCCGTGAGAATGGTTTGAAGTTGGGGGAGGATGGCGTCGATCGGCAGAACCGGGCGCATCAAGGGGCGAAGGAAAAATCGAGGTTGCAACGACCGAATACCACCGTTGACTGAAAGATCTGCGGCAGAAACCGACGAATTTCTTCCTGGCTGATCGGGCCTTGGCTCGGGAAAAAAGGGGACGAAGAGAAAGTCATGCCGCGATCCTTAATTGTACTGAAGGTGAATATTGTATACTGATTCACTTTGTCACATTCGGATGGGGCTCCGCACAGAAGCCCCACCCGGAAACAAAAAAAACAGAAGATACTTACCACTTATAAGTCAACGGATCGATCTTTCCTTGCATCATTAGCCCCAGAGAAAAATTCAGATTAGAAGCTGAGAAGGGTTTTATCACCGCCTTAGGACCGAAATTTGCCGAACTCTTGATGGCCGCCACTCTAAATTTTTCCGCCAAACTTGCCGGCACCTCATTTGAAGCGGTCAGCACATTGTCAGGATTTTTCTTCGCAGAAAATTTGGGGATCGCATAAGCCTTGAACCCGGGATATTTAGCTTGATTGTTTTGCCACCAGACGTCCTTGACCACGGCCGCCTGAGCCTTGCCGGCAAGGACTGCATCCATGGCGGCAGCATGGCTATTGACGCCGATAGCAGCTTTACCGGCGGTTGCGGCTTTGGCGGTCGATTCTCCGGAAGAGGCGCCGATGGCGTAGGCGATCGCGGCCGGGGAACCGGCAAGAATCGTCTGCGGGTCCTGACCAATTTTATGGATCATAATCCCGGCATACAGTTCATTGCCATCAATATTCTGCACCAACGGCGTCCCGAGTTTGCGCGCCATAATAATCGCTTGAGCGAAGGACCCGGCATAAACCAGGTTCATCTCTTTGGATTCGAAAGCATCCAATATTTCGGGATAATTGTTGGCAACGCGCGGCTTGACCTCGACATCGCTCCCCTTGCTCAGGGCGAAGGTGATCGCCTTGGCCTGATCCAGACTCATGCCCGGCGCGAACCAGCAAGTGACTGTATCAACGGCCAGCGCCGTACCGATCGACAAACTCCAAAACAGCAAAACCAATACAACAGTCGAACGTTTCATCTTTTTATCTCCTTGTTGTGTATTAAGAGGATTATGACGAGAGCCTGGCCCCGCCGAAAGATCCTTCAAGTTTGTGGAACAGCAGCAAGGACGCTTCGTCATCAACGAGGAGTACAGACGCCCGGGGATACAACACTTCACTCACCGCCGTGACTCCTCTAGAGGGTCAGAGCCCTTAGCCTTTACGAATAAAAATCTCCCGGGCCAACTCTTCGTCGACGGCAAACTCGGAGTTGCCGACGCGAAAGATATAGGTCGGATAGCTGCGACTGAGTTCGAGGTGATTACCGGGGAGAACTCCCATATTCATCAGCTTCTGCATCTTTTTCGGATCGGAGGTCGAGAGGTAGGCGATCTCGCCGGCTTCGCCGGCTTTAAGTTCGGTGAGGGCAACGACACCGATGACGCCGGTCGCCTTCGCCACTTCGCAGCATTCACCGGGAGGGATCGGCCGGCCATGCGGACAGGTGGTGGGATGATTAAGGAGGGTACAGATCTTGGTGTCGACGCCGTGATGGAGGAGATGCTCGAATTCACAGGCGCGCTCATCCCCCGGTACCCCTTTCATATCGAGGATATCCATCATCAAGCGCTCGGCCAGACGATGGCGGCGCACCGTCATCATCGCTTCGTGCCGCCCTTCCGGACGCAAGCGAATAAGCTCACCGACTACTTCGACGTAAGCAAGGCTCAGCAGTTCATGCAAGCCGCTCCCTTCAATGGCATCACTCTCGAGATTACAGGGCAGCCCCGGTTTCCCCTTCTCCTCACTGGCAATCCACAATGATTCCAATATCTCTTCCGCGGCTTCTGAAACGCGCATGTTGTGACTCCTTATAGTTCAAACAAAAAATATTCCATTAAACCTTGCTGCAGGGGCGGCATTTATCGCGCCCTCCTGGGCGTCATAAATGCCGCCCCTACCTTTTATCTATTCTTACTCGCCCTTTTCCTTTTTGATCCAGCGCTTCAAATAACCCGGCACAACCGGGTTGGCATAGCCGCAGTGCGGACAGTGTACTTTGCGACACCCGCCAGGACATTGTCCACAACGCTCGCTCTGACCGACTTGTTGTTCATCGATCTCCTTGCCACAGAATGCGCACTTCATGCCAGCCAACCCGTACTGAGAAGGAAACCATTCAACAGCCAGCCGACGCCGAAGGCGGTGGCGGTCACCGCGGCAAAGATGATCAGGGCTACCGGCCAGCCCCGCTCTTTCTTCATCATCAGAAACTGCGCGACGCAGGGGACAAAGAGGGTCAGGGTCACGGCGGCGACGGTGAGCTGTACCGGCGACAGGAGCCCCTGTTCGTTCATATCGAAGAGTCCGGCGGCGCCGAAATCCCGGCGGAAGAAGCCGAAGACAAAGACCGCCGCGACATCCTTGGGCAGTCCGAGCATCGTCATCCCCGGCGCCAGAAAACGCACCAGCGACTCCAGGGCACCGGTCATCTTCCCTGCCCAAAGGACGACAGAAGCAAAGATAAAGAGGGGAAAGATTTCAAAAAAGTACCACTGCATGCGGGTCAAGGTCTTGACGACGACATTGCGCAGCTGCGGCAGACGCAGCGGCGGAATCTCCATATAAAACATCGGCCGCTCGCCGGGCAGGAGCCGGGCGGTGAGAAAGCCGACGAAGAGAAATATTGCGGACATAACGACGGTCCAGATCAACAGCGCGCCGGGGACGCCGGCCAGGAGGGCAAGGATCACCCCGAGCTGGGCACTGCAGGGGATCGCCAGGGCGAGAAGAACCGTGGCGATAACCCGTTCACGCGTCGTCTCCAGAGTGCGGGTGACCATCGTCGCCATGGTATCGCAACCGAAGCCGAGGACCATGGGGATAACAGCGCGGCCGTTGAGGCCGATCGCCTTGAAGACCCGGTCAACAAGCATCGCCAAACGGGGGAAGTAGCCGGAATCTTCGAGGATGGAGAAGGCGACAAAAAAGGTGCCGACGATCGGCATAACCAGGGCAACGGCATAACGAACCGCCAAGGTAAGAATGCCGTATTCGCCGACCAGCAGTTCATGCAGCCACAGCCAGGGGATGTAATTATTGGCGGTACGGATGAACCAGGGATTGATGATATCGGTAAAGAGATCACCTTCAAGGAGACCAACGATAGTTCCGGCCCCGAAGATGCCGACAAATTGATACAGTCCAAAATAAAGGACGGCAAGGAGGATCGGCACTCCGGTCCAGGGATTCATCGTCCAGGCGGAAAGACGCTCCCCCCAGGTGCGCCCCTGGCGCGGCGCGGCACTGACTACGTTGGTAAGGAGTTCAGTGCAGATCCGCTTCCGCTCCATACTCAGTCGTAGATGGAGGTCACTGCGATGCGAATAGATAATCTCTTTAGCGGTGGCGACAATAGCCGCAGCGCGGTCACCTTCGACACGGTGGATCAATGCGGTCGTCTCTTCGTCCCGCAACAGAAAGAGGAGAGCGAGAGCACGGCGGTCGACCCGGTAATCGCCGTGCAGTTGCACGGCCAGACGGAGAATATCCCGCTCCAGATCTGGCGCATAAGCATAGGCCGGGTGACGGGCTCCGGAAAATTCGGCAATCGCCGTACGAATTTCATCGAGGCCGCGTTTGTGGGTGGTAGCGGCGGCAATCACCGGGATGTCGAGGCGCTGCCGCAGCAGCTCGATATCGATCGCAATCCCCATCCGTTCGGCTTCATCAATGATATTGACCACCAGAATCAGCGGCAGCCCGGCCTCGATCAGTTGCACGGTCATCGGCAGCATCCGTTCGAGGTTGCGGGCATCGATAACGTGAATGACGGCAAAAGCTTCTTCCTGCAACAGGATCCGCTGCGAAACCCGTTCCTCTTCGGTCATTGGCTGCAGGCCGTACATCCCCGGCGTATCAAGGACTTCGTAAGGGACACCGGCGATGATTACTTCACCACGGGCGATCTCCACCGAGGTCCCCGGATAGTTGGAGACCGTCGTATAAGCCCCGGTCAGAGCATTAAAAAGGACACTCTTGCCGACATTGGGATTGCCGACCAGAAAGATTTTGCGACGGGAAACGGTTGCAAGGGGTTGGGACATGGGAACCTTCTCGGGGAGTTGAATTTCTTTACCAGCTGCGCGGGGCCTGGAGTATTCGCAAACAGCGGTCAAGTATAGTGTTCCGCATCCGATACATCAAGCGATTTACGCTGCAAGAGGAAGACCACTACTGCTTCTCCATGCTCTTTCCTCTATTAGTCCTCGTTGCGTCAGTTTTATGGCTCTGGTCAAGGGACTTTTGCCTGCCCTGCCGGGCACCACCTAAAAAAAAAGGCCCGCTGCCGTATGCAGCGGGCCTTTTCCTCTTCGATTTTTAAGCCTAGAAAACAAAACCGATGGTGACTTGGAACTTGTCGTTGTCCAGTGCTAATTCGCCAGGATTGCAATGGTCGTCGTAAATCTGGTAATCGGCTTTGATGGCTACAGTCGTGGCCGGCTTAAAGACAACGCCCACCGTGGTGTAGTTGCGATCGTATCTACCACTGGCTTTGGTCGGATCGGCAAGTCTCCCCTGCTGGGTGTCGAAAGCCGAGTAGCGGGCAAAGGCCACCACATCCGCATCGACCAGTTTCCCTTTTTTCAAACTTTCCGGCAGTACATGGTAGGCGCCTTCAACCCAATAACCTGACATGCGATCGCCGATCTCGGTGCTGATCCGCTCCGGATGTGCCTGGTCGATGTAGACATACTCGCCAGAAATATCAGCTCTTCCCAGACTGTATTTGCCGTCGACAGCAGCAATGGTAGTCACGGCTCCCGGTTTGCCGGCCGCGGCTGAATCGCCGCGATAGGCGGAGAAATTGGTGTATAGGTTGGTGACCGGGCGGACTTCCAGGCGGGCCACGATCGCCTTGCTGTCGTTGTTGTCGATTTCCACTTTCTGCCGGCCACTTCTCAGGCCGTTTGAGGCCGAAAACTTGCTACCGTCGAGTCCGTTCATGACCAGCAGCTGATAATCGACCTTGTTGCCGAGGGCGCCGTGGATTCCGGCTCCCATCTCCCGCCAGGTGCTGGGAATGAGGAATCGATCAAGTTCCGGCCGCTCCGTCGAGTTGAAATTGGTCGGTTCGTGATTAATGTTGACTCCCCCGAGCGGGACAAGCATCAGACCGGCTTTGAAGTTGAGCGGGCGCTGGTGACGAAAGTCGAGAAAGAACTGCTCGACGGCGATCTCGCTCCCGGCACCGCTGTCACCGCCATGCTCCCATTCGAGTTCGGTATTGAGCGTGATCGACTCAGAAAGATCGGCATTGACATACAGGACAAAACGGTGTGGGTCAAAGGTGTTCCCCTCCTTGCCGTTGCCATTGGATTCCTTGAAGATATAGTCGAGCTCACCGTAACCACCAATGCGGATCAAAGGGTCTTTTTTCTCGGTTTTTTTGCTGCTTTCCAGTTCGCTGAATTGGCGCTGGAGGTCATTGATCTGTTGCTGCAATGCTGCCGTGCTGTTGTCGACGGCAAAGGCCGGAACGGCCAACAGGGTCGAGAAGAGGAGGGATGCGGCCAATTTCTTCATGGGTGGTTTTTCTCCTTTTTGTGGGTTTGTGGGTTAGTCCATACAGAGGACGGGGCGACATTGGTCGTGCTACTTGATATTGAAATTCAAAATATGCCGAGAAAGACGCCTTAAAAGGCGAGCGCTACCTGCATCGTCAATTGTTCACTGTGGTCCACCGCCGCCAGAGAGGAAGCAAACTTGCCGTGCAGATATTCGACGGAAATGGTGGTTGCAGCCAGGGGCATCCAGGAAAGATCGACTCCGTATTCACGCCGGGGCGCATCGGCCAACTCCCGACCGCCGCCAAAGCGGGCCGCCAGCTCGACTGCAGGTGTCAACTCCCAGGCTGCCTCCAGATTCCAGGTCTGCGGCTTGTCGCCACGACCGTCGCTATTGGCATCCAGATCGCTGGCAGCAAAGGCTTTGGCCGCAGCGAGATATTCCGCCTCCAGGCCAAGGCGACCCTGCTTCAGATGAGCATAGGCGCTCCAGCCGGCAACACGGCGGCTATAGCCGTTGCCGCCGAGGAATTCGGCGCCACTCTCAGAAATGTCGGAGAGAACGCTGGCACCAAATTCCAGCCCTTCGGAGGGTGCCACGGTCAAGCTCAAACCGCCGTCGTTGACTTGGTCCTCGCTGCTGGCTTTGTCCTCGTTGCCGTTAAAGGCAAAAGCGCTGAGGGAGAAAAATTCACGCTGATAAGTCAGGACAAGGGCTGTTTGCCGGGTCTCACCGAGAGCCAGGGGGAGCGGATCACTGATGAAATGGCTGTGAAAAGCGCCAAAAGGGAGATATATGCGACCCGCGCTCAGGTTCCAGCTGCCCTGCTCAAAATGCATAAAGGCTTGATCGACTTCCAGCTCACCATCCTCTTCATAAAGCAGGGTAAAATTGACGCCGACAGCTTCGTTCACTTTGGCGTCAAGACCGAGCTGAGCGGTAGCCAACGTCAAATCGCTGGCACTAACCGTGCTGTGGTCGGGCAAACGCTGCCGAAGGGCACTCCCTTCTACCTCGATCAAGCCGGAAAGGGTCATATTTTCGCTGATCGCTTCACTCAGACCGGCGCTCTTCTTCTCGGCCAAGGTGTGGTAAAGCTCTGCCTGGCTGGTCTCCAGTCGCTGCAAACGCTCTTCGAGACTCAAAGGAGAAGAGAAGGCTTCGTCCGCCAGCAGCGGGGTCAAGCAAAGAAGACACAGGACAAGAGCAGAGAAATTCCGACGCAGAAACATGAAAAACACTCCTTTTGAGAAATTGATTATCGATTTCAATTAATGGCGAAATGTTTACGGGAGAACGACAAGCACTCCTCCGGCCGGCAGCAGCGTGCCAGTTTGCGGACCATGCGTTCGCGGCAGCGTTGGTGGGTGGCGGCTAGGTCCAGACTCTTTTCCGGGGCGCCGTAGATTTTCCACGGCCCCTGAACTGCAAAGGGGATCGTTACCCAGCCGAGGAAACCGGCAACATCCTTGAGGGGGTAGCCGAGAAAGATGCCGATCTCGTGGGGGAACCCCTCCCCTTGCTGACAACGTTCCTGTAATTGATCCAGGATCGACTCCATCTCTTCGAGATGATCGTAACCGGCCCTCCGGAGCATAGCCCGTGTCGAAGGTTTCTCCAGCAACTCTTCCAGGAGCTGCGGAGTATAGATGAGCAGCAGCAGAGATGCACCGCGATCGACCAGCACCCGACCGACCAATCCGCTCTGGGCAAGGACCTCAGCTCCGCACTCCTGCCAAAGCCGGTAGAAATTCCGGCCGCAATGGTGCGGGCGATTGACGAGGTTGATCAGGCTGCCAGGCTTGACACCGGCCAGAATCTCAGCGCTTTCGTAAGCGAGAAACGAAGTCAGACAATCGCGGTCCGCAGGGAAGCGGTGGGCAACGCTGTGCCAATGGGGCTGAGGACGACTTGCCGGCTTTAGCACGGTATCTGAACGCATGAGATCTCCTGACGCAGGGGTCCGAACTGGGTGACGATAGGAAATTCCGGCGCGTGACGGCGAATACGACCGTCACGCGCCCCGTGACTTTACGATCAATATTTGGCCTTGATTCCGTTCAGCTCTTCCTTGGATGTGTCGGCCCAACGCTTCAGGGACCAGTTGCCGATCCAGCCCTTGAAGGCCGCAAGATTCTTCTGGCGCTCTTCCTCGTTGGCGCCGAGGTACTGGTACATGTTACCCGGCTTGCCCTCTTTACTGTTCTGCCCGTCGTCGAGCCGACGCATCATCGCCCCGGTATTAGGCCACCCGACAAAGGCGACGAGATGGCTGTAGGTGTCCATGCGCATCCCCTGCCCCTTGGCGAGCCACGCCTCTTTCTCTTCTTTAAACTGGGGATATTCCGGTGCCGAATCGGCGCCATGGCAATCGAGGCAGTGCTCCGCCACGATCCCCTTGATGCTGCTTCTCCAGGTGACCTCACTGGCGCCAACCGATGCGGCGGTCAATACGATCAGACCAATCATTGCAAAAATTTTTTTCATGGTGATTTCTCCTCGTCTCTTTGAAGTTCGCTGTGAGTCACTGCTGACGTTTGTTTTTGGTTGTGTCACTGTGATCACAACCGTGACAGGATCCCTGTTTCTTCCATAAAAAGTGGTAAAGAAGCCAGCCACAGCCGACCAGAATTACCACCATCCAGAGAATATCGACGATCCCCATTCTAACCTCCCAGCCCCAGAAGTTTCCCCCCTTGGTAAACGAGCAGGGCCGCGGTCCAGGCGAGGACCGACTGGTAGGCGAAGGCGACTCCGAACCACTTCCAGCCGCCAAACTCCTGACGCATGGCGATGGCAACGACCACGCACGGCATGTAGAGGAGGACAAAGACCATAAAGGCGTAGGAGGAGAGCGGCGTAAAAGCACCCCGGACCGCGCCCTTTAAGGGGGTCTCCCCCTCTTCATCCTCCGCCGCGAGACTGGAGACGCCGAAGGTCGAGACGACATTGTGTCCGGCCTCCTTGAAGGCGCCGCCGAGGGACGTGACCATCTCCTCGAAGTCTTCGCCAAGGGTCGGGGCCGGACCGGCTTCTTCCTCAGCTGTGGCCGACGGTGCGTAGATCTCACCCATGGTGCCGACGACAATCTCCTTGGCGATGATCCCGGTAATCAGCGAAGCCGAGGCCTCCCAGGTGCCGAAACCCAGGGGAGCGAAGATCGGAGCGACAGCAGCGCCGGTCTGTCCGAGATAAGAGTCGCGCTTACTCTCCACGCCCCAGGGGAGGTTGAGGAGGAACCAGACCAGGACCGAGACGGCAAGGATGTAGGTGCCTGCCTTGATCAGGAAATGCTTCCCTTTCTCCCAGGTGTGAATCGCCAGACTCTTTAGAGTCGGCATCCGGTAAGGGGGGAGCTCCATGATGAACATCGGCGCTTCACCGCGAAAGAGGGTCTTCTTGAAGATCAGCCCCATGAGGATGGCAAGGGCGATACCGAGGACGTAGAGGGACCAGATCGCTGTCCCCGGGTTGGTGAAGAAGATGCCGGCAAAGAGGACATAGACCGGCAGACGCGCGCCGCAGGACATCAAGGGGAGGAGCAGGGCAGTAAGCACCTTGTCACGCGGGTTCTCCAGGGTGCGGGTGGCGTAGATGCCGGGGACGTTACAGCCGAAGCCGAGGAGCATCGGGATGAAGGACTTGCCGTGCAGGCCGATGGAGTGCATGGCCCGGTCCATGACAAAGGCGGCCCTCGCCATATAGCCGCTCCCCTCCAGAAAGGTGATAAAGAACATCATCGCGAAGATGACCGGCACAAAGACCAAAACAAAACCGACGCCGGCAACGACGCCGTCGAGGGCGAGAGAGACGGTCCAGTCCGGAGCGCCGATCACCCCCATTCCTGCCTTGACCCAGCGCCCGAAGGGGCCGGCGATCATCCCTTCAAGCCAGCCGCCAAAGGGGGAGGAGAGGTCGAAAGTCAGCTTGAAGACCAACCACATGGCAGCGAGGAAGATGGGGATACCGAAGATGCGATGGAGAACGATCCGGTCGATCTTCTCGGTCAACTCCTGACGCGGCACTGCCGGCTTGTGCAACACCTCTTTGGTCAACCCGGAAGCGAGAGCGTAACGGGCTTCGGCGAGCAAAGCCTCGATGTCCTCACCGTGAGCGCGACGCAGATGGCGGAGGGGTTCGTCGAGCAGCGCCGCGCTGTCGAGATCAATCTCTTTAGCGATCTCGGCATCCCCTTCCATCAATTTGCAGGCGAGCCAGCGTTGCGGATAGCGGCCGGCGAGATCCGGGTATTCTTTCTGCAGTGCCACCGTCACCCAACCGGCGGCCTGATCGATGTCGATGCCGTAGCTGAGTTCCTTGGGGCAGTGGGGCGCGGCACGGTCAGCTGTCGCCAGGACCGCGGCGAGAAGCTCCTTGAGACCGCGATTTTTGGTGGCGGCGGTCGGAATAACGGTGACACCGAGCATCGTCTCGATCCCGGCAACGTCGATGCGATAGCCCATCGCCTCGGCTTCGTCGAAGATGTTCAAGGCCATCACCGTCGGTATGCCAAGTTCGAGCAGCTGCACGGTCAGATAGATGTTGCGTTCGAGATTGGTACTATCGACGACGTTAAGGATCAGGTCCGGCTTCTCGTGCACCAGATAATCACGGGCGATAATCTCTTCCTGGGTGTAGGGGGAGAGCGAATAGGTTCCCGGCAGATCGACGAGACGGATGCCGCGCCCTTCAAACTCGAAGAGCGCCTCCTTCTTCTCCACCGTGACGCCGGGCCAGTTACCGACGTGCAAACGACTGCCGGCAATGGCATTGATCAGGGTCGACTTGCCGGCATTGGGGTTGCCGGCGACGGCGACAGTAATCGGGCGTTGTGCTACAGGTTGAGTCATGACAAAGCCTCCACATTAATCCCCTGCGCTTCCGAGCGGCGCAGGGAGAGACGGTAACTCTTCAGAGCCACTTCCAACGGATCGCCCATGGGAGCGATTTTGATCACCTTGACTTCTACACCGACAAGCACGCCCATATCCATCAACCGGCGCTTCAAGGGGCCAACGACGCCGATGGTGGTGATCCGTCCGCTCTGTCCGGGTTTAAGTTCATCCAAAGTCATTGCACTCTCCTGACCATGATCTTCATCGCCAGCGAACGATCGATGGCAATGCGCGCCTCATCGATCTTGAGCAGGATCGGGGCGCCGTTGTTGAGCATCGAAATGACCTTGCCGGCTCGCAGGCCGAGCTCCTCGATACGGTTATCGCTCTTTTTATGCTTCTCGCCGTTGCACTGGCCGCAGCAGACTTTCTTCTCTTCATGAACGCGGATGTCGACGATCTCGCCGCTTTCGCCGGGGCTGAGCAGGGCCAGTGGCATCATCTGCTGTCTCCTTTGTTGGGGGTGAATATCTCTTGCTTACATGATCTTGAAATCCATTATCAATAATTAGACACAAAAATTGATTTTCATTTTCAATAAGACAGACTAATACACAAACAGGGAGAGCCGCCGCAACATCGTCCTGAGTTGTTTACTTCTTTTCCTGCTTACCCTTCCCCGTCAGACAGGCAGCACAACGCCCGTATATTTCCAGACGATGCTGCTCAATCACAAAGCCGTGTTTGGCGGCAACCTGCTCCTGCAATCTTTCGATGCCGGGATTTTCAAACTCAACGATCGCCCCGCAGACCGTGCAGATGAGGTGATCATGGTGCTGCTCTTCACTGCTGCACTCGTATCGGGTATGACCGTCGCCAAAATGGCGAGGTGCCGCCAATCCACTTTCAGCAAGGAGTTTGAGGGTGCGATGCACTGTAGCGTAACCGATATGGGGATTTTTTTCACGAATGGTCCTATAAAGCTCTTCTGTCGAGAGGTGCGACCCCGCCGCCAGAAATTCATCAAGGATCACTTCCCGTTGCTGGGTAACCTTGAGACCGTGCTTACCGAGATATTCACGAAAGGAATCTTTGTAGTTCAAAAGCAACCTCTAGTTGAAATTGAATTTCAATTTAAACAATGAGGGTTGCGGAGTCAAGGTGTAATTTTATTTTTTCTTTGTATTGCGGAAGATTAATCAGGATTTTCAATGAGACAGTTTGCCCTCGACCGCCAGATAAGTGCCGGGCGGTTGATAATAATTGAGGAATGTCGCGACACGGTTATGACCGCTGCGCCGGAACAGATCGGTCAAATTCAACCCGACGCCCATGTACAGGTTTCTTTCGCCGGGCGCGCTCAGATCCGAGTAGCCGCGGACAAAGTATCCGGCATGCAACTCGACATGCTTCAGAATACTTTGATTGAACCGTTCAAAACCATTGAGTTTAAGAGCAAGCAGGTATTTTGAATTTTCGTAATCGGTCGTGATATCCATCTGCCCCGGATGAACGCCAATCTCCCAGCGCAAATCGACCTTCTGCGCCAGGTCAGGGTGGCGATATCGATAGTAGCTGGCCATCGCCCCCACGGCATTTGCAACGAGATCCTCATAAGAAAAACCATAATCACTGAAGGAATCCCCCGCCTCCATCACGCTCAGAATGGTAAATGACGACAGCGCCCCGAACCAGGCTGCCTCCTCCGGCGTAAAACACCAGTGTTCAAAAAGGCTGGAGATACCTTGAGCGGCTGCATAGGTGGCAAAGACATGACCGAGCTTATCGACTCCCCCCGATTCCGTATTCTGACCGAACCATCCCTCCGATGTCCCCTGGGGAGTACGACTAAAGTAGTCCCAGTTGACAACGCCCCACGCTGTGACCACCCCCACTCCGCCCAGCGTTACATTCATCACCTGACGATTCCGCTCCTTTGCCGTGATTGCCTCCGCACCATCAGCCCAAGCTTGCGTCGAGAAGACCACGAGCAGCATCAGCACAAAAGTTATCGCCCAGACGCTACATCGTCTTTTTGCAGACAAAAAATTCATGCGAGTCCGGCTCCTGCTCAATCAAACTAAACCAGGGAGCACTGATCTTAGCCGCTCACCGGCACGAAGCGATAAAGCCAACCGGTGACGCCGGTCAGGAGATTAAAGAAGAGCATGATGCCGACGATCATGAGGAGGACACCGGTGAGGATCTCAAAGAGGCGAATATAGACGCGGAAGCGCTTGAAGAAGCCAAGGAAGCCGTGGAAGAGGAGGCCGGAGAGGAGGAAGGGGATGCCGAGCCCGACAGAGTAAGCGGAAAGGAGAAAGATCCCCTGGCCGGCCTGGCCGGAGGTCGCGGCGATCATCAGAATGGCGCCGAGGACCGGGCCGATGCAAGGGGTCCAGCCGGCGGCAAAGACGATGCCGACAAAGACGGTGCCGAGGTAGCCGTGCGGCTTATCGTGGAGGTGAACCCTTTTTTCCCCAAGAAGAAAACCGAGCTGAAGGATGCCGGAGAGATGCATACCAAAGACGAAGATAAGGAGTCCGCCGATCTTTTGCAGCCAGCCGAGCCCTTCCTGCAGCGAGCTCATCAGCGCTCCGGACGCGACCCCGGCCAAGGCACCGAGGCTGATGAAGACCAGGGAGAAGCCGGCGATAAAGAGGAGAGAATGACGCAGAACGGTCATTCGCACCTGGTGATCGGGGTGCTCTTCCTGCAACTGGTTAAAGGAGAGACCGGTTATGTAACTCAGATAGGAAGGGATGAGCGGCAGGACGCAGGGCGAAAAGAAGGAAAGGATCCCCGCCGTAAAGGCAATCCACAGACTGATATCCGCCGCCGCTCCCACTATTTTCCCCCGGCGATCTGGGCGTTAAAAAATTTAAGGGCTTCAGTCGATGACCAGTTGCGGGCGCCGAGAATGTGTTCGGCAATGCGCCCCTGCCGGTCAATTACAAAGGTCTCAGGGAATTTAAAGACCTGGTAAAGCTTCTGAACCGTGCCGTCAGCATCGCTGAGGACGGCGAAACTGTGAGGCGTCCCCTTGACAAAGGCTTCGAGATCTTTGACATCTTCATCGGCATTGACGGCGAGCATAACAAAATCCTTGCCGCCCAGGACTTCATTAAGTCGCTCCATTGACGGCATCTCCTCGCGACAAGGGGGACACCAGGTCGCCCAGAAGTTGAGAAAGACAACCTTGCCGCGATAATCGGAGAGTTTATGCTCCTTGCCGTCAAGATCACGCAGGGTAAAATCGGCGGCAAGAGGTTTGCCGACAGGAACAGGCGCTTCTTTATTGCAGGCCGCGAAAAGGAAGAGGCAGAGGGTGAAGAGGAGAAAGCGGGAGAGGGTATACATAGTTTTGAATATCCTTATATGAGAGGGTGAATAAGCAACTTTTTACGCTTCCACCCAAGAAATGTCAAGATGAGGCGATGCCGCCACCTTCCTTCCAAAGCGTCTCGATATCGTCCATCTGTTCCTCACTGAAGCCAAAATAGTGTGCAATTTCATGAACAAGCGTCTCGCGAATCACCTGTTCCAGAGGCACGTCAGTCTCTGCCGCATACGCCTCGATCGCCCCCTGATAAAGAGCGATAAGGTCGGGGAGGCCACTGGCATCGCCCTGGCTCCGTTCCGGGAGCGGGCAGCCCAGATATTCGCCGAGAAAATCGAAAGGATCGGCATCGTCATACTCGGCGAGAAGTTCAGGAGGGGCCCACTCTTCAACGATAAAGGTGAGATTATCGATTTTGGCCAAAAACTCGCACGGGATGGTGGCGATAACCTCCTCGGTCAGGGCGACAAAAGCGCTGCGCTCCATCACGGTTTCTCTCTGTGCAGCCCGAACTTTTCCATGCGGTAAAGGAGGGTATGACGGGGGATACGCAAAAAAGCCGCCGCTTTGGTCTGATTATTATGACAGCGCGTCAGGGCTTCAAGGACCGCTTCCTTTTCGATCGATTCAAGGGAATAGCCGTCATCCGGAAGATTAAGCACCCGCTCCCCTCTACCGTTGCCGTTTCCGGCCGTGCCAACGATCTTCGCCGGCAGGTCGGCGACGCTGATCGTTTCGTTGCGACGGAGCAGCACCATCCGTTCGACGGCATTCTCCAGTTCACGCACATTTCCCGGCCAATCGTAGTCGCAGAGACGACGCAGGGCGTCAGCATCCAGGTGGAGCTGCTCACCGCCGTGGCGCAGCAAAAAGTGGCGGATCAGTAAAGGGATATCGTCACGACGTTCGCGCAGAGAGGGCAGATCGAGGAGGATCACCGCCAAGCGGTAGTAAAGATCTTCTCGAAAGCGTCCCTGCTGCATCGCCCCTTCCAGATCGCGATTGGTCGCCGCCACCAGACGCACATCAACTTTACGACTGCTGCCGCCGAGCGGTTCGATTTCGCGCTCTTGTAAGGCGCGCAGCAGCTTCGGCTGCAGATCGATGGGGAGTTCGCCGATCTCGTCGAGAAAGAGGGTGCCGCCGTCGGCAAGCTCGAACTTCCCTTTACGATCCTTGATGGCGCCGGTAAAGGCACCGCGTTTGTGGCCGAAGAGTTCACTTTCGAGAAGATCGCCCGGTAGCGCCGCGCAGTTGACAGCGACAAAGGGACCTTCGTGGCGCTCGCTGCCGTGATGCAGGGCGCGGGCGATCAGCTCCTTGCCAGTACCGCTTTCGCCACTGATCAGCACCGTTGCTTCACTGCCGGCAACGCGGCGCACGATCTCAAAGACTTCACGCATCGGCGCTGAATTGCCGACCAGTCGGCTGAAGTCACAGCGATCCTGCAACGTATCGCGCAGGCGCTGATTCTCGGCCTTGAGACCGGCGACGGTGAGCGCCCGCTCGACGCAAAGACGCAGCTGGTCGCGGCTGAAGGGCTTGGTCAGATAATCGAAGGCGCCGAGCTTCATCGCCTCCACCGCCTTTTCGACGGTGGCAAAAGCGGTGATGACGATCACGATCGTTTCCGGTTTTTGCGTCTTGATCTGGCGCAGCACATCATAACCGGAGAGCCTCGGCATCTGGATATCGGTGATGACAATGGTCGGTTCTTCTGCAGCAAAGAGCTGCAAACCCTCCTCGCCACTGGCGGCACAAAGGACGCTGTGTCCCGCTTCCTGGAGGGTGAACTCCGTCACCCGGCGCAGGGAATCGTCATCGTCGATCAGCAATATCTTGTTTTTGCTCATGTCGTTCGCTTTCGCAAGTGAGGCAAGACTTTCACCACCCCAGCGGCAAGATTACCGTAAAGGTCGTCCCGACACCAATGGCACTCTCCACTTCAATGCGGCCGCCGTGGCCGACGACGATACGGTGAGTGATCGCCAGGCCGAGGCCGGTGCCATCGCGGCGGGTGGTAAAGAAGGGGCTGAAGATACGCGCCAGATGCTCGGGCGGAATACCGCTGCCGCTGTCGGCAAAGGAGGTACTTGCCTCGTCCTCCCCGGTCTGCGTCGTTATCGTCAAGCTCCCCCCTTCCGGCATCGCCTCAAGAGCATTGAGAATCAGATTGAGAAAAGCTTGTTTAAGCTGATTACGGTCAGCGATCAGTTCGAGGGTTGGGAGACCAGCGAGAGTGATCACGATCTGCTTCTTGGCGGCGGCGAGACGGGTCAGGGCAACCACTTCATCCAGGGCCGCGACCAGATCGATCCGTGTCTGCTCAGCGCTCGCCGGTTTGGCAAAGTCGAGAAAATCAGCAACGACCCGGTTGAGACGATCAACTTCGCGGATGAGGATCGTCGCGAACTCGCTGCGCGGGTCGTCGGCCTTGATCCCGTCACGCAGAATTTCGGCGGTGCCGCGGATCGAGGCGAGGGGGTTGCGGATTTCATGCGCCATCCCCGCGGAAAGTTCACCGAGGGCGGCGAGACGATCGGCTCGCCGCAACTGCTCTTCGAAGTCAAGGATCTGCTCGGACTGACGCTTAAGCTCGAAGAAACTCGCTTCGAGCTGCTGGGCGGCGAGTTGATAACGCTCCTTCTGCTCCTGCTCCTTCCCGGCGAGAAAACCGGTGAGGCCGCCGATGACGTTAAAGAGGATGATCTCCAGATACTGCTCCGGTTCCACCGCCGGGTGGTGCTTCCACTGAAAAATAACGTGCGGAATAAAGAGGACCGAGGTGGTGAGGGCAGTAATCAGTCCGCCGCGCAGCCCGAACCAGAGGCCGGCGAGGACGATCGGCAGATAGTAAAGCCGCCGATAGATGTCGTGCATGCGGGCATCGTGAATATTCGTCACATAATGGAGGACGGTAATCACGGCCACCATCACCACGACAATGGCAATGCGCAGAAAACGGGTGTGGGTCATGCGTGATTTTTAACTGAAGGAGACGGGCATGACAAGGCTTTTCTCTGGACAGGGGGAGCGTGGATTGATTATCCTGCCGCCACGATGAGAACTATCCGCCTCACTATTGAATATGACGGTACCGCTTATGTCGGCTGGCAGCGTCAGGCCAAGGGCCGCTCCATCCAGCAACTTCTTGAAGAAGCTCTTGGCCAGATCGTCCGCGAAAAGGTCGTCCTGCACAGCTCCGGCCGCACCGATGCCGGGGTGCATGCCCGCGCCATGATCGCCCATTTTCGCACCGAAAGTCCTTTTCCTTTGGTCGCCTTTCGCGAAGGGGTCAATCGTTTTCTCCCTGACGACATCGCCGTCCGCGAGGCGGTTGAGGAAACACGCGACTTTCATGCGCGCTTTTCCGCCGGCGGCAAGTGGTACCGTTACCGGATCTTCACCGCCCCGGTCCGCTCGCCCGCCTTCACCCGCACCGCCTGGCATATCCGCCAGGATCTCGACTTCGCGACGATGGCTGCGGCCGCCCGCTTCTTTGTCGGCCGCCACGACTTTGCCGCCTTTCGCACCACCAGTTGCGACGCCCGCACCACCATACGGGAGATCTACTCTCTCGACCTGCAGCGCGACGGAGAGATTATCACCATCGATGTCCACGGCAGCGGCTTTCTCCGTCACATGGTGCGTATCATCGTCGGCACCCTGGTCGAAATCGGCCTGCATAAACGCCCGGCCGAAGACATCCCCCGCCTCCTTGCCCGCGAGCCAGGGCTGCGGGCCGGCGTCAATGCCCCGCCTCAGGGACTTTGTCTGATGGAAGTCTATTATCCGGAAGCGGAATTGATTCAAGAGAGCGGGTTGCTGTAGGGGGACCCCTCTGTTTTCGCCCAATCGGTCCTGATCATCTCTCCTTTTTATGCGGAGGCCGTTATGCCTTACATCCTTGCCCTTGATCAGGGAACGACCAGCTCCCGCGCCATCATCTTCGATCAGCAGCTCCAGGTTTGCGCCCTTGCACAGCGTGAATTCACCCAGATCTTTCCGCGGCCGGGATGGGTCGAACATGACGGGCGCGAGATCTGGGGGAGCCAGCTCGGCGTCGCCGTCGAAGCTCTCGCCCAGGCGGGATTGACGCCCGCCGACCTTGCCGCCATCGGTATCACCAATCAGCGCGAAACGATCCTTCTTTGGGAAAGGAAAAGCGGCCTCCCTCTGCACAATGCCATCGTCTGGCAGGACCGCCGCACCGCCCCTCTCTGCGAACGCCTGCGCAGCGAGGGCTTGGAACCGCTCATCACCGAAAAGACTGGCCTCCTCCTCGACCCCTACTTCTCCGGCACCAAGCTGGCCTGGCTCCTCGACCATATCCCCGGCGCCCGCCAGCGCGCTCTTGCCGGCGAACTCGCTTGCGGCACCATCGACAGCTGGCTGGCGTGGAACCTCTCCGCCGGTGCTCTGCACATCACTGACGTCAGCAATGCCTCACGCACCCTCCTCTTCAACATCCACACCCTCGATTGGGATGATGACCTGCTGCGCATCCTCGACATCCCCCGCGCCCTGCTGCCGGAAGTCGTCGATTCCAGCGCCGTCTACGGCACCACCGCCGGCCAGCTCTTCGCCGCCCGCGTCCCCATTGCCGGAATCGCCGGCGACCAACAGGCCGCCCTCTTCGGTCAGGGATGTTTTGTTCCGGGGATGGCGAAGAATACCTATGGTACCGGTTGCTTCATGCTTATGCAGACCGGAACACAGCCGGTGGTGTCGCAGAACAAGCTCCTCACCACCGTTGCCTGGCGGATGGGCGGCGTCACCGAATATGCTCTGGAAGGGAGCGTCTTTATTGCCGGAGCAGCAGTACAGTGGCTGCGCGACGGCCTCGGCATCATCCGCACCTCCGGCGAAGTCGAAGCCCTTGCCGCCTCCGTCCCCGATAATGACGGCGTCGTCCTTATCCCCGCCTTTGCCGGCCTCGGGGCGCCGCACTGGGATCCCTATGCCCGCGGCACCATCGTCGGCCTGAGCCGGGGAACGACCGCCGGCCACATCGCCCGCGCCACCCTGGAGAGCATCGCTTTTCAGAGCGCCGACCTCCTCGCTGCCATGGAGGCCGACGCCGGCATGCAACTGCGTGAACTGCGCGTCGACGGCGGTGCCACCCGCAACCGCCTGCTCATGCAATTTCAGGCCGACCTCCTGCGCGTGCCGGTGGTACGGCCGGGAATCATGGAGACGACCGCCCTCGGCGCCGCTGCCCTTGCCGGTCTGGCCGTCGGAGTGTGGCCGGATCGAGACACACTTACCGCCCTCTGGCAAGCGGAGGAGACGTTTACCCCGGCCATGCCGCAGGATGAGGCGATCCGTTTGCAGGGACGCTGGCAGCGCGCCTTGGAGCGGGCCAAGAACTGGGAGCAACCATGAAACGCGCCGAACTTTTACAAAAACTCCAACAGCAGACGCGCTGGGACATGATCATCATTGGCGGCGGCGCCACCGGTCTCGGTGCTGCAGTGGAAGCGGCAAGCCGCGGCTACAGTACCCTCCTGCTTGAAGGGCAGGACTTTGCCAGCGGCACCTCCGGCCGCAGCACCAAACTCATCCACGGCGGGGTGCGCTACCTGCAACAGGGAAATATCGCCCTGGTCCTTGATGCCCTGCACGAGCGAGGCCTCCTCATCCGCAATGCCCCGCATCTGGTGCAGAACCGCTCCTTTATCGTCCCCCTCTACGATTGGTGGGAAGGCCCCTTTTATGGCGTCGGCCTCAAACTCTATGATGCTCTTGCCGGCAAGCTCGGCCTCGGTCCCTCACAACTCCTGTCCCGCGCCGAAACCCTGAAACAGTTGCCGACGCTTGAGGAGAAGAGCTTGCACGGCGGGGTGATCTACCACGATGGCCAGTTCGACGATGCCCGTCTCGCCATCGCTCTGGCCCGCACCGCTGTCGATCAGGGCGCCACGGTGATCAACCACCTGCCGGTAACGGCATTGATCAAACAGAGCGGCCAGGTCTTCGGTGTCATCGCCAAAGATGTTGAGAACGGCCGGGAATACGAGCTGCACGCCAAAGTGGTGATCAACGCCACCGGTCCCTTCTGCGATACCATCCGCCGCTTTGACGACCCGGCTGCTGCGATGCTCCTTGCTCCGAGCCAAGGGATTCATCTCGTCCTCCCCCGCGCCTTCCTCCCCGGCGAGAGTGCGATCATGGTACCGCACACCGACGACGGCCGCGTCCTCTTTGCCGTCCCCTGGCACGAGCGGGTCCTCCTCGGTACCACCGATACGCCGGTCGACAGTGTCGACTTCGAACCGCGTCCCCTGGCAGCGGAGATCGATTTCCTTCTCCAGCACGCCGCCCGCTATCTCCGCGAGGATCCGCAACGGGAGGATATTCTCAGCATCTTTGCCGGGCTACGCCCTCTGGTCAAAAACGGCGACAGTCACGACACCGCCTCGTTGTCCCGCGACCACACCCTCCTCGTTTCGCACAGCGGACTGGTCTCCATCACCGGCGGCAAATGGACAACCTACCGCAAGATGGGGGAGGAGACCATCAACCTCGCCGCTCGCATCGCCGTCCTGCCGGAACGCCCCTCACGCAGCGCCGAACTGCCGCTGCACGGTGCCGACGCCATGGCTACTGGTGAGTGGGCTAGTTACGGCAGCGATGCCGCCGGCCTCGAAGCCCTCTGTGTCACCACGCCATCCCTGCGCCAACTCCTTCACCCCGCCCTCCCCTATCGCCGCGTCGAGATCATCTGGGCAATTCGCCACGAATGGGCATCCAGCGTTGAAGATCTTTTGTCCCGCCGCACCCGTGCCCTGATTCTCGATGCCCGCGCCGCCATCGCCATCGCCCCGACTGTCGCCGCCCTTCTCGCTGTTGAACTCGGCCGGGACGACGCCTGGCAGGCCGAGCAGATTGCCGCCTTTACCACTCTGGCGCAAGGATATCTGCCATGATTGAGATCAAGGATTCCGATATCAAACTCGAATTCTTCCGCGCCACCGGCCCCGGCGGCCAGCACCGTAACACCACCGACTCGGCGGTGCGCATCCGCCACCTGCCGACCGGTATCGTCGCCCAGGCAACCGAGAGCCGTTCACAGTGGGAGAACCGCGCCGTCGCCATGAAGCGGTTACAGGCGCTGTTAGAGCGGCGCAACCGCAAGGTCAAGGTACGGGTGGCCACCAAAGTGCCGTACGGCGCGAAGCGGGATCGGTTGACGGAGAAGAGACATCAGGCGGCCAAGAAGAGCCAGCGCTCCGGAGCGGGGGAGGAGGATTAAGATCGCTGCCCTTGACGTCTCCCCGCCAAGGTGTCAAGGTGCGAGACATCTGCTCCCTCCGGCCCGGATTCCCCGGGCCGTTGCTGTTTCAACCCCTCCCCCCTTCCTGCCGCGAGGTCAGCTCCATGTCCATGCCGATGAATCGTCCCGCTCAGTTGGCCCTTATTGACCAGAACCGCCAGGAATACGGCGACCGCTACGCCGGCCTCTCCTTCCCTTCGGCCAGCGCCGCCGACAGCGCCCGGGTCCGGCGCAGTGCCCTGCTCGCCGATCTGGAGGGCCGCGCCACCCTCAGCGCCAACGCCAGCAAACTGGAGAGCCTAAAGCTCTCCCCTGGCTGCCGCGCCTGCCTGGAAGGGAACTGGTCGTGCCTCTTCATCACCGGCAACTGCAACTGCCGCTGCTTCTACTGTCCCACCGCCCAGGATGTCGGCGGCGCTCCGGGGACCAACAACCTCGACTTTCCTAAAACCGACGATTACGTCGATTACCTCGCCCGCTTCGGCTTCACCGGGGCGAGCATCAGTGGCGGCGAACCGCTCCTGGTTCTGGAAAAATCGCTGCAATATCTCCGTGCCATCCGTCGTCGCCTCGGGGACGGGGTGCATCTCTGGCTCTACACCAATGGCACCCTCCTCACCCGGGACATCGCCCGGCGTCTGCGTGACGCCGGCCTCGATGAAATCCGCGTCGACATCGGCGCCACCGACTATGCCCTCGACCAGCTAAAGCTGGCGGTGGGGATTATCCCGCACATCACCGTCGAGATCCCGGCGATCCCCGAGGAGGGAGACCGGCTTCAGGAGAAGCTGGTGGAGATGGCCGACAGCGGCGTCAACTACCTCAACCTCCACCAGCTGCGCCTCACCAACCACAACTATCCCCAACTGGCAGGACGGGGCTACACCTACCTGCACGGGGAGAGCGTGACGGTTCTGGAATCAGAACTGACCGCCCTGGAGCTCCTCCGCTACAGCCTCGATCACAGCTTGTCCCTCGGGGTGAACTATTGCTCCTTTGTCTATAAAAACCGCTTCCAGGGGTCCGCCGGCCGGCGCCGGGCCGGGGCGCAGATCGTCAAGAAGTATGAGGAGATCACCGCGGCCGGCTATCTGCGCAGCCTCTCTCTGAGTGGACCCGGCGCGGAGGTACAACGGCAGGTCGAACGGCTGCAACGCCTCGATCCCGCCGGCCAAAAATGGCTCCTCGCCCCGAACGGCACGGAGCTGCATCTCGCCTCCTCCCTCTGGTCGGGACAGGACGACTCGGGGCTGGAACTGAAGTTGCGCTACGCCGAGGCCCGCATCCTGCCGGCGATCAGCTACCGCAACGCCTTTATCGAAGTCCCTCTCAACCCGAAGCGCAAAGTAGCAGTGGAGCGGCAAGCGGTCAGTGGGGAGTGGCGGCTGGGTGGGGCTGAATGGCGGCAGTTGCAAGAGGAGATCGCGGGAAGCGGGACTTTTCCGGCGAGCGGGAGCTCGCCGTTACAGCAGGAGATGCGGCGCTTCGAACAGCTACCGGTGGGCCTGCAGGACTATTTTTAGTCGGCGGGGAGGGAGAGGGAAAAAGGAGGGGGATTTACTGGCTGTTCATTGAAGGTCAGGAATTCTTCACTTCCACGGCCTGCAGCGCATCCTGGAGTGTCGAGAGGCGGAAAGGTTTCTGGATGAACCCGGCCAGACCTTTAGCGCCGAAAAGGTGAGAGATCTCCTCCTCGTTGTAACCGCTGGTCATAATGACTTTGACTTCAGGGTCGAGCTGGCACATGAGACAAAAAGCTTCTTCTCCCCCCATGCGCGGCATAGTCAAATCCATCACGATCTGGCCGATAGTAGCCCGATGTTCCTTGAAAAGCGCCAACGCCTCCAGGCCATCACTTGCGGTCAACACCTTAAAACCGAGTTCCTCCAGCATGACTTTACCGACAGCAAGGACTGCCTCCTCATCGTCGACCAGTAAGACCTGTCCGCTTCCGTGCCATGATGAATCGGGCGGAGCGTCAACGTGCAAGGTGGCCGGAGTCAAGAGCGCCGGCAGCAACACTTTAAAGGTGGTTCCGCTGCCAACCTCACTGTCAACCGTGATGATCCCCTTGTGCCCCCGCACGATCCCCATGACTGCGGCCATTCCCAACCCCCGACCGGTGAACTTGGTAGTGAAGAAGGGGTCATAGATACGCGTAATGGTCTCCTTCGCCATGCCGCAACCGGTATCAGCAACTTCGAGGCAGGCATAAAGTCCTTCGCTCAGGTCATGACCTAACCAGGATTCATCCAGGTCATCGCGATGGCAGTCCACTGTCCCGGTAGAAATAGTGATAACCCCGCTACTGTCGCCAATGGCCTCGGAGGCATTTATGACCAGATTCATGATGACCTGACGAATCTGGGTGATGTCTGCTTCGACAGCAGGAAGGTGTTGACTGAAATTGCTACGAATCTCGACTTTCTTGGAAATCGATACCTCCAGCATTTGCATCATCTCTTCTACGACCCGGTTAAGATCGAGCTTCTCTACAACAAACTTTCCTCTTCCCGAGTAGGCGAGCATCTGGCCGGCGAGGCCCGCAGCCTTTTTGGCGGCTATCTGGATCTGGCGCAGGTGAGTGGCGACAGGAGATTCCGGGGCGAGACGCATAAGCGCCAGATCAGTATTACCGATCACTACCATAAGAATATTATTGAAGTCATGGGCGATGCCTCCGGCTAAAACCCCGAGGCTTTCCAACTTCTGGACATGCAGCATCTGCTCCTCGATGTGTCGCCTTTCTTTTTCCAGGTGTTTTTCCTCGGAAATATCCTGACCGATTGTCATCAAGTGTGGTCGCCCCTCCACGAAGAAGCGGGCAAAAAAGTAACGGGCCCACAAAGAGCGGCCAAAGGAGGTGGTCATCTGCGCTTCCACCTGCCTGGCGGCGCCGTCAGTCAGAACCATCTCCGCTACGGAGGTCAAGCCCGCATCCTGCCAGGACTTAAGCTCTCTGAAGGACTGGTGCAGAAGAACCTCGACTGGTCCACCGGCAATATCTGCTGCGGCCTGGTTGATCTTGTTGCAGATCCCCGTCTCCCCATCAAAGACACGGATTCCCATCGGCGCCTGAGCCAGCAGTATTTCGCTAAAGCTTAGTTCTCTGCGCAGGGCATCTTCGGCCAAAGTCCGGGCGGCAACCTCCCTGGCCAACTTCTTGTTCCAAATCACGACCACCATGATGATGGCCAACAAGATAGTGCTGATCATTCCGACCCATTTCAGAACATCGCGGCGATTGATGCCATATTCGTAGTGAATCGGCGGAACCCAACGGGCGATAATCGCCTCATGTTCCGCAGGGGTGAAGGTCGCCAGCGTCTTGTCGATGATTTTAGCCAACTCCGGCCAGTCGTTGCGGACCGCCATCGCCTGATTGTCACTGCCGAAGGGGGACGGGGCCGCGACCATCAGATTGTCGAGTCCTTTGGTCCTGGCAATGTAGGTGGCCACAGCAAGACTGCCGATGTAGGCATCGGCCTCCCCGGCCGCCAACGCATGCAAGGCCTCATCGGTCGTCTCCCTGATCAGTTGCTTGACGGCGGGAAAACCTTCTGCCAGCCACTGGACGGTGGCGTAGTCACGCTCAAGGACGACGGTTTTTTCGGCCAGATCTGCGATCGAATCGACAAAGAGGCTGTCGTTCCGAGTAAATATCACCGACGGCGACTTCAGGTATTCATTCGTAAAGGTGAGATATTCCGTCCTCTCCGGGGTGATATAGGCAGCAGGAAGAATATCAAAATTATGATGCTGGCGAATATCCTGCAAAGCCTGCGACCAAGTATAACCTGGCACATAATCGATTTTGAAGCCGGCCCGTTCTGCCACCATGTTCAGATAATCGACGGAAATGCCCCTTACTCCCTTCTCCGCAGTGAAGGAATAATAAGGCATATAGTTGCCGATATGGACGCGCACCACGTGCTTCTGCGCCAGCCAGGCCTGCTCTGCCGCGGAAAAGTCGGGTTTATTCGATGTTTCGCCAACAATAGGCGGTTGCATTCCAAACCAACGGGAATAGATCTTGTTAAACTCATCTACCGGCAATGCTGCCAGCCCCTTATTGATAATGGTGACAAGTTCCGGCCAATCCTTGCGCGTGGAGTAGACAAGATTCAGAGGTTTATCTGTGGCAACGTAACCAATCCGGATTGTGCGGGCAAATTTCTTGAAATAGTCTTCGTACATGGTCGAAGCGATTATCGCTGCTGTGGCCTTCCCTTCCATGACCATGCGCAGCGCTTCTGTTTCGGACGTTTTTTCGAGGACGGTTATCTCCGGGTAGGCAGAAAGGAGCGAGCGGTAGAACTTGTTCCCGGCGAGGATGGCAACCGTCTTGCCGCGAAAATCGTCGAGAGAATTAAAACTCTGCCGGTTGTCATCGGAAACGACAAAGACTGGATAGTTCGTGAGATAGACACTGGAAAAAAGGAAGGAGGCGGCGCGATCCTGGTTGGTCACGGTCAAGGCCAGTCCATCGAGCTCACGTCTTTCAGCCTTTTCAACTGTCTCTTTCCAGGGCCCGGCGACCAGCTGAATCTTCGCCCCGGTCGCGGTGCTGATCCGTTGCAACAGGTCGACCTCAAACCCCTCTAGCTCCCCGGAAGGGCGCCGAATCACGTAAGGGGTCCAATCTTCACCGACGCCAAGACGGATCACCGGATGGGCGATAAGGAAAGCTTGCTCTTCAGTAGACAAGGAGACTTTTCCAAGAGCAGACGGCGGGGAGGAAGCTGCCCCCTGACTCGAAAAGGCCGGGGGGACAAAGAGACAGAGCAGGGTGAGCAGGACTATCAGTTGACAAACGAAGCGAGGAGGATGCATCTCACGGGCCTTTCCATGACAAGGAACAAGACAAATTGTCATTTCTTCCATGTTTAATCTTTATCACAAACATATAAGTGTGACAACGACAACACGACCCAAGCGAAACAATCCCCGCCCTTCGGACAGCGCCGTCGACGGTGCCCTGGCCCGACGCAGTACCCTGATCACCGATCTGGATGGACGCGCTACCGGTGGGCCTGCAGGACTATATTAGCAGGCGGAAACTGCCTGGTTAAAGTGAGATTTCAGGCCTTGAGCTCCCCTCCTTTATTAAGGAGGGGCCGGGGATGGTTAGTCCTTCCCCAAACTCCACATCTTCCCGCCGCGGCAGGCGATGAAAAAGAAGACAAAGCAATAGAGTGCGGCCAACTCACCCTGGTTCACCGCCGGAAAGAAAGCGGCGCCGCCCTGAAATTTCCAGTGGAATTGGAAATAGGCCACCGCCATCATGCCGCTACAGAGGAAGGCCGCGAGACGGGTACGGATCCCGAGGACGATCGCCGCTCCTCCCACCAACTCAATGATTCCGCCGAACCAGAGCTGTGAACCTATGGCCGGCTGGGAGGTGGTCAGCACCCCCAAAATCTTCTGGACGCCGTGGAACGAGAACATGAATCCTGCCATAATCCGCAGTAATGCGTAGGCAAATTCGGTAAAATTCCCCAGCCATTTCATAATATTATCTCCTGTTAGACGGACAGCTTCCGATCACCGCGCCAATCTTCTGCCGGCGGACGGCCAAAAGTTTGTCGATTCGTCCCTGCGAAATTCAGACTTCTTTCATCGGGAGGGCATTGGAGAGAAAGGCTGCGAATTCCCTGTCTGTCCCTTTGATGTGGCCGAACAACCAGCTGACCAGTGCCATATTTGCCTGAATGACCAGGGGGGAAGTGACGCCGGAGCTATCCAGCTGCTTTTCCATTTTCTTGAAATTCTGGATAAAGCTGTCATGTTCCTTTTTATGCACTGCGTAACCGGGGTAACTGTGCCGGATCTGCAAATCCTCTTCCATCGCAAAGTGAAATTTAACGTAATCATCCAAAAAGGTGAATATTTTTTGCAGTTCTGTTTGCGCTTTCCCGAGGCTGTACGCTGACTGAAAGTCATTGAATCTTTTGAACATCTCCTTGTGCTGATTGTCAATCTCTTCATTACCGGTCGCCAACTCTTGATTCCATTCAATGGTCATGACTAACCTCCTCTATAATATTAAAGCATTACTTCTTATTTCTAACCTTACACAGAAATTTCAAAAACTGATCCTGAACAGGACGATAACGACATACTTTACAGGTTACAATACAAAACGGCGCCCGTCAGCACAATACTGATCCCAGCGGCGGCCTCGCCCGGCCACCCGAATCAAGCAGATAAAAAACGTCTCACTTTGCAACCCATCCCGGATCATAAAGTCAACAGCGAAGTCGAAAACCACAAAAGCTGAAACCCTTAAATCTGATAATCCAAAGGCTCGCCTTCGACGAAGAAGCGGAGATTGCGCGGGGTGACAAAAAGATGATCCCCGACTTGCAGCTCCAGCTCACGATAACGCTCGCGCGCAACCTCGGCGGCAATCGATTCGCCGTTATCGAGCCGCTCCAGCTCCAGACGCGGCATACCACCGGCTGCGTGAATATAACAGACCACCGTCTCGATCGCTTCCTGACTGGTCCGCTCGCGGCTGACGTCGAGATCATGGGGGCGGACATAGGCGACAACCTCCTGCTCCGACTGACTGCGATCGACAGTGTCGATCCTGGCCTGCCCTGCATCGATCCGCCCCTGGAAGAGATTAACATTGCCGAGGAACTGATACACGAAAGGATTGGCGGGACGGTCGTAGACCTCGGCCGGCGGCCCGACCTGTTCAATCTGCCCGTGGTTCATCACCACCACTTGATCCGAGACCTCCAGTGCCTCTTCCTGATCGTGAGTGACAAAGACGCTGGTGACGTGCAATTCATCGTGGAGGCGTCGCAGCCAACGCCGCAGCTCCTGACGGACCTTGGCATCGAGGGCGCCGAAGGGCTCGTCCAAGAGGAGGACTTTCGGCTTGACCGCGAGGGCCCGGGCTAAGGCGACACGCTGGCGCTGCCCACCGGAGAGTTGCGAGGGGAAACGGTTCGCCTGACTCTCCAGCTGCACCAGGCGTAGTAGCTCTATGACCTGCTCGCGGATCTCTGCCTTGCTTGGGCGCTCCTTGCGGGGTTTTACCGTCAGACCAAAAGCAACATTGTCAAAGACCGACATGTGGCGGAAGAGGGCATAATGCTGAAAGACGAAACCGATCTTGCGGTCGGCAACGCTTTGGCTAGCGACATCCTCGTCGTGAAAGAGGATGGCGCCGCTACCGGGATCGGGCTGCTCCAGTCCTGAGATAATACGCAGGAGAGTGGTCTTGCCGCAGCCGGAGGGACCAAGAAGAGCGACAAGTTCACCGCTCGGGACGATGAGATTTATATCCTTGAGAGCGGCAAAGGTGCCGAAAGTTTTATTAATATTGCGAATTTCGATACTCATGGTTAATCCTCTGCCGGGATCGGCGCAAGGGCCGCAGCCATCTCCTGCCGCGCCTTCCACTCAACCAGACTCTTGGCGACCAGGGTCAGAAGCGCGAGGATGGCGAGGAGGGAGGCGACGGCAAAGGCGGCGACAAAGTTGTATTCGTTGTAAAGGATCTCGACATGGAGAGGAATGGTGTTGGTCATGCCGCGAATATGGCCGGAGACGACCGAGACCGCACCAAACTCCCCCATCGCCCGGGCGTTACAGAGGGTGACGCCGTAGAGGAGCGCCCACTTGACGTTGGGAATGGTCACCCGCCAGAAGGTCTGCCAGCCGTTGGCACCGAGGACAAGGGCCGCCTGCTCTTCATCGCTCCCCTGCTCCTGCATGAGGGGGATCAGCTCGCGGGCGACAAAAGGGAAGGTGACAAAGACCGTGGCGAGGACGATCCCCGGCACCGCGAAGATGATCTTGATATCGTGCGCCGCCAGCCAAGGGCCGAACCAGCCCTGCAAGCCAAAGAGGAGGACATAGATCAGGCCAGAGATGACCGGCGAGACGGCAAAGGGGAGATCGATGAGGGTGAGGAGCAGGCTCTTGCCGGCGAAGTTAAACTTAGCAATCGCCCAGGCAGCAGCAAGACCGAAGATCAGGTTGAGGGGGACGGCGATACCGGCGGCGATCAGGGTGAGCTTGATCGCTGCCAGGGCGTCGGGATCGTTAAAGCTGGCAAAATAAGCACCCAGACCCTTCTCCAGCGCCGCCGCGAAGACCGCCGCCAAGGGGAGGAAGAGGAAGAAGCCGAGGAAGAGCAAGGTCACAGCGATCATTCCCCGCTTGATCCAGACGTTCTCCTCGGATCTGGCCAGAGCTACCGGGCTGTTGCTGGCGCCTTTGAGCATTGAAATCGTCGCGGCCATGGTCAGGCTCCTGTCCGGTAGCGGTGACTGCTATACCACTGCAAAAAGTTGATGAGGAGGAGGATGGCAAAGGAAGCGAGGAGCATAACCGTGGCAATCGCCGTGGCGCCGGCGTAGTCGTATTGTTCAAGTTTGGCGATGATGAGGAGCGGGGTGATCTCGGTGAACATTGGCATGTTGCCGGAGATGAAAACGACCGAGCCGTATTCGCCGAGCGCCCGGGCAAAGGAGAGGGCAAATCCGGTGAGGAGCGCCGGGAAGACCGCCGGCAGAATCACCCGGAGGAAGGTCTGAGTCCGACTCGCCCCGAGGCTACGCGCCGCTTCTTCCGTCGCCGGATCGAGCTCCTCCAGGGCCGGCTGCAAAGTCCGGACGACAAAGGGGAGGCCGATGAAGGTCAGGGCAATCGTCACGCCGAGCGGGGTGTAGGCGGCCTTGATGCCGAGCGGTTCGAGATAGCGGCCGACCCAGCCATTCGAGGAATAGATCGCCGTCAGCGCGATGCCGGAGACCGCGGTCGGCAGGGCAAAGGGGAGATCGACGAGGGCATCGATGATCTTCTTGCCGGGGAAGGAATAGCGCACCAGCGTCCAGGCGACGATAAAGCCGAAGAAGGCATTGATCAGGGCGCCGACCAGCGACGCGCCAAAGGTGAGACGATAGGAGGCCACCACCCGCGGGTTGCTGACGATCGCCCAGAACTCTCCCCAGCCGAGGGTCGCGGTCTTGAGAAAGAGGGCGGAGATCGGCAGGAGGACGATCAGGCACAGGTAAAAGACCGTATAGCCGAGGGTCAGGCCGAAGCCGGGGATGACGCTCGCTTGTTTGAGTTGCGGCCATTTCATATTGCAATCCTTACGGGAATTAACGCCCCGGCTGGTAGATCTGGTCGAAGATGCCGCCGTCGGCAAAGTGCTTCTGCTGCGCCTGCTTCCAGCCGCCGAAATCCTTGTCGATAGTGAGGAGCTGCATGATTGGGAACTGTTTTTCGTACTTCCTGGCCACTTCCGGAAGGCGCGGCCGATAGAAGTTGCGGGCGGCAATCTCCTGCCCCTGCGGCGAGTAGAGGTAATGCAAGTAGGCCTCGGCGACCTTGCGGGTGCCGTGCTTGTCGGCAACCTTGTCGACGAGCGCCACCGACGGTTCGGCGAGGATGGAGAGGGGGGGAGAAACGATCTCGAACTTGTCGGCACCAAACTCTTTAAGAGCGAGGAAGGCTTCGTTCTCCCAAGAAAGGAAGACATCGCCGAGACCGCGCTGGACAAAGGTGGTGGTGGCGCCGCGGGCCCCGGAATCGAGGACCGGCACATTCTTGAAGAGGGCAGTGATAAAGGCGCGGGCCTTGGCTTCATCCCCGTTGTTCTGCTTGAGGGCATACCCCCAGGCAGCTAGGTAGTTCCAGCGCGCCCCGCCCGAGGTCTTGGGGTTGGGGGTAATCACCGTGACGCCGGGCTTGACCAGGTCGTTCCAGTCCTTTATCCCCTTGGGATTCCCTTTGCGCACGAGAAAGACGATGGCCGAGGTGTAAGGAGCGCTGTTGTAGGGGAGACGCTGCTGCCAATCGACGGGGAGGAGCTTGGCTTTCTCGGCAATGGCGTCGATATCGCCGGCCAAGGCAAGGGTGACAACATCGGCTTCGAGACCATCAATGACGCCACGCGCCTGCTTCCCCGAGCCGCCGTGCGACTGCCGGAAGCTGACCTTGTCGCCACTTTGCTTCTGCCACTCCTTGGCAAAGGCGGCATTGAACTCGCTGTAGAGCTCACGGGTCGGATCGTAGGAGACATTGAGGAGGGTGACCTCCGCCGCCTGCACATGGAACGCTGCCAGCAACAGGACCAGAACAACTAAAACCAGACTCTTTCTCTCCATGATCGGCTCACTTTCTTTTTATTCTATCGATTAAGTAGATTTATAAAGAAAAAAATCTGTCCGTGTTAAATCTGAAAATCGACCACACTCTTTTGCTGGCGCGCGACCTCTTCGGAACGCTTCACCATATCTGCCAGAGAGGTATGATCGAGAATATCGGCAATCGCATCGCGCACATCCTTCATCACAAGATGAATGCCGCAGGTACTTTCATCGCGGCATTCAGTACAGGGACGATAAGCGGTGACGCTCACACACTCGACCGGCGCCAGCGGTCCGTCAAGGATGCGGACAATCTGGCCAGCACTGATTTCACTTGGCTGCTTCCCTAACGTATAACCGCCGCCCTTCCCTTTCCGGCTCGACAGGACCCCGACATTCTTGAGTTGCAACAGTATTGCTTCCAGAAATTTCCGGGGAATACGTTCCTGCTCGGCGAGATCGGCAATGAGAACCGGGCCCTCTCCATAGGAACGGGCCAGAGCGAGGACAGCCTGCAAGCCGTATTTGGTCTTTTTTGATATCATAAATCCTATCGATTTTATAGACTTTAACAAAAAATAGCAGAGGAGCCGACGCCATGTCAACTCCTTTTCCTCTCAAAGTTACAGGACCCACAAAAAACCGATCGCCGTCAAAACCACCAGCGCCCGATGGCAGGACAGCACGGTGCGACTCAAGTTGTACTGCCGCAAGCGGCCAAGGACCACCCAAGAGATCGCGGCCGACCCGAGGAGGAGGGGCGGGATCAACAGACGCAGTGTGCCGAGTTCGGGGGTAAGGCGGGGCAGATCGAGGCCACCGGCAAGACCGAGGGCAGTGAAGAAGAGAGGTACGATCTGCGCGCCCCCTTCGGCCAGGGCGCGCAGATAGATGACAAAGATTCCGGTCATAGCCAAGGGAAGATAGGCAAAGCCGCAGAGAGTGAAGGTGACACGCCAACGGCCGCGCCGACCGAGTGAGGCAAGCATGGCAAGGGCGAAGTAGGCGGCGACGATGGTGAGGGATAGCCCGACTTCAGCGGGACTCCAGCGCACGGTCGGAAAGACCTCCCCTTGCCGGCCGACGAGGAGGGGCGTCCCCTTGGCGGCGAGGACCACCCCGGCAAAGATGACGCTGAAGAGGGCCTCGGCAAAGCTGCGGCGCGTCTGGCTGAAGAGGCCGCTGGCTGGATTGCGCAGATCGAGCTGCATCGAGTGATGCGGGCAGTGGCGCACGCAATCGAGGCAGAGGATGCAGTGATCCGAATTATCGATGCCGCTGGGATGGAGCCCCATCGGACAAGCCTTCTCTTTGATGCAATCATCGACCCGGCAGCGACTGACGCAGACGTGCGGAGTGCTGCGCATCTCCAGTAAGGAAATTCGCGCCACCAGACTGACCACCCGCCCGAGGGGACAAAGGTACTTGCACCAGCCGCGCCGCCCCAGGAGCAGATCCGCCGTCACCGTGGCAACGAGCAGCCAGGTCAGGAGGAGGCCGGTGGCGAGGGCCCAGGAAAACATGCCGCTCGCCTGCTCCAGCAGCAGGATCATCGCCAGCGCCGCCAGACTCAGGGAAGGTCCGCAGCGCCGCAGCAAGCCCGCCGGATCGTGGCGAACAGAGCGAGTGGCGCCAATGGCGGCGCTGAGCCCTTCGAGGGGACAGAAGCTGCACCAGCTGCGCGCACCGAAAAACGCGGTGACCAGCAGCAGCGGCCACCACACTGTCCAGACCGCGAGATTGGCGAGATTGTTATAGGAGGGGCCAAAGAGGGTATAAAGGATGACGGCAAGGAGGAGCGGAATCGTCCCGCGCCGCAGCAGACCGGGGAAATCGGGACGGCGGGCGAGGCGCTCGATCGCCGGCAGGGTGAGGAGATTGAAGCGCCCTTCGTTACTACTCTGCCCCGACAAAAAGATCTGTTCGGCGGTGATCTCGTCGCTGGCGCAGACCACCACAGCGCGGCTCAACACCTGATAAAGTTCACTGCAGTTGAGGGGCCAGTCGTGGCCGACCAGGCGGTTGAGCGCTTCCTGAGAAAAGCGCTTCACCCCTTTATGATGTTTGGCGTTGAGAGACTGCAAGAGGCTGCGGGCGATCACCGGAATGTCTTTCTGCCGTTCGCGCAGCGGCAGCAGCTCGACCACTTCTCCTTGCAGCTTTTCCTGGAGGCCGGCAAGAAATTCGTGGCGCGCGACCTTCTCCCCAAGCAACTCGCCGCAAGTAGCGATGATCCGCACCCGTGCCAGGCGCCACTCTACTTCGCCGTGTCGACGAAAACGACCGGAATCGAGGAAGCCCAGGAGGGCGGCCTGCACGCCGAGAGTCAGACAATCGACATTGCGCAGAATCATCTCGCCGCCGGCGGCAAGTTCGAGCATGCCGCGTCGTGCCCGGCGGGCCGAGAGGGTGCTGTCCGGGGCGTGGCCGAAGAGGGCCGATTCCTGGGCGAGTTCGAGATGGAGAGCATCTGGAGCGACGCTGGCGCCGACCGGGACTGCGCGCAGCAGCGGCGGCGTGGCGCAGTCGAGAAAGAGGATCGGCCGGCCGGGGGCGCCGTGAAAGTGGATAAGGCGGGCCGCCAGATCCTTCCAGGTGCCGCGTTCGCCGAGGATCAGCACATGATTCGCCGCATTGCCGAGGGCGGCAAGTCGGGCATTGAGCTGGCGTACCCAGGGAGAGCTGCCGGGAAAGGAGCCGAACTCGGGGATCAGCTGCCAGCCAATGACGTTGGCCAACACTTCGCGGTTTTCCCGCTCGTCGCGCTGATGGCGCTGCGCCCAGGTGCCGAGCTGGCGGGCAAAGTCGCGGCAGAGGTTGGCGTAGAGCCGGGGGCACTCGGGGAGGAGCGCCTCGAAATCCTGCCGCCCCAGCCGCGCAGCGCGCACCTCGCTCAAGGCCCGGACATCGGCGGTGCGTGGTTCGCCGGTGAGGAGCGAGCGCTCGCCAAAGACCTCCCCCGGCCCGAGTTCAACGAGGTTGAAGATCTGGCCGTGCTCCTCTTGCAGCTCGACCCGCACCGTGCCGGCCAGGATGAAGTAGATCGCCTCCGGCACTGTCACCCGAGACAAAATGACCTGTCGGGACAAAAAGTCGCATTGCGTCAAGCGCGACGCCAACCGCGCCAGTTCGTCCTCCGCCAGTCCGGACAGCAAGCGAATCCCCCGCAATTCCGCAACATCAATGGTCATACGCCCTGCCCTCAGCCGGTGGTCTCCCGGTTCGCCAAACGAAGCGGGCGACCTATTAACAGGTCGCCCGCAGAATGGCTACAATTCCCGTGCCGGAGGGAACTGCCGAACAAATCAAACTCTGGGCATAATCCTACGCCAATCCTTCAAAGAGGACGCTCGACAGGTAACGCTCCCCCGAATCAGGGAGGATGACGACGATGGTCTTGCCGCTAAACTCCGGGAGTTTGGCGATACGTACTGCGGCTGCCATCGCTGCCCCGCAGGAAAGGCCGACGAGGATCCCTTCCTCCTTGGCGAGACGGAGGGCGAATTCGATCGCTTCATCATTGCTGACCTGCTCGACGCGATCGACCATGGTGAGATCAAGGGTGTCGGGGATGAAGCCGGCGCCGATCCCCTGAATCTTGTGGGGCCCGGGCTTGATCTCCTGGCCGGCGAGACGTTGGCTGATGACCGGCGAATCAGCCGGTTCGACCGCCACCGAGATGATCTTCTTCCCTTGGGTATTCTTGATATAACGGGAGATGCCGGTGATCGTGCCGCCGGTGCCGACTCCGGAGACGATGACATCAACTTCACCGTCGGTATCGTTCCAGATCTCTGGCCCGGTGGTGGTTTCGTGAATCGCCGGATTCGCCGGATTTTTGAACTGGTGCAGCAAGAGATAACGACCCGGATCAGAGGCGGCAAGGGCTTCGGCTTCGGCAATCGCCCCCCCCATTCCCTTGGCGCCGGGGGTGAGAACGAGATTGGCACCGAAAGCCTTCAACACCTTGCGCCGCTCCAGGCTCATCGTCTCGGGCATAGTCAGGGTAACGGGGATACCGCGCGCGGCGGCGACAAAGGCGAGGGCAATACCGGTGTTGCCGCTGGTCGGCTCGACGATCTCAACGCCGGGCTTCAGTAATCCCTTCTGTTCGGCATCCCAAATCATCGCCGCACCGATGCGGCACTTGACAGAATAAGCGGGGTTGCGGCCTTCGATCTTGCCGAGTATGCGCGTTCCGGCCGGGGCAACGCGGTTGAGTTGGACCAGCGGGGTCCGGCCGATAGTGAGGGAGTTGTCGCTAAAGATGTTAGCCATGGGACGCTCCTTTTAGAGAATGGTTGAGGATCAGACGATCCGGGAGAGTTGCGCTAATAATTCTTCTGCTGTCAGATCCGCCGCAATGACGGTTCCAAAGCTCGCGCCGTGACGGCGATACAGGGCAAAACGCGGTTGGCGTTCTCCCTCTCCGCTTGCACGCAGAGCCGTGGTGATGATGCCGACATCGGCCAGTTGCGGCTGGCTGCAGCTGTTGGAACAACCGCTAATGGCGTAGGTCAGCCCCAGGCCGGCGTTGGGGAGGCCATCGAGTATTTCCCGGGCAATGACACGAGTCGGCGCCAGCCCCATCCGGCATTCGTGGTTGCCGGGACAGATGCGGAAATTGACCTGTTCGTCACGGCGCTCACCGGCAAAACCGAGCTGTGCCAATTCCTGGCGCAGGCGCATGGCGGCGCTGTGCCCGGCCGGGAAGAGTAGGAAATTCTGATCGGCGGTAACCAGAAGCTGTTCGTTTCCGTAGCGCCGTGCCAGCTCGGCAAGATGACGAAAATCACTGCTCGAGACCTGTCCGGCAAAGATCCGCGCTTCGATCACACTCTCTTCCGCTTCGATCTTGAGGTTGCAGCCGAGGCCGCGACTCGGTTGCAGCGCCACCTCGGAGATCGCCTCCAATGCCAGAAGTTCACGAAAACTCTCTTCGCCGATGTCGCGAAGCAGATGCTTAAGGCGCTTGCCCGCCGGGGTGTGCTGACGGTAGAGGTGAATAATCGCTTCAAGGTGCGCCAGCAGTTGTCCTTCACTCAGTTGCCGGGCAAAAAGGAAGGCCGGTTGCGGCTCGCGGCCGAGGCCGCCGGCGACCCAGAGGTCATAGAGCTCGCCTGCTTCCGTTGTCGCGACATGGACAATGCCGGCATCCTGAATCAGGTGACGGGCGCCGCTATATCCGGCATCGACGCTGATCTTGAACTTCTTCGGCAACCCTTCAAAGTGGGGGTTGCCGCTAAAGTGCCGGTGCAGCCGCCGCGCCAACCCTTGCGTGATGCTGAAGCCGGGGGCCACGGTCGTGCTGCAGGAGATGCCGCGCACCGCGCCGCCACAGGCGCCGCGGCTGGTGAGGCCGACCGCTGCCAGCTGCCGTCCCACCTCTTCGACGCTCTCCGGCCGCAGCCAGTGCAGCTCAATACTACCGCGACTGGTGAGATGGAGGAGATGGTTACTGAAACGTTCGCTGAGCGCGGCAATCGCCTCAGCCTGCACCGGGCTCAACAATCCGCCGGGGATCTTGATCCGCAGCATCAGGTCATTGTTGTCATTCTGGCGGTAGATGCCATCGATGCGCAGGGTTTGTAGGTCGGCAGTCATGGAAAAACTTTCTTTGTCAGGTGCTATTCTACAGTGAAATTAAAACGACGCAAAAGCCACCACCCCCGACCCCTCCTTGCCAAGGAGGGGTCGGGGGTGGTGAGGGGTCAGCGTAAACAATTAGATCCCCGACCCCAGCAACTCTTCCGCATCAAAGAGGCCGTCGCTGCAGAGTTTGGCGACGACCTCCTCAGCCAACGCAGCGAAGTCGGTGTTCACGGAGACTTCGATCGCGACAAACTCCTCCGGGGAGAAGCGGACCCGCGCTGTCTGCAGGAGAATCGACTGCGGATCATCCAACGCTGCCAGGGTGATTAAACCGGCGTCAACGAGTACAGCGGCCAATTGTACCGCTTGCTCTAACTCGCAGGAGTTGTCGTTGACCAGCTGGGTGTGGCGGCCGAGGGAGTATAGCTTTTTTTCGACCAGCTTGGCGACAGCCAATTTCTCCACTTCGGCAGCAGCAATGGGAGGAAAATCTGATTGTCGCGCTATTGATGTCATGATCGAATCCCTTTCCTGCACGGTGAACCAATCTCTCTACGCATCAATAATTATATTTTACGCGCTTATTTGTCAACAATAAAATAACTTATTTACTCAAGAATTTTTATATTAATTATACACTTAATAGTGTGATAAATATTTTTACCAAAAAAAATGCGCAACCATCCATAAAGAAGAGACAGTTACACAGCTCAACAAACAGGAAATATATCCCTCCCCCCGACAAGACCCCGCGGGGGAATAAGGAGGAGGTCGGCAAAGGAAAGAACTAGAAGAAGCAGACAGAAAAAACTAAAGAGACTAGTCAAGAAGGAAGGATAAACGCATTAGGGCGAAAGTTTACTGATTGTGGACGTTCTGCTCGGCCCGCATTTGCCGGGAAGCAATAGCGAGGGGGAGGAGATTCCGGTGCTTTTCCAATGCGTGCTCCAGGGAAAGTCCGTCATTGATGACGATGTCCTGCGGCGAAAATACTGTTTTGGCGAAATGGAGACCGTCATTGCGCGCATATACGCAGACCTCATAACGGTGCCCGGCAATCTCTACCGCACTTTTATGTACAAGAATTTCGCTATGTTCCATAATAAAACTCCAGAGGGTGAAAATACACAAATCAGCATAAGAGCAAGGAATATACCGGAGCCCGTCAGAAGATATGAAAAATCTAATTTTTAACAAAAAAAAGGATCACCCCGGCCGTAGTCAGAGTGATCCTTTCTTCATTGCTGTATTTTATTCGGACTTAGCGGTTGCGCTGCACCACAAAATCGGCGAGTTCGTTCAAAGCCTCTTTGGCCGGACCTGGAGCAAAAACCGTCAAATATGATTTGGCCCGTTCCACCAACTCCGCGGCACGCTGACGAGTATATTCGATCCCTTGATAACGGGTGATCAATGCGCAAATCGTAATAATATCGGATTCCGGCAACTCTTCCTGCTCGACAATGGCGGAGATCGTCTGCCGCTCACCTTCACTACAGACACGTAACACCTGAATCAACGGCAGAGTCACCTTCCCCTCAGCCAAGTCATGACAGTGGGCCTTGCCGAAATCTGCTTCTTCAGCGACATAGTCCAGGGCATCGTCCATGAGCTGGAAAGCAACGCCGAGATCCATCCCGAAATCGCGTAAGGCATCGTCCTGTTCGGGGGTAGCGCCACCAAGAAAACCGCCGCATTGACAAGCTGCTGCAATCAAGACCGCTGTTTTGGTGCGAATCACCGTCATGTAGCGTTCTTCCGCCATGTCGATATCGCAAGTACTGATCAGTTGCAGGACTTCGCCTTCGGCCATCTTGGTCGTGGCGTCGGAAAGGATTTGCAAAACGCGCAAGTCGCCACTGCGCACCATGACGGAAAAAGACTTGGCAAAAAGGAAATCGCCGACCAGGACCGAAGCTTCATTCCCCCAGACAGTGTTGGCCGAGGCATTGCCGCGTCGCAAGGAAGCGGCGTCGACCACGTCGTCATGCAGAAGGGTGGCAGTATGAATAAATTCAACCACACTCGCCAGATCGATATGCTGAGTCCCCTGATAACCGGCCATCTTCGCCGTCAACAACAAAAGCAAAGGACGGACCCGCTTGCCACCGCTGGCCAGAACATATTCACCGACCTTGCGAATCAACGGCACATCCGACTCGAGATGTTCGCGAAACTTGGCTTCAACCTTTTCCATGTCACCGCGCAACAGCGCCAGCGCTTTATTCATCCAGGCTCTCCGTCCTTGGCACATTCAGCAAGCGAAACGAGCGCTATCCTATAGAAGCGGACGGTTGGTTGTCAAAGTTTTTTTCCGGCGAGACGTTCAATCGATGCCCAGAAAAAGAGCACCACAACACCAACCGTGAGCTATTCCTGAACGATCGTCATCGCCCGGAATTTGGCGTAACGCTGCTCGACAAGCTCGTGCGGCGAAAGACGCTTCAGTTCTTCCAGATGTTTCTTGAGATAGCCCTTGACACTGACGGCGGTGGCGACTGGATCGGTATGGGCGCCGCCGACCGGTTCGGGGATGACATCATCAATAATGCAGCCGAGGGACATGATATCAGTGGCGGTCAGCTTCAGCGCCTCGGCGGCGACCGGACCTTTGCTGCCGTCGCTCCAGAGGATGGCAGCACACCCTTCCGGGGAGATAACCGCGTAGACGGAATATTCCATCATCATCACCCGGTTGCCGACAGCAATCGCCAGGGCACCGCCGGAACCCCCTTCGCCGGTAACAGTGACAATGACCGGCACCTTGAGGGCGGCCATCTCGCGGAGATTACGGGCAATCGCTTCCGCTTGGCCGCGCTCCTCGGCACCGATGCCGGGATAAGCGCCCGGGGTGTCGACAAAGGTGAAGATCGGCAATCCGAACTGCTCGGCCATCTGCATAACCCGCAATGCCTTGCGATACCCTTCCGGATTCGGCATGCCAAAGTTACGGTAGACCTTCTCCTTGGTGTCGCGCCCCTTCTGGTGGCCGATAACGCAGCACGGTTCGCCGTCAAAACGGGCAAAACCGCAGACCAGAGCGGGATCGTCGCGGAAATTGCGATCACCGTGCACCTCAAACCAGTCGGTAAAGATGTGCTGGATATAATCAAGGGTAAAGGGGCGGTTGATATGGCGGGCCAACTGGGTCCGCTGCCAGCGGGTGAGATTGGCAAAGATCTCTTCGCGCAACTGCACCGCCTTCTTTTCCAGCTTCTTGATATCCGCCGAAAAATTGACTTTATCCGTCGAATATCCCTTTAGTTCCATGATCTTCTGTTCAAGTTCGACTAAAGGTTTTTCAAAATCCAGATAAAACTGCATAGAGTTATCTCCTTACTTTATCTGCTCAGTGGCAAGAAACGGCTGGATAATAGCTTATTTACTCAAAAGAAACTACGTTATAACCAAAAAGCTCTTTGGCATCAGCCAAAAGTTCATCGGACGCTGCCACCCGGCACTCTGCGGCGAGACGAATGATCGTCTCACTGCGATTCGGAATCGTCAGGTGCAGGCGGGTTTCACATTTCCCGGGATGGCGCAGACAAAGGGAGCGCAAAGCCTGAATTCGCTCTTGATCGACCCCCGGCGCCGAGAAGCGGAAAAGAACACGGCGGGTGGCCCGCTGCAGAGCATCGGCCATCGCTACAATCTCCGTCGCCAGCACCTTGGCCCCCTTCTCGCCGAGATCGATGGTGCCGGTGATCAGGAGCGGATCTTCGCCTTTGAGGTATTCCAGGGCCGCAGCATAAACTTCCGGGAAGGCGATGACCTCGACCATGCCGGACAAATCCTCCACCGTCGCAAAGCCCATGCGGTCACCCTTCTTGGTGATTGTCTCCTTGAGGGTCGAGACGATACCACAGATGCGCACCTCGGCTTTATTGCGTTGCTCACCGAGTTCGCCCAGCGTGCAGGTGGTGAGGCGCTTGATCGCATCGGCATAGCGCTGCAGGGGGTGGCCGGTAATGAAGAAGCCGAGGACCTCTTTCTCAAAGTTGAGCAGGGTCTTTTCGTCCCATTCGGGAATATCGGGCATGATCAAGCGCCCGTGATTCCCGACCCGGACGACCTCTTCCTCGCCAAAGAGGGAGCTTTGCGCACTCTCCCGCTCCTGCTGAATCTTCTGGCCGATCGCCATGCTCTCTTCGAGGGTGGCAAGGAGTTGAGAACGTCGCGCGCCGATGGTGGAGAAAGAGCCGCATTTGATCAAGGCTTCAACAACGCGCTTGTTGACCTTGCGCAGATCGACCCGGTCACAGAAATCGGCAAGATCGGTAAACAACCCGGCACAACGCGCCTCAACGATCGCTTCGATCGCTCCTCCCCCGACCCCTTTGACTGCCCCGAGTCCGAAACGGATCGAATTCTCCCGCACACAGAAAGAAGCGTCAGAGAGATTGATATCGGGCGGCAGCACCTCGATCCCCATCTCACGACAGTCATTGATATTCTTTAGGATTTTGTCGGTACTCGACATGTCCTCGGTGAGGAGCGCCGCCATGAACTCGACTGGATAGTGCGCTTTGAGATAAGCAGTCTGGTAAGCGATGAGGGCGTAGGCGGCCGAGTGGGACTTGTTGAATCCGTACTCGGCAAACTTGGCCATCAGGTCGAAGATCGCCGCCGCGGTTTTGTGATCGAAGCCGTTCTGATCCGAACCCGCCAGGAAGATGTCGCGCTGCTTCGCCATCTCCGCCGGATCCTTCTTCCCCATGGCGCGGCGCAGAAGGTCGGCACCGCCGAGGGAGTAGCCGGCCAGAGTGCGGGCGATCTGCATGACCTGTTCCTGATAAACGATAACGCCGTAGGTATCCTTGAGGATCGGTTCGAGCTCGGGGAGATCGTAAACGACCTTTTTCCGCCCGTGCTTGCGTTCGATAAAGTCGTCGACCATCCCCGAACCGAGAGGACCAGGACGATACAGGGCGCAGGCGGCGATGACATCTTCAAAGCAGGAAGGTTTGAGTTTGACCAGCATCTCCTTCATCCCGCTCGATTCGAGCTGGAAGACGCCGGTGGTATTGCCGGCGGAGATCAATTCATAGCTGGACACATCGTCATCACGCAAGGTGGTGATGTCAAAGTCCGGATCCTTGCCGGCGCGGATGAGTTTGACAGCATTGGCGATGACCGTCAGGTTCTTCAAACCGAGAAAGTCGAATTTGACCAAGCCGATCTTTTCGACGTACTTCATCGAATACTGGGTGGTGATCGAGCCGTTCTTATCGCGATAGACCGGGCAGAACTCTTCCATGACATCGGGGGAGACGACGACGCCGGCGGCATGGGTCGAGGCGTGGCGCGCCAACCCTTCGAGGCGCAGGGCAATGTCGAGGAGTTCGCGGACCCGGACATCCGCATTGGCGCTCTCGGTGAGTTTAGCTTCCTGCTTGATCGCATCAGCGAGCTTGATGTTGAGGACCTCGGGGACGAGTTTGGCAATGCGGTCGACGTCGCCGTAGGGGAGATCGAGAGCGCGGCCGACATCGCGAATAACCGATCGTGCCGACATCGTTCCAAAGGTGATAATCTGACAGACTTTGTCGCGGCCGTACTTGCCGCTGACGTAGTCAAGGACCTCCAGGCGGCGATCCTGACAGAAGTCGACGTCGATATCAGGCATGGAGATACGTTCGGGATTGAGAAAACGCTCAAAGAGGAGATTGTAGGGGAGCGGGTCGAGATCGGTAATGCGCAGGGCATAAGCGACCAGGGAACCGGCCGCCGATCCGCGCCCCGGGCCGACTGGAATCCCCTGATCCTTGGCCCAGTTGATGAAGTCAGCGACAATGAGGAAATAGCCGGGGAAACCCATCTGCTTGATACAGTCGAGCTCGAGCTGAAGACGATCGCGATAAACCTCTTCCTGCTCAAGCGTGAACTCTGACTGACGGGCGCGGATGATCTTGAAGCGTTCGAGCAATCCCTGCCGGGCTTCAGCGGCGAGCATTTCGTCGAGAGTCGCGCCGTCCGGCGTTTCAAAGTGGGGGAAGTGATAATCCTTGAATTTGCCTAGATCGAGATCACAGGCCTCAGCAATGACCAGGGTGTTAGCGAGAGCTTGCGGCGCATAGGCAAAGTCGGAGGCCATCTCCGCTGAGGATTTCAGATAAAATTCAGCCGCGGAGAAATGCATCCGTTTCGGATCGGTGATGGTCTTGCCGGTCTGAATGCACAGGAGGACTTCGTGGGCGCGGGCATCCTCTTTATTGAGATAATGGCAATCGTTGGTCGCCACCAGCGGCAGAGCGAGCTCCTGCGCAATCTGCATCAGGCGATCATTAGCAATGCGCTGTTCGGGGATGGTGTTCTCTTGCAGTTCGAGGTAGTAACGACCGGGGAAGAGAGCGGCGTACCAGGCCGCTGTCGCCTTGGCATCCTCCATCTTGTTTTGTCCGGCGAGAACCGCCACTTCGCCGCCAAGACAGGCGGAGAGACAGATCAAACCTTCGCTGTGCCGGGACAGGAGCTCTTTGTCGATGCGGGGTTTATAGTAGAAGCCTTCCTTGTACCCCGCCGAGACGAGATAGGACAGGTTGCGGTAACCGACACTGTTCTGGCAGAGGAGGACGAGATGGAAGCCCGATGCATCCTCGCTCCCCTCCTTGGCAAAGCGGGAACCGCTGGCGACATAGACCTCCGAGCCGACGATCGGCTTGATCCCGGCCTCCTTGCACTTCAGATAGAACTCCAGCGCCCCGAACATGTTGCCGTGATCGGTGAGGGCCACGGCAGGCATGCCGTATTCCTTGGCCTTCTTGATCAGATCGCCGATACGGATGGCGCCGTCGAGGAGGGAGTACTGACTGTGCAGATGAAGATGAACGAAGGGGGTAGGTTCCATATATATTGACAATTTCACCAAAGACAGAGGGAATGATGGCAGAGATAAAAAAACCGATTCCAGCAAAACGCGAAGCGTTGCGACAACCGGTTTCCTGCGTCAGGACGGAGCGGATATTAGCACCCGGCGCGGGAGCCGGTCAAGGAACAAGAGGATAATTTTAGCTTGATTAAAACTCGTTTTCAGATTTTTCTTGCATGCGCTCCTCGCGCCCGCTATTCTTGTCTTACTAAATCTTACCGGAGGTGCCCAATGGAAACGACACTCCTCTCCAGCAAGGGGCAGGTCATTATTCCTAAAACGATCCGTTCCAGCCATCACTGGAAGGCCGGGACGCGCTTTGTGATTGAAGAGGTGCAAGGGGGCGTGCTGCTCAAACCTATCAGCAGTTTTCCGGAGACTGACCTGCAGAGCGGTCTGGGTTGCACCGGCTATAAGGGTGCGGCAAAAAGTCTGGAGGAGATTGCGGCGGATGTGGATGAGGATGTGGCCCGGACGTGGCGCAAGGACCAGCGCTGATGGTGACTTTCGATACCAATCTCTGGGTGCGCTACCTGACCAACGATGACGAACGGCAGGCCCGGCGCGCCCTGGCGCTGCTGGAGCAGGCCGAGGCCGTCTTTCTCCCGAAAACGGTCCTGCTGGAACTAGAGTGGGTGTTGCGGGCGGCCTACCGGATCGAAGCGGCGGTCATCCACAAGTCATTGTTGCAGATTCTTGGCTTACCGATGGTGACGGCCGAATCGGCCGGTCAGGTTGCCGCGGCACTCGATTTGTATGGCGGGGGTTTTGATTTTGCCGATGCCCTGCATCTTGCCGCTAGTGAGGGAGCAGAGGGGCTCTATTCTTTTGACGAACGGTTTATTCGCAAAGGGGGAGATGCGGTACCGCCGGTTTGGGGGGTGCCGGAGGGGTAGTGGGGGACGAGGGAAGAAGAGAGAGCAGTGCGAGTGAAAGAAAACGAAATCGAAAGGCGGCCGCATGGCCGCCTTGGTATTGATCTTGGACGATAACTTAAATTAATTATCACTACTTGAACCATCAACAAAAAACGCCATCCATCAGCACATTGCTGACCCGGCGGCGTCATCGATCCATTATCCCTTTATCCATCTCAAGTCCTCTCTTTGACCCGCCCCCAACCGAGCGCATGAAAAAACTCACACTTTTTACCCCGCCTCTCCCCGCCTTGTCAATGTGACATCGCTTCCCGGTGGTATCGCTGCGTTCGACCACCGGCTAATGGCTGTGAACCCTCCGGGTTCTGCTCTTGCATCCCGGCGGGATGGCAGCGATTAGCCGGGGATTGAGACCGGAGGCCGACATCCCCGGTGGACAGGGCGATTGCTGCGAAAATTTTAGCCGTGGCGATACCGACCCCCCCCGGCCGCTCCTTAAGCAAGGAGGGGAGCTAAATCGGGCGCAAGTCTACGGCATGAAAAACGGGCGGCCACAAGAGCCGCCCCTACCAGATATTTTCCGGGCTCGGACGTCCCCCTATCGCCGCCGCCGGAGAGCGGTGGACGTTTGGCGATAAAGGCGGACAAATGTCTGAGCGCAGCGAGTTTTTGTCCGCCCGCCAAATATCTGCCGGGCGCAGGGAACCCGCGCAGCGGGCCAGGTGATGGGGTGCCCTTTTGCTGCTTACTCATTTTGGGCAAGCAAAATGAGTAAGGCGTCGTCGGGGGCGCAACCCCCGGAACCTGGGCGGTTTAGAGGGTCACACCGATCAAGCCGGATTTTGCAATCGGGCCGCGGCCACGGCGGCCTGGCCGAGACTCAAGCCTCCGTCATTGGGGGGGACGAGAGAGTGAGTGAGAACGATAAAATCAGCCCTTTTCAGCTCAGTAATAACTGATTCCGTCAGCAGGCAATTTTGAAAGACCCCGCCGGAGAGCGCGATGGTGTTGATCCCGGTCGCGAGCCGTACCTGCGCGCAAATCGCACCGACAACGGCCACGAGGGTGGCGTGAAAACGCGCACTGATCTGTGCGATCGGGATGCCGGCAACCAGGTCGGCGACGAGCGCCCGGATCATCGCTCGCGGAGCAAAGACAATAGCATCGGCAACGTTGTCAAGGGCAAAGGGATAAGGAGGATAATCGCCGACCGCGGCAACCATCTCCAACTCAATCGCCGCCTGTCCTTCGTAGCTGACGCGGTTGCGCAGACCGAGGAGCGCGGCCACCGCGTCAAAGAGTCGCCCGCAACTGGAACCCAGAGGGGCGTTGATCCCCTTTTCAATCATCGTCACAATCAACCGCTCATCGCGTGACGCAATTTCCTGCAGAAAGGGGAGACGGGGATAGTCGCGACCATACGCTTGCTGCAGATAAGCCAGCGCCATCCGCCACGGTTCCCGAGTCGCCAGATCCCCTCCCGGCATCGACGTCGGCGTAAAATAGCCGACGCGGCGAAAATCATGGAGATCTCCCAGTAAAAACTCCCCCCCCCACATCGTCCCGTCGTTGCCATAACCGAGCCCGTCGAAGATCACCCCGAGAGCCGGACCACTCTGTCCGTTCTCCGCCAGACAACTGGCCAAATGGGCATGATGATGCTGGACACCGATGCGCTGGACGCCGGGAAGGGATTCGGCGAGGCGAGTGGTCTGGTATTGTGGATGAAGATCGTGTGCCACCACCGTGGGATGGAGTTGCAGCAGACTTTGCAGGTGCGCAGTCATGGCGACATGACCGGCGTAGCTCTCCAGATTGCCAAGATCACCGAGATGCTGACTAAGATAGGCGCGATCGTTGCGGGTCAGACACAGGGTGTTCTTCAACTCCCCGCCGAGAGCGAGGATTGACGGTGAGTTGGTCGGAAGAACCACGGCGCGCGGGACATAACTGCGGGCCCGGCGCAACAGGAGCGGTTTATCGGCCAGGACACGGGCGATCGAATCGTCAATGCGGGTATGAATGCGCCGGTTATGGAGCAAAAAGGCATCGGCAATACTCCCGAGTTCATCCAGGGCCTGGGCATCGTCAGCGGCGATCGGCGCGTCACTGTGGTTGCCGCTGGTCATGACCAGAGCGGAAAAGCCGCCTAGAGCCAGAAGGAGATGATGCAGGGGCGTATAGGGAAGCATGATTCCGAGATAACGGTTGCGCGGGGCAATGCCTGGAGAAAGGGTCAGATGGTCTTTCGCCGACAACAGAACGATCGGGCGTTCAACGCTGGTCAGCAGGCGCGTCTCGGCCTGGCTGATCTGGGCCAGAGCGTGCGCCTCTGTCAGCGAAGGGACCATCAGCGCCAACGGCTTTTCGTCCCGCCGTTTGCGCCGGCGCAAACGCGCCACTGCTCCGTCATTCTCCGCATCGACAGCGAGATGATAACCGCCCAGCCCCTTGATGGCGACAATTTTGCCGGCCTGCAACAGCGCTATGGCCCCGGCGAGAGGATCTCCGTCAAGGGGAATGCCCGCGAAAGAAAGGAGGGTCAGGCGTGGACCGCATTCCGGACAGGCGATCGGTTGGGCATGGTAGCGCCGGGATGAGGGGTCGCAGTACTCGGCGGCGCAGGCGGGACAGAGGGGGAAATCGGCCATCGTCGTTTGCGGTCGATCATAGGGGATGCCGGTAATGATCGAAAAACGCGGGCCACAGTTGGTGCAATTAATAAAGGGGTAGTGATAACGGCGATCATGCGGGTCGAGGAGTTCGGCGAGACAGTCGTCACAAAGGTGGGCATCCGGGGCAATCGCCGCGACCTTGACGCCGGCGCCGGAACTGGCAAGGATGACAAAGGAACTTTCTTCCGGGAAAAGGGGGAGGGCCGTACTCTGCAAGCGCTCGATTCGGGCCAAGGGCGGTGACTCATGTTGCAGGGTGGCGATAAAAAGATCGAGAATCGCGGGCTCGCCCTGCACCGCAATCACCACTCCGCGACCGTCATTGTGAACCGTGCCGGCCAGACCCAGCCGCGCCGCTAACTGGGCGACGAAAGGCCGGAAACCAACCCCCTGTACCAGCCCATCAATCTCGATTTGCAACCGTCTCTGCGCCATCTCATACTCCTTACGCAGCAAAGTAACACAGCTCTTTTATGGCGCGCTACCGGGAGAAAAAATCCTGCTCAAGTTTTTTTTATAAAGAGGGTTGCAACGCGTCAAAGGCCGGCATATACTTTAAACCAAGAGATAAGATTCTCTGCCCTGCATGTGTGGACGTAAACGCCCACGCCGAATAATGCTTCATCGGGATTGTTTCAGGGTTGCGGTGTGCAAGCCCACAGCAGCGAGTGGGAAGTCTAAAGCAACAACAAACGGTCCCACCTCATAGTAATCGCTGTGAGGCTAAACCAACCCACGGCAGGCGCGGAGAGCAAAAAGAAAGGGTGTCGGTTACTACCGGCGCCCTTTCTCACATCTTGTCCCTCCCCTTTGACCTCCCTATTTTATCATCACAAAGGTTCTTCTTCTTCATGAATCCATCAACAGATCTGCAACGCATTTTTCTTCCCGGCCGTGAAATCATCCTTATCGGCACCGCTCATGTTTCGCAGGAATCGGTCGACATGGTCCTCCAGGTCATTGCGAGCGAAGAACCGGATCGTGTCTGCGTCGAACTCGACAGCCAACGTTATCAGGCCCTCAAGGACGATTCCCGCTGGCAATCCCTCAATCTGGTGCAGGCCATCCGCAGCGGCCAGGGATCCTTCCTCCTCGCCAACCTTGCCCTCGTCTCCTTCCAGAAACGGATGGGGATGCAGACCGGCGTGCGCCCCGGCGCCGAGTTACTGGCCGCCGCCAGCGCCGCCGAAGAGAACGGTATCGCCCTCAGCCTCGTCGATCGCAACATTCGCACCACCCTGTTGCGAGCCTGGCGCATGACCGGCTTCGGCAAACGACTCAGCATTATGGCCGCCCTGCTCTCCGGACTCTTCGACAGCACCAAGATCGACGAAAAAGAATTGGCCCGGTTGCGACAGTCCGACGCCCTCAACGGCATGATTGAAGAGATGGGGAGCGCCCTCCCCTCGGTCAAAGCGATCCTCATCGACGAGCGCGATCGCTACATGGCGCACAACATCCGCAACGCCAGTGGCAGCAAGGTCGTGGCCGTCGTCGGCGCTGCCCATGTGCCGGGGATTCTCCGTCACTTTGACAGCGATGCTCTGGACGATATCAACGATCTTGAAATCATTCCCGAGCCGGGACTTATCGCTCGCGCTTCTGCCTGGCTGATCCCCGGAGCGATCGTTGTCGTCTTTATCGCCGGCTTCTTCCTTGGCGACAAAGGCCGGCTCATGGAGGCCGCCTTCGCCTGGATCCTCGCTACCGGCTCCCTCTCCGCCATCGGCACGGCCGTCGCCCTCGGCCATCCCCTCACCATTCTCACCGCCTTTGTCGCCGCGCCGATCACCACCCTCCATCCTGCCCTCGGTGTCGGCTTCTTTACCGGCCTCACCCAGGCCTGGATCGTACCGCCGACGGTGCGCGACCTCGAACACGTCAGTGACGATGTCGTCACCATGCGCGGTTGGTGGGGTAACCGCGTCACCCGCGTCCTCCTCGTCTTTTTCTTCTCCTCCCTCGGCGCCTCTGCCGGGCTCTTCCTCGCCTTGCGCTGGCTGACTAAGGTCTTTTAGCGTCTCTGGACGATGCGACTCCCCTCTTTTTGCGCGACGATTTCAATCCGGCTGGGGATACGCTCTTTGAGCTCGGCCACATGCGAGATAATGCCGATTACCCGCCCGGCCTGATGTAGTTCGATAAGTGTATTCAGGGCGAAATCGAGGGTCTCGCCATCGAGGGTGCCAAAACCTTCGTCAATAAAGATGCAGTCGAGATAGCGGCCGCCGCTCTGGGCGAGAACAACATCGGAAAGACCGAGAGCGAGGGCCAGGGAGGCAAGAAACGATTCCCCGCCGGAGAGGGTAAAGGCGGGGCGGCGCTCGCCGCAGTAATCATCAATGACATCGAGATCAAGACCGCCGGTGCTCTTGCCATCGCGGGGGATCTCGGCACGGAGGAGATGATAACGCCCGCGGCTCATCTTGCTCAGCCGGCGCGAAGCAGCAATGGCGACTTCTTCAAAGAGGGCCGCCAGAACATAACGTTGCAGGGTCATTCGTAGCGGATTCTGCCCCCCGGCCAGATCGGCCAAGCGCCCGACAACCGCAAAATCTTCTTCCAGACGGTCAATGGCCGTCCCCTTGACCCCGATATTTTTTCGGGCGCTCTCCAGAGTCGCAGATTCCCCGACCAAGGCACCAATCTCCTGTTGCAGCACACCGACCTCGCGGTCGATAACATCCTTACCTTGCGACAACGCTTCCAGGTCCGGCCGAGAACGACCGGCGCAGAGCATTGCCGCCCGCTCCCGGCGCACCGTTGCTGCCGCCAGATCCTGGCGGAATCGCTCCAGCTCCTCCTTGCGGCGAGCGAGGACGGCGGGCTCCAGTCGGGCGGCACGACAAGCGGCAAGATCACTAAAACCTTCGCCAGCAAGGCGTTCGGTCAACTCTTCCTGTAAAGAGATCAAGGCCACGGAGCGACGTTGCACCTCTTCCTCTGACTGTGTCAGCTCGCCGCTGTTCTTTTGTTGCGTGGCGGCGATTCGAGCAAACAACTCCTCTGCCTGCCGCGCCTCGCTGTTGACGCGGGCGACGAACTCTTCGCTGGCAGCAATGCAGGCCGCAACTTCCGCGGCATTCATCCCGGCGGTTGCGATTTCACCCTTGGCAACCAGCCCGTGCAGACGCTCCACCGTCGCCGTCGCCGCCAGCAAAGCTTCCGCCGCCGCTGGTTCTTGTTGCAGATATTGCTGGCGTCGGGCACTGCGGGCGTCGCGCTCCTGGCGAGTCTTATCAAGGATTCCGGCGGCGCTGGCGGCAATCTCTTTCTCTTCTCTGCAGCGGGCCAGTTGCTGCTGCAGGATTTCCACAGGCTCGCCTTCTGTCCCCTGCAGGGCATCAAAAAGTCGCGCCCGACTCGCCATGCAGCCCTGTTGCCAACCGGAAATCTCGGTCCGCCGCGCCGCTTCCACCTCCCATTCTGCAACGGTGGACGTACAGCGCTGTGTTGCTTTTTCTAGTGCGTCCTCGGACAGAATCGCCCCTGTCGACAGGGCCGGGTGAGGATGGGCGGTGGCGCCGCACACCAGGCAGGGCTCCCCGTCCGTCAACTGAGCGGCAAGATGGGCGGCCTGGCCGGCGAGAAACTGCCGATTCAATTCCTCCAGTTCTCCCCGCGCCGTTGCCGCGGCTGCTTCCGTGACCTTGACGGCCGACGTTACCACGGCCAGTTCGCTGGTGAGCTGCTGCAAGCGGAGAGTCTCGGCATCAAATTCCCCTCGCACCTTGAGCAGTTGCGTCAGCCGCGCTATCTCGCCATCGATCTCACCCAGACGACCACTGGTCACGGCCAACTCTTCGATCCGCGCCGTCAGCGACTCAATCCCCTGCTCTTCGCACTGCCGTGCCGCCTGTAACTGGTCAAGCTGTTGCTGCGCCGTTACCGCCGCTGTCTGCGCCTTCTCCAGATCCTGACGGTAGCCCTCCAGCTCACGCAGCAGTGTCAAGGAGTGGCGCAATTGTGCGGCGCCTTCCACCTTTGCCGGAATCAGACCCTGTTCTTCCCGACAGACGGCCAGGCGTTGCCGGACGATTTCAACCTCTTCTCCAAGACGACTCTGTGCTGCACCGAGGAAGGCAATCCGCTGCCGCAATCCCGCGACTTCCCCTTCTCCGCGCTGCACGGCACTTTCGAGATCGACAAGCAGAAGCGAGCGGGAGGCGGCCTCAATCGCGGTCGCATTCAGCGTCATGAGCTCGCTCTGCCCTTCGAGCTGAGCGAAAAAGAGCTGCGCCTGATCATACTCCCGGAAATTTTCCGCATCGGCCTGCGCCGATCGCAACTGCTCATGACAGAGCTGCTGGCGCAGAATCAAGGTGCTCAGCTCCTGCCCCCGCTCAGCACGGCGCGCCGCCACAGCGGCGATCCGTTCGTCCAGTTCGACCGCACTGCCAACCTGGCAGGCGACAAGGATCCCTTCAACTTCCGCCTTGAGTTTTTTCAGCTCTTCTCCGAGGAGCGAACGCCGCTTTTTCAGCGCATCCTCGACGAATTTATAGCGGCCGGTATTGAAGAGTTTTTCGAGGATGCGCTCCTTTTCGTCGGACTTGGCCAAAAGGAGCCGGCGAAACTCCCCCTGCGGCAGGACGACAACCTGACGGAACTGGTCACTGGAAAAGCCGAGGAGGGATTCGATGCGCTCGCGCACTTCGTTAATCTTGCTGAGCCGTTCGCCGATTATCTCCCCGTCGACCGAGACCTCACAGAACTCCACCTGATGATTCAGCTCACGCACCTTCTCTTTATGGAGAATCGTCTGCGCCGGGCGGCGCTTGAGGGAATAGGTGCGGGGGCCGACACTGAAGAGAAAGTCGACCTGACAGATCACCTCTTTGGCGGCGCGCTGCGAACGGAGAAAATGTTCACTGCGCCCGGCACCGCTCGCTTCGCCGTAAAGGGCGTAGCAGATGCCGTCAAGGAGAGTGGTCTTGCCGGCGCCGGTCGGACCGTTGATCAACAAAAAGGCATTATCGCCGTAAAGGGTGAAGTCGACGACCTCCTCGCCGACAAAGGGGCCGAAGGCGCGCAGAGTCAGTTTGAGCGGTCGCATGATTCCTCCCCCTGCTCCTGGCGCAGCAGGTCGTTGAGAACCTCGGCGAGCACGCTCGCTTCGCTGCTGCTGAGGCCATTGCTGCTGACGTGATGGAAGAAGGCGCTGACGATCTCGCTCTCGCTCTTGTTACGGACGACGATTGCGTCGCCGCTTGTGCCATTGCCGGCATATGCGGTGCGGGTGATATTGAGGAGATTAGGGTAAGCCGTCCGCAGCTTGGCAGCGTAATCGAAGAGGGCGCTGCGATCGGTCAATTCAATCCAGAGATAGTCGTCGGCACCGGGATCGTTCGCCGCTGCGGCCAGGATCTCTGTCAATTCGCCAGAGAGGGTACGCATCTCGCGCAAGGGGACGAGTTCGACCAGGGTGCGGGTAAAGGAACCGTCCGCGGCGAGATCAAAGATGGCGACGACCTTGCTCTGGCCGGTTTCAGAGAAAGAATATTTAAGGGGAGAGCCGGCGTAAAAAACCTTGGCACCGACCTGCTGCGGGCGATGCAGATGGCCAAGGAGGGTGAGCTCGAAGGGGGCGAAGTGCAGCGGATCGACGAGACTGGAGCCGCCGATGGTCAGGGGGCGCTCCGATTCGCTCGCCTCTCCGCCGCCGGTGAAACAGTGGGCGAGACAGAGATTGCGACCCGGCGCCAGGGGAAGCGAGGCTACGACCCGCTCCATCGCACTATCAAAATCGTCGATCTCCAGATCGCCGAGGTGCCTCTTCAACGCCAAAGGGTCGATATACGGCAAGGGCCAGAAAGTGACCGGTCCGGCGTCGTCATGAAGGATGACCGGCGCAATCCCCTCGCTCATCCCCGAGGCGATAAAGAGCCCCTGATCCTTGAGGAGACGGCTGGCAAAGGCGAGTCGTTCGGCGCTGTCGTGGTTGCCGGGGGTGATGATCACCTTGATACCGTGGTCGATGAGCAGACGGGACAGGAAGTCGTCCATGACCATCGTCGCCTGCACCGGCGGGATGGAGCGGTCATAAAGATCGCCACTGATGACGACAACATCGACCTTTTCACGCACGGCAATAGCGACGATCTGTTCGAGAATGTGCTGTTGATCGACGGTCAAATGGAGATCGAAGATGATCTTGCCGAGATGGAGGTCAGCGAGGTGAAGGATACGCATGGGGGTTCTCTATGGAGGAGTGTGTTTATAGTCAGGATTACATGTAGGGGGCACGGCGTGCCGTGCCCCTACATATCCACGGAATCTATCTCATCATCCTCGTCCTCGTCCCCTTCAACAAAGACGGCATCCCCCGGTCTTTCCAGAGAGAAACGACCGTACTTGCCGGCGCGCAGGGCACGGAGGAAGAACTCACCGGCGCGGGTGAGATCGATACCGCCACTAAGGAGGCAGCCATGGCGGCGGCCGATCTCGGTGAGGAGAATCGCCGGATCCGACTCCTTTTCAGCCAGTGGGTAGCTTTGCACCAGAGCATCGCGGTAGCGTTCGAGCATGAAGGCAATGGCAAAGTGGGCCACATCCTTGGAGTCGAAGGCATTGGCGCCGATAGCACCGCTGGTAGCGAGGCGGAAGGCGCCGAGTTGATCGCGCAGATCGGGCCAGAGGAGGCCCGGCGTATCATCGAGAACGATGTGGTTGGCGAGTTTGATCTGCTGCTTGCAGGTGGTGATTGCCGGTTTGTCGCCGACTCGGGCGATCTTTTTGCCGGCAAGGGTATTGATCAAGGTCGATTTGCCGACGTTGGGGATACCGACCACCATGACGCGCAGCGTCCGCCCTGCTTTGCCCTTATGCGGGATCAGCTGCTGACAGAGGCGAAGAATCTGACCGGCTTCGCGGAGATTCTTCGCTTCGATCGGCAGAGCCAGCACCCCCTTCTCGGCTTCGAAGTGCTGCACCCACTCCTTGGTCACCCAGGGATCGGCGAGATCCTGCTTGTTGAGAACCTTGACGCAGGGCTTGACCCCGCGCAGCTTCTGCAACAGGGGATTGGAACTCGAACGCGGCAGGCGGGCATCGACGACTTCAATAACAACATCGACAATGGCGAGGGCTTCGCCGATCTCCCGCTTTGCCCTGGTCATATGCCCCGGATACCATTCAATCGCCATCTATGGACTCATTTCTTTTTATTATGTACAGATTTTGAGCCTTGCAAGGTAACAGATAGCGAGGAATGGCACAATGACCGAATTTAGCGGAGCTTTTCATCTTTACAGGAGCAGGAACCGGATCCCTCCTTGCAATCCCCCTTGGCCGGACCACCACAGCCGCCGCGCAGACGCTTGTTGCGGAGCATGACACCAATCGCCAGACCGGCAAAGGCAAGGAGGAATAAGCAGAGGACAACAAGAAGGGTCTTCATGGCGGGATCTCACGGAGTGAAACCTTACCACCCCTGGCCCCTCCTGAAATAGGAGGGGGAATTTAAACTCCCCTCCTTTGTTAAGGAGGGGTTGGGGGTGGTGGTTAGTTTACAGGTCAGCCAGACCCTGGGCATGGCGGATAAAGCGCTTCATCCCCTTCTCTTCTTGATCTTTCAGGGTTTGAAAGAGGTGTGCGGCTTTGGCGTCATCGCAGTTTTGCAGGAGATGTCCATAAAAAGCGATCAGCGCTGTTTTGTAACAGATGGCCGCTCCGACCAGAGCATCGAGATCCGTGCGGCAGGCATCGGTCAGAACCCCGGAGTTCGCCGCCGGGAAGGGGATTTCAATCCGCTTGAACCAGTAGTCAAGGGCTCCGGGGTGAGCCGCTTCCATGAAGTCATGAATCGCCAGCGCCAAGCGCAGTTCATGATCAATGAGGTAGTCGAGCATCAACTGATTGCGGGGGGAGATCTCCTGCCCGGAAAAATCCTGATAATGCTGACTGACGGTGCGGTGATAAGGGGCCACCTGGTGCTGAAGGATATCGCGGGTCTGAGCAAAACGCATGGTCGACTCCCGGTACGCGGTTACAAACCGAAATTGTCAAAGAGGATGTTGTCCCCTTCAACGCCAAGGTTTTCCAGCATCTCGACCACCGCCCTGGTCATCATCGGCGGGCCGCAGAGATAATACTCGCAATCCTCCGGGGTAGGATGATCCTTGAGATAACTGCTGAGGAGGAAATGATGAACAAAACCGACCGCACCGCTCCAGTTATCTTCCGGCTGGGGATCAGAGAGGACAAGGTGCCAGCTGAAGTTATCGTGCGCGGCGGCCAACGCCTCGAATTCCTCGACATAAAAGGCTTCACGCAGACTGCGGGCACCGTACCAAAAGGAGATTTTCCGTTGGCTGTGCAAACGCTTGAGCTGATCGAAGATATGTGACCGCAAGGGGGCCATGCCGGCGCCGCCGCCGATAAAGATCATCTCGGCATTCGTCTCCTTGGCAAAGAATTCACCAAAGGGACCGGAGATCGTTACCTCATCCCCCGGTTTGAGATTGAAGATAAAGGAGGACATCTGCCCCGGCGGCGCATCCGGGACAGACGGCGGCGGCGGCGAGACGCGGACATTAAGCATGACAATCCCCTGCTCTTCCGGGTAGTTGGCCATGGAGTAAGCACGCATGATCGGCTCTTTGACTTCGGAGCGATAGCGCCACAGGTTCATGCGATCCCAATCGGCGCGGTACTCTTCTTCGATCGCCATCTCTTTGTATTCAACAACATGCGGCTGGGCCTCAATCTGGATGTAGCCACCGGCGCGGAAATCGAGTTCCTCTCCGGCCGGAAGTTCGAGGACCAACTCTTTGATAAAGGTGGCGCAATTGTGGTTGGAGCGGACCTTACAGCGCCACTGGCGGATGGCGAAGATCTCCGCCGGCAGCTCCAGCGCCAGATCCTGCTTGACCCCGACCTGGCAGGACAGACGGTAACCTTCCCGCGCCATCCGTTTATTGATATGGGCGGTCTCGGTCGGCAGGATATCACCGCCACCGGCCGGAATCTTCACCTTGCACTGGCCGCAGGTGCCGCCACCGCCACAAGCGGAAGGGATGAAGATTTTGTGGTCGGCGAGGACGGACAACAGCTTGCCGCCGGGAGAAACGGTGATGCTCTTTTCCGGGTCATGATTGATGGTCAGGACGACCTCTCCCCCAGGGAGGAGACGGGCCCGGGCGAGGAGGATCAGGGCCACCAGCGCCATGATAATCCCGGTGAACATCAGGATGCCGAGGAGGATGGCGCTCATAACTGAATCCCGGAGAAGGACATGAAGGCAAGAGCCATCAGCCCCATGATCATGAAGGTGATGCCGAGCCCTTTCAGACCATCCGGCACATCGCTGTATTTGAGTTTTTGCCGGATAGCCGCCAGCAGAGTGATCGCCAGAGCCCAGCCGAGACCGCTGCCAAAGCCGAAGACGACACTTTCGGGAAAGTTATATTCCCGCTCGACCATGAAGAGGGAGCCGCCGAGGATGGCGCAGTTAACGGCAATGAGGGGAAGAAAGACGCCAAGGGCATTATAGAGGGCCGGAAAGAAGCGATCGAGAACCATTTCGAGAATCTGCACCATCGCCGCAATCACGCCGATATAACAGATCAAACCGATAAAAGTAAGGTCGAGATCGCCGAGACCAAGCCAGGCCAGGGCGCCGGCTTTGAGCAGGAACTTGTAGATCAGGTTATTCACCGGCACGGTGATCGTCTGCACCACCACCACCGCCACCCCCAGACCGATGGCGGCATCGACCTTTTTCGAGACCGCCAGGAGCGTACACATACCGAGAAAGAAGGCGAGTGCCATATTTTCAATGAAGATCGAGCGCAGCAGGAGGCTGAGGTAATGTTCCATCTTTATCCCTCCCTCTCGACCTGCGTGGTTTTCCAGGAACGGAGGGCCCAGATGATCAGCCCGATCAGGAAGAAGGCGCTCGGCGGCAGCAGGAAGAGACCGTTGGGGAGGTACCAACCTCCTTCACTGACCGTCTTCAGGATCGTCGCACCGAAGAGTTTTCCGGAACCGAGGAGCTCGCGAAAAAAGCCGACGATCAACAGAACGACACTGTAACCGATGCCGTTGCCGATACCGTCGACAAAGCTGAGGAGGGGCGGATTCTTCATGGCAAAAGCTTCAGCCCGCCCGAGGACGATGCAGTTGGTGATGATCAGTCCGACAAAGACCGAGAGCTGCTTGCTGATCGAGAAAGCATATGCCTTGAGGAACTGATCGACAATGATGACCAGGGTGGCGATGATCGTTAACTGGACGATGATGCGGATACTGCCGGGAATCTGATTACGGAGCAGACTGACAGACAAATTGGAAAAAGCGACAACCATCGTCACCGCCAGCGCCATGACCACCACCGTCTCCAGCTTTGAAGTGACTGCCAACGCCGAGCAGATACCAAGCACCTCAAGGGTGATGGGGTTTTTATTAAAGATCGGATTTAACAGGGTCTCTTTGTAAGAACTCATGGTTGCATGCCTCCATCCTTACGCAGTCCGGCCAGGAAAGGTTTATAGCCGTTCTCCCCCAGCCAGTAGGCAATCAGATTGCTGACCCCGCGCGCGGTGAGGGTGGCGCCGGAGATACCGTCGATCTGATACCGGGCATTGACGTTGTCGGCATCGACCGGCCCTTTGAGGACCTTCAGCTTGACTTCGCCCTGCTCATTGTAGACCTGCTTTCCCGGCCACTTGGCGAGCCAGCTGCGGTTGTCGATCTCGCCGCCAAGACCGGGGGTCTCGCCGTGCTGGTAAAATCCGAAGCCGCTGACGGTGGTGAGATCGGGGGCCAGAGCGATGAAACCGTACATCGTCGACCACAGCCCCTTGCCATAGACCGGCAGAATCATCTGCTGCAATGTGCCGTCCTCCTCGACAAGATAGACCTCCATGCTACGGGGGCGGACCTTGATCCCGGCAAAATCCTGCGCCAGAGGGATAACATAGGGGCTGCCGGCGGCACTCGCAGTGACAAACTGGCCGCTGGCGAGATCGACGCTGCGACTACTGACCTTCTTGAACTGTTCATCGACAGACCTGGCAGGATCGTAAAGACCGGCAATCTGCAGGATATTGCGCCGCTTCTCTTCTTCCTGATTCTGCTCCTGCCGATGCTTCAACCCGATGGCGGCCACCGAAACAAGGATCGAACAGACCAGGCAGACAAGAAAGGCGACGGTCAGGACTTTGCGCGTACTATCCCTCGACATGACGCAGCCCCCTTCGCTGAATATGACGCCTGAGGACGAGATGGTCGATAAGAGGGGCACACAGGTTACCAAAGAGGATGGCGAGCATCATCCCCTCGGGGAAAGCCGGATTGACAACGCGGATGAGGATACACATGGCGCCGATGAGTAACCCGTAGTACCACTGCCCTTGCGGCGTCATCGCCCCGGAGACCGGGTCAGTGGTCATGAAGACCGTTCCGAAAGCAAAGCCGCCGAGGACAAAGTGCCAGTAAAAGGGGAGGCCGAACATCGGATTGGTGGCGCTGCCAACCACGGTAAAGAGGGTGGCCAGGAAAGAGGCGCCGAGGACACAAGCCAGCATGATCCGCCAGGAAGCGACGCCGGTGACCAAGAGGATCGCCGCACCGATGAGGCAGGCGAGGGTCGAAGTCTCCCCCATCGAGCCGGGGATGATGCCGATGAAAGCTTCCATCCAGGTGACGGAAGCGGTGACCGCCTCCATCCCCCCCTCTGCTGCACGCGCCAACGGAGTGGCGGAAGTGTAGCCGTCAACGGCAATCCAGTTCTTGTCGCCGCTGTTCTGGGCAGGATAGGCAAAGTAGAGAAAGGCCCGCCCGGCCAGAGCCGGGTTCATGAAGTTCTTGCCGGTGCCGCCGAAAATTTCTTTACCGATCACCACCCCGAAGGTGATGCCGAGCGCAACCTGCCAAAGGGGAATGGTCGGCGGACAGATCAAAGGGAAGAGGGAGCCCGTCACTAAAAAACCTTCATTGATCTCGTGCTTGCGGACAACGGCAAAAAGAACCTCCCAGAATCCACCGACAATATTGGTAACGAGATAGACCGGCACAAACCAGACCGCCCCCATCAGGAGATTATCGACCAGACTCACGGGATCACCGCGAAAACCGAGCATATTCAGGAGATCGCCGCGCCAGCCGCCAGGGAGTCCACCGTCCAACTGAAGAACCCGGTCCGCTTCATAACCGGTATTCAAGAGGGCCATAAAAAAACAGGGGAGGAGGGCAATCACCACCGTGACCATCACCCGCTTGAGATCCATGGCATCGCGCACATGCAGGGAACCGGTGGTCACCTCGCCAGGCGAATAGAGGAAAGTGTCCGCCGCTTCATAAAGGGGAAAGAGCCGGGCCAGCTTGCCGCCGGGCTGGAAGTGCGGCGCCACCCTGTCAAGGAGAGACCGGAGTTTTTTCATGCGCTCTCCTCTTCAATCTTGTCAAGAATCCGGCGCAGATGCTCGCCGTAATCGTTCTTGCCGGAACAGACGTAACTGCAAAGAGCAAGATCCTCGGCATCGAGCTCCAAAGCGCCGAGACTTTGCGCCATTTCAGTATCACCGGCGAGGAGGGAGCGCAGGAGCCAGGTGATCTGCAGATTCAGGGGCATGACCTTTTCAAAGGCACCGATCGGCACCATGGCGCGATGGCTGCCGTGGGTCTCGGTCCTTAAGGGGAGGCCGTGGGTCGGCAGCAGCGATGAAGCGAAGAGGGGCTTGATCGAATATTTGTCGAAACCGGGGAGGAGCCAATCGAGAAATTTCTTTTCCCGCTCTTCGCGGATAACTGAAATTTGCTGATGATAGCGACCGAGAAAAGCGATCTCGCCGACGCCCGCGTGGCCGAAGAGGACGGAACCGGAGATCAGGCGATTCTCGCCTTCGCGGAGCTCGCCGGCAGTCAGCTCCGCCAGATCGGCACCAAGGCGGGTGCGGAGAAGGCGAGGATTCTGCACCTGCGGGCCAGCCAGGGCGACGATCCGCTCAACCCTGATACGGCCGGTCAGGAAGAGGGCGCCGATAGCGATGACATCCTGATAGCCGAGATGCCAGACCGACCGTTTCAGATCGACCGCTTCGAGAAAATGAATATGGGTGCCGACGAGCCCGGCCGGATGCGGGCCGGAGAAAACAGCGGGATTGATCCCGGCCGGAAGCGGAAGGTTGACGCCGGCAGCGTGACAGAGATGAACCTTGCCAGCGGTCAGGGTCCGCAGCGCACTCAAACCGGCGGCAAAGTAATCGCGTTGTTCATTGATGACCAGGGCCGGATCCGCCGCCAGGGGGTTGGTGTCGATGGCGGTGACCAGGATCGCCGCCGGCCGGGTGCCGGGGATTGGTACCTTGCTGAAAGGACGACTCCGTAACGCCGTCCACAAACCGGAAGCAAGGAGACGCTCTTCGATCTCGGTGGCGGCGAGGGAGGGAATTTCCGCCGCCTTGCAGACCGGGAAGGAGACTTCATCGTCGCCATCCAGCGTGATGACCGTGGAGATAAAAGCCCGCCGTTCGCCGCGATTGATCGCGTTAACGACGCCGCATCCCGGTGCAGTATAATGGACGCGGGGATTCTTTTTGTCACTGAAGAGGGGTTGGCCGAGCTTGACCCGCTCCCCTTCCTGCACCAGCATCGTCGGCTTCATGCCGGGATAGTCGTGCGCCAGCAGCGCCACGCGTTGCACCGCGGCGCCGGCGTCGATGCGCTGGACAGGTTTGCCGGCAAGGGGAAGGTCAAGACCTTTTTTGATAAGAATCATCGTTTGCCCGGTTGATTGATTCGCTGGAAAAATTCAAGGGAGCGGGCAGGAGCCCTCTCCTGCACTAAAGTTGTGGGATGATAACCATAAAGGTTGAGAATGTCCAGCTACGAGGACGCGGGAAAGTCGTCTTTTACCCCCGCCGCCGCTTCAGCCACTTTTCGATCTCGACAGCAAAGAAGACCAGCGAGGAGAGAGCCAGGGTCAGGGCCAGTTCGGCCAACGTCAGCGCCTTGGTCTTGAAGATCGGTTGCAGTAGTGGCACATAAATGGTCGCCATTTGCAGGGCAAAGGTGAGCAAAATCGCCCCGGTCAACGGTTTATTACTGAAGATGCCCTGGCTGAAAAACGACTCCCGTCCGGAACGGATCGCCAGCACATGCCCCATCTGACTGAGACAAAGGACGGTAAAGACCATGGTCTGCCAATGGGAGCTACCATCGTGTAGCGACCAGGCCTGGGTGGCGAGGGCAACGCCCCCCATGAGGAGGCCGACCCAGATAATGTGGAGGCCGAGACCGCCGGCAAAGATACTTTCCTGCGGATGGCGCGGCGGCCGCTCCATGATCCCCTTCTCCGCCGGCTCCACCGCCAGGGCGAGGCCGGGGAGACCGTCGGTGACCAGGTTGATCCAGAGAATATGGATCGGCAGGAGAGGGATGGGGAGGCCGAGAAAGGGGGCAAGGAAGATCGTCCAGATCTCGCCGGAATTACTGGTCATGGTGTACTTGATGAACTTGCGGATATTGTCGAAGATCCGCCGCCCCTCTTTCACCGCCTTGACGATGGTGGCAAAGTTATCATCAAGGAGGATCATGTGTGCCGCTTCCTTGGAGACGTCGGTGCCGGTGATCCCCATGGCAATGCCGATGTCGGCGCGCTTGAGGGCGGGTGCATCGTTGACGCCGTCGCCGGTCATGGCGACGAACTGCCCCTTGTCCTGCAACGCCTTGATGATCTTGAGCTTCTGCTCCGGCGCCACCCGGGCGTAGACACGGATATCTTCCACCCGCTCTTCAAACTCTTCCAGGGTGAGCGCTTCCAGTTCCCGGCCGGTGAGAACCGCCTTGCTCCCTTCCTCCAGAATTCCGAGACGGCCGGCGATGGTCGTGGCGGTCAGCGGATGGTCACCGGTAATCATCACCGCTTTGATCCCGGCGCTTTTGCATAAGCGCACTGCCTCTTGCGCTTCTTCCCGCACCGGATCCATCATCCCCACCAGACCGAGGATAATCAGTTCCTTTTCGACCAGCTCCGGAGTTAAATCCGTCGGCAGAGTCTCCCAGATGCGCATAGCCATGCCAAGGACACGCAGGCCGTCAGCGGACATCCGCTCGTTGACTTTCTCCAACTCCCCGCTATCGACCGGTTGCAAGCCGTCATGCGTCAAAACCTTGGTAGATTTATCGAGGAGGACATCAATGGCGCCTTTGGTCAGGGAGACGAATCCCCCCCCGCCCCCCTTTGTCAAAGGGAGGGGTGAATTTGCTCTGCGGATCAGAAAAGGCGCATCGGCAGGGATTTCATGAAAGGTCGTCATGCATTTGCGTTCGGAATCGAAAGGGATCTCAGCGACGCGCGGATAGACTTTCTCCAGATCCTTTTTGTCAAAACCATGCAGTGCGGCGATATCATAAAGGGCTACTTCCGTCGGGTCACCAATCATTGTCTCGGCCGCACCAAGCTCCGCATCATTGCTCATCGCCAGGGCGGTAAAGAGCTCGATCCGCTCTCCCTTCCCCAACTCCGCACCGGTGTGGAGCGTGCCGTCGGCATAAATCTCTTCCACCGTCATTTTGTTCTGAGTCAGGGTGCCGGTCTTATCCGAGCAGATATAGGTAACCGAGCCGAGAGTTTCGACCGCCGGCAGTTTACGGATCAGGGCATTCTGCCGCACCAGCTTACGGGCGCCGAGAGCCAGGGAGATGGTCACCACCGCCGGCAGAGCTTCAGGGATAGCGGCAACCGCGAGGGAGATGGCAGTGAGGAGCATGAGAAGAGGCGGTTCACCCCGCAGCAGGCCGACGCCAAAGATGATGGCGCAGATCGCGAGAACAACCAGTGCCAGCTTCTGCCCAAAGGTAGCGAGCCGCTTCTGCAAAGGGGTTTTGACCTCGGCTTCATCCTGCAGGAGGGTCGCAATCTTCCCCAACTCCGTCGCCATGCCGGTCGCCACGATCACCCCCTGACCGCGGCCATAGGTGACGATCGTCCCTTTGTAAACCATATTCTTCCGGTCACCGAGGGGCAGGTGCTCATCGTCCAGGTGGTCGACGATTTTCTCCACCGGCAGAGATTCGCCGGTGAGATTCGCTTCTTCGATCTTCAGCTGCGCCACCTCGATCAGGCGCATATCTGCCGGTACGACCTTGCCGGCTTCGAGAATCACCACATCACCGGGGACGAGCTGTGCCGCCGGCACCGTCGTCGGCGTACCGTCGCGCAACACCAGAGCGGAATGTTCCGACATCTTCTTGAGCAGGGCCATGGCCTTTTCCGCCCGGTATTCCTGGACAAAACCGATGACGGCGTTGAGCAGAACGATAACGATAATCGCAATCGTGTCGGTCGCTTCGCCGATGACACCGGAGATGATAGCGGCGGCGATCAGAACCAGGATCATGAAGTCGCGAAACTGGTCGACCAGCATCATCGCCAGTGTCTTTTTCTTCTTTTCAATCAATTCGTTGGGGCCGTGCTCCAGCAAGCGGCGCGCGGCCTCCTCCGTCGTCAAACCCTGCGGCAAAGCTCCGAGTTCGGCGATGATCTCCTTGATCTCTTTTTGATGCCAGTGCATGGTTTTTTCTCCGGAATTGCGCGGAAGAGCCAATCGGACTCTTCCGCGCAACTATCGTACGACAACCGAAACTTGAGGAAGAGATCTATTTGAAACGGGATTTAGCCGAGTCGATCGATTCGCCGATAGCGGTCCAGGCCAAGTCCATCCCCGCCTTCAGATCCTGCCAGGCACTCTCACCCGCCTTCTGCGCCTCCTCGATCTTCTGTCGGGCGGCTGCCTGTTTCTCCTTTAAAGTCGCCATCTGCTCGTTGTATTCGCTGCGCAGCTCGGCCGAGACCTCGTTGGCCTTTCCGGCCAGTTTGTCGATATCGGCATTCAATTCTGCCAGTTTTTCCTGCATCTTGCGTACATACTCGTCTCTGCTGCTCATGTTTGTTCTCCTTTGGGTTGAGGGTTGTTTTGCTGTGCGCTATTGCGCCGCCGCAGCCATTTGTCGATCTCCACCACCAGCACGACTGTGACCGAAACACCAAGCACCCGCAGCCACTCGATGCCGGTGAGCGGCACGGTGCGGAAGATCCACTGCAGGGGCGGAGCATAAATAAAGGCGAGTTGGGCAATGGCCGCGGCGATCATGCTGTAAAAAAGGATCGGGTTGCTCATGGCATTTATTCGGAAAATCGACTCGGTCTCCGAGCGACAGTTCCAGGCCTGGAAAAATTGAAAGAGAACCATGGTGGTCACCGTCAAGGTGCGGGCATGCTCCAAAGAAGCGCCCCCATTGAGTGCCGTCATAAAGGTCAGGATGACACCGGTGGTAATGACCAGCCCTACCAGGATCGTCCGCTCGATCAGCAAACGCGACATGATCCCTTCCTGCGGATTCCGCGGCGGACGGTTGAGCACCCCCTTCTCCGCCGGCTCAAAAGCCAGGGCCACATCCTGCATGCCGTTGGTCACCAGGTTGATCCAGAGGATCTGCGCCGGGATAAAGGGGAGCGGCAGACCGAGCGCCACCGAGGCGGCGATCGACAGGATGTCGGCCACTCCGGTAGGGATAAGGAAGAAGATAACTTTGCGCAGGTTGTCAAAGACGATCCGGCCTTCGCGGACGGCACTGAAGATGCTGGTAAAGTTATCATCGGTCAGCACCATGTCCGAAGCCTCCTTGGCGACATCGGTGCCGGTGATCCCCATGGCGATACCGATATGCGCGGCCTTGAGAGCCGGGGCATCATTAACGCCGTCACCGGTCATGGCGACCACCTCGCCGTGGCGAATCAGCTGGCGGGTGATACGCAGCTTATGGACCGGGGCGACCCGGGCATAGACCGAGACCTTCCGTACTTTGGCAAAGAGTTCATCATCGTCCATCCCCTCCAGTTCCTGACCGGTCAGAACCCCGCCGCCCTCATCGATAATCCGCAATTCTGCCGCGATGGCCTGAGCGGTCACGGCATGGTCGCCGGTGATCATCACCACCCGTATCCCCGCCTGCTTGCAACCGGAAATAGCCTCGACTGCCTCGCTCCGGGGCGGGTCGATCATCCCCTGCAGACCGGCCAGGGTTAAACCGCTCTCCGCGTCGAAATGGGTCAGGTCATCCATTTCAGCGGGGGCCTCTTTCCAGGCAAAGGCCAGTACCCGCATCCCCTCGCCGGCAAAGGCGGTGGCGCTCCGCAATACCTTTTCAATCTCCTCCCGACTGGCGGCACACATCTCCACCACCCGTTCCGGCGCCCCTTTGACCAGGATCAGCTTCTCACCGTCAACTTGATGCAGAGTGGCCATCCAGCCCCGCTCCGACTCAAACGGAACAAGTGCCAGCTGGCGGTAAGCCCCCTTCTCCCCGGCGATATTTAATCCCCCCTTAAGGGCGGCGACAATCAATGCCCCCTCAGTGGGATCACCATCGACCTTAAAGAGTCCATCCTCCTCATAAATATCCGATTCGTTACAAAGGAGGCCGATACGTAAAAGGACGGCCAGAGACTCACCGGAGGCGGCAACGTCATTGCCAACCGGCAGAATCTCTCCCACCGGTTCGTAGCCGCTGCCGCTGACGCTGTAGATTTGCTTTCCGGCCAAAAGTCGGGTGACGGTCATCTCGTTACGGGTGAGAGTACCTGTCTTATCGGAACAGATGACCGTAGTGCTGCCAAGGGTTTCGACAGCCGGCAATTTACGTACAATGGCATTTTTGCGCGCCATGCGCGCCACTCCCACCGCCATGGTAATGGTCACCACAATCGGCAAACCCTCGGGAATTGCCCCGACTGCGGCAGCCACGGCGATCAGGAACATCTCCTTGATGCTGTTGCCCATCAACAACCCAAGGAAAAAGAGTCCCACCGCAGTCCCCAGGACGATCAACCCGACTTTTTTTGAAAATTTCTCGATCTTTTCCTGGATCGGCGCCTTGACCAGTCCGATCTCCCGAACCTCGTCAGCAATACCGCCGAGAATAGTACTGCCGGCCGTCCCGGTGACCACTCCCCTGGCCCGGCCGTTGACTACAGCCGTCCCCATGAAAGCCATATTGAGCTGATCCGCCGGCGTCAATCCTTCTTCTGCAATCGTCGCAACCTTCTTTCCCACCGGCAGCGACTCGCCGGTCAGCATCGCTTCATCAATCCGCAGTTCGTTGGCATGAAGGAGCCGTAGGTCAGCCGGCACCCGCGTCCCTGAAGCCAGAAGGACAATATCCCCCGGCACGAGATCAACTCCGGGGATCTCCTTTTCATGTCCGTCACGAAGGACCCGCGCTTTGGCCACAAGGAGATTTTTCAGGGCGCGAACACTCTCCTCGGCTTTAAATTCCTGAATATAGCCGATGATCGCATTCAACAGCACCACCGCCATAATCACGCCGGTGTCGATATATTCGCCCAAAAGAAAGGTGACGACGGCCGCAATCAGCAGGATATAGATAAGGGGACTGGTGAACTGGTGCAGGAGGATCTTCAGCCGGCTGAGCTCCTCGCCCTCGGCCAACTTGTTGGGGCCATACTCTATAAGACGCCGCGCCGCCTCCTCACTGGAGAGTCCCTCTTCGATCGAGGTGCAGGCTTCCAGCGCCTGGCGGGCATCCATCTGGTACCATTCCATGCTTCACTCCTGAGTTAGCACCGACTTAACGGTTAATCACAACGGGCACACTATAGAGTACCGGTTCAAAGGCCGTTTGCAACCGCCGATCGGATAACCGGCAGGGAGCAGGGAGCTAAGAGGATTGAGGTGAACAATGTCCTCGGAAGACGCAAGAACGTGGCAGCTTCTTTGGCCGTTTTAAGGATCGAATCGGGAAAACGAACACTGATTGCGCTCATAGTTGTGTCCATAATTTTCCCCTGGCGACCTCCGTCGGTGAGCAGGATGACCTCTAGGCAGGCGGAAAGATCCGCTGTCTGCAGCAGGAGGGTCCTGAAATTAATCTTGCCACCTGCAAATAGGTGCCAATGAAGTCGATGAACTGCCAGGATTACGGGACTTGCAGGCTGTAACTCTGCGGGGTGTAAAGCAGTATCAAAACCCCCACTTTGTCACTTAATCCCATGACCGGAGACGCTACCATGATGTCCCGGTTTTCCAGAGAACTAACCGTCAACGTGTCTTCCTGCAGCACCGATGCAGGAAATATGTCGGTTACTGGCTTGCCTTCAAACTTTTTGTTTGTCGCTACCATTATGGTGCCGTCAGGTTTTGCGACAACGATTTCCTTCATGTTC